>JAQYAV010000023.1 GCA_029338675.1 Lachnospiraceae bacterium
TCCGGCATGGTCTTTCACAACAAACTTTATGTTTTCCGCTACAGATTCTATAATTTCCGCCGGATATCACTAATTGTTTCCCATTCACAATACAGTCCGAAATTTTATATCTTGCTCTCTCATATATTTCTGTGACTGTCGTACGTGAAATATCCATAACTGCAGCGCATTGTTCATGATTCTGTTTTTCAAAGTCTACAAGCCTTATCACTTCATATTCATCAACAGAAAGAAACACACTTTCAGGATTTGTAACTCCTTCCGGTTCAAAACATGAATATTCCGGTTCACTACAGACTCTTCTACACCTTTGTGGTCTTGGCATTTCATCACCTCTTGTTTCCGACATATGTTGATTATAGCATGATATTTTATGTTTGTCTACATAAATATATTAAGTATGACTATATGCTTGCTCCGAACGAGAGGCTCTTTCCCATCACAAAATCTTTTCTCTCTCACGAGATGGAAAGAGGTTGTAAGAAAACCGGTATAAAGCGAATCCGTATCCATGATATCCGCCACAGTCACGCCAGTTTACTTATCAATCAGGGGTGTGATGCACTTATCCTCGCTGACAGACTCGGACATGAAAAAGTATCCACAACACTGAATACTTACTCCCATCTGTTTACACACAAACAGCAGGAGCTTGTCAGCAATCTGGAACAGCTTGCCGCTACGGTTGGTGTCACGCCAACCCCGGAGCCACCGATGGGAAATCCATTACTCGAAACTATGGGAATTTCCTATGATAGTAATATAGCAGGCGGTTCAGTTACTCCGGAAACAGCATATGCCAATACAGGACTTCCATATGGTCCTATGCCAAAAGCAACAGCATCGGGAAAAGTAATCCCGATGCCTCAAAGAAAAGCTATCTGAAAAACAAAACGATGTGAAATAGAGTAGTTGCGGTTAGTAGCAATTTAGTAGCAGTTCAAAAGAAAAAGTCCGGGAACGCCATGTTTATAAGGCTTCCCAGACTTGTGGCTACTATTCAAACTCAATCGTTCCAGGTGGCTTACTTGTAAGATCATACAGTACTCTATTAACGCCCTTTACTTCGTTAATTATTCTAGTCATTACCTTCTGCAATACTTCAAAAGGAATCTCAGAACAGTCAGCTGTCATAAAATCTGATGTGTTAACTGCACGAAGTGCAACTGCATAATCGTATGTTCTGAAATCACCCATAACACCAACTGAACGCATGTTAGTAAGTGCTGCAAAATACTGTCCAAGACCTTTATCACATCCTGCCTTAGCAAGCTCCTCACGATAAATAAAATCTGCATCCTGAACAATTCTAACCTTTTCAGCTGTTACTTCACCAACAATTCTTACGCCAAGTCCTGGACCTGGGAATGGCTGACGATACACAAGGTATTCTGGAATACCAAGTTCAAGACCAGCTCGTCTTACCTCATCCTTGAAAAGAAGTCTAAGTGGCTCAATAATCTCCTTGAAATCAACGCAATCAGGAAGTCCACCAACATTATGATGAGACTTGATTACTGCAGATTTACCAAGACCTGACTCAATTACATCTGGATATATTGTACCTTGTACAAGGAAATCAACTGCACCAATTTTCTTGGCTTCTTCCTCAAATACACGAATAAATTCTTCTCCAATAATCTTTCTTTTAGCCTCTGGATCCTCTACACCAGCAAGTTTCTCGTAGAAGCGCTCCTGAGCATTTACACGTACGAAATTAAGGTCATACTGTCCTTTAGAACCAAATACCGCCTCAACCTCATCTCCCTCGTTCTTACGAAGTAAACCATGATCAACAAATACACAAGTAAGCTGCTTGCCAACAGCTTTTGATAAAAGAACTGCAGCTACTGAAGAATCAACACCACCTGAAAGGGCACATAAAACCTTGCCGTTTCCTACCTTTTCACGAATCTCTTTAATAGTTGTATCTACAAAGGAATCCATCTTCCAATCACCAGCACACTCACATACATTGTAAACAAAGTTGTAAATCATCTGTTGTCCCTGAACAGAATGTGTTACTTCTGGATGATACTGAGTAGCATAAAGCTTCTTATCTGGATTAGCCATAGCTGCAACTGGACATACTGGAGTATGTGCAATTATCTCAAATCCCTCTGGAACACTTGCAATATAGTCTGTATGACTCATCCATACAACTGTCTTAGCATCTACATTGTGAAATAATAAAGAATCCTGCTTATCAACATCAACCTCAGTTCTACCATACTCACTTACAGGTGCAGTCTTAACCACTCCACCTAAAGTATACGCCATAAGCTGAGAACCGTAGCAGATACCTAAAATTGGAATTCCAAGTTCAAATAATTCCTTATCATATCTAGGAGAATCATCTCCATAAACACTATTAGGACCACCTGTAAGAATGATTCCCTTAGGATTCATCTCTTTAATCTTTTCGATAGGAAGTGTATATGGATGTACTTCTGCATAAACATTACACTCTCTAACTCTTCTGGCAATCAACTGATTATACTGACCACCAAAATCAAGTACAATAATCATTTCCTTCTTCATAGGATTGTTTTTCCTTTCTAAAACGATTATGCAGCCTTATAAAGCAGCTACATTAAACAGCAAATGAAGTATCTATTCTACTCCACTAAACTAATAAATTAATTATAATCATTATTCATGTTATTGCAATATAAAATTTAAACGAAATCCATTTTTTATACATATTATTTAACTATAATATTAGCAAAAACAAGATAGCTTGAATATTCAAACTACCTTGTTAATATTGCGGTTATATTACTTGCCAATACTGTAGGATAATTCAATTAAATTGCAGAGCATCTAAAGTCTATTTAATCATTTCCTTAAGTACTTCAACACCCTTGTCAAGCTGCGTATCCTCTTTTCTGTCAAGATTTACAGCAGTTGTTTTGCCATCCTTAAGCTCAACAACATAATCTGGTGCAACGCCAATCTCATGAATATCATTTCCATTAGGAGTAAAATATTTTGCAACGGTAAGCTTTATAGCAGAACCATCTTCTAATGGAATAACTGACTGAACAATTCCCTTTCCAAAAGTTGTTGTTCCTACAAGCTTAGCCTTACCTGTATCCTTCATCGCGCCTGAAAAAATTTCTGATGCACTTGCACTATTTCCATTAATAAGTACCACCATAGGAATATCAGTTTCCTTACCATCTTCTGCCTTAAATTCGCTAAGTACTGTTCCGTTCTTATCCTTTGTTGATACGATTGTCACGCCTTCCATAATGTAGTCACACATATCGACTACAACATTAAGAAGTCCACCTGGATTATCTCTTAAATCAATAATAATACCCTTTGCACCGTCCTTCTGACACTGTTCCATGGCATCCTTAAATTCTTTCCCAGTGTTCTCATAGAACTGTTCAATTTGTATATAACCAATGTTGTCCTCTAACATTTCATTGCTTACAGAATAGTTTTCAACAACACGTCTCTTAACATCAAATTCTATGTAGTCAGACACGCTCTTTCTATATACCTTAACCTTTGCAACAGAGCCCTCTTCACCTCTTATTTTCTTAACAACAACATTTAAGTCCTGGCCCTGTACATCTTCACCATCTATTTCAACAATAATATCCTCTGCCATAATACCAGCCTCTTCAGCAGGACTTCCCTTAATTGGTCTTACTACTGATATAACCATATCGGCATCCTGTGTTACAACAGCTCCAATTCCAACATATTCACCAGATGTTTCTTCCTGCAAGCTAGAGTAATCCTCTTGAGAATAATATACAGAATATGGATCGTCTAATCCTGCCATTATTCCATCAAAATAAGCCTCCTCCTGCTTATCCTTATCTACTTCAAAATAATATAACTGATCAATATACTTATTAATCAAATCAGTTTTTTCGACAATATCTTTATCCTCTATAAAGTTGTCACTTTTTGAACTAAATATAGAGTTCTTTTCCTTTTTATCTTTATTAGAATCTGATGAACTGCTTGTGTCCTTATCATCTGCTGCTTCTATTTCAGTTTCTTCTGTAGTATTTTTTCTAACACTTCTAGATATGTCTAAGTCACAGCCTGATAAACCTGTAACCATACTTGACATAATAAACAACACTACTATCTTCTTTTTCAAAATATAACACTCCTAACCCATATATCATTATTGAAATAACCTATACCAAATACTTAGTATATCATTCTACTCTAAATACTTAGTCTACCATTCTATTCTAAATACTTAGTCTACCATTCTATTCCATATACTTTGTATACTATTCTATACCAAATACTTAGTCTACCATTCTATTCCAACTACTCAGACTTCCATACTATTCTAAATACTTAAGCTACGCATTAACATTTGTTCTGATACTTTCACGTAACCTTAGAACTTTCGAATATTCTAATTTCCAAAAACAATATTATCAAATAAAAAACAATAGCAAATGAGAAGAAAACCTTCTCATTTGCATATAATTATTCACTATATTACTGTAAATAAGGTAATGGATCTACATATGTACCATTGATGGACACAGCAAAGTGACAATGAGGTCCAGTTGAATTTCCAGTATTACCTGATAATGCAATAACATCACCTCTTGATACAGTCTGTCCAACACTTACCAAAAGCTGTGAATTATGCATATATACTGTTGATACACCACCACCATGGTTAATTGCAACAAAGTTTCCTGCTGATGAGCTGTACTGTGATATTGTTACAACACCAGACTCACCTGCAACAATAGGAGTTCCTTCAGAACAACCTATATCAAGTCCCTGATGAACTGTTCCCCATCTAGGACCAAATGTCGATGTAATAACACCACCTGTTGAAACAGGCCACTGGAATGTACCTCCTGTATAACTAATTGGCACATCATAGTTTACTTCTGAAGCCTTCTCTGCTTCTGCAATTGCAGCCTCTGTAGCCTGCATGTCCTTGACATATTCATCAATCAATGTCTGATAATCTCCAATAGAGTTCTCAAAGTTTAAAAGCTGAGTTTCCTTGCCTTCCTTCATGTACTCTACTGCTTCCTTATTTTCTTCAACCTCAGCCTGAATCTCTTCAACATCATCTAACTCTTCCTTAAGAGCCTGCTCACACTTATCAATTGTGTCCTTAATTGAAATAAGTTCAGCTAACATATTCTTATCATACTTATAAACCTGATCAACATATTCTGACTTATTAACCATATCTGATAAATCAGAAGAAGTAAATATTGAATCCAACACTCCTACGTTACCATTTTCATAAGCATACTGGATACGAAGCTTCATTGCATCATACTGTTTCTCTTCCTCAATCTTAGCCTGCTCAAGTTCTGCCTGCTTAACCTCAATATCCGCATTAAGCTGCTCGATTCTAGCATTCAATTCAATCATTTCATTTTCGTAATCAGCAATCTGAGTATCAAGTTTAGCAATTGTGTCAAGAATACCACTTTTTGCTTCCTTTAGCTCATTAAGAGTAGCCTCAGCCTGTTCTTTCTTTTTCTGTGTTTCTTCTTTTTTTGTCTTAAGTTCCCCAACGCTGCTGGCATTTGCTGTTATACACACTGTACTAAGTGCTACAAAAACAACTGCTTTCTTTAATACCTTTCTAAACAATTTAATCCCTCCTAAATTTTAAGGTGCTTTCTTGTTGTCAAAATACTTCCTATTAAACCAAGCCCAACACCTATAATAATAGAAACCGGAGCAAGTGTTGTAAATAATTCCTTAACAGGAACGAATGCAAAGAAATCTTTAATAATATTATATCTTCCAATTACATAATTAATTACATTATCATACGCCAAATAAACTAAAATTACAGGAATTATTGAACCAATAAGACCAATTACAATACCTTCAACAATGAATGGTGCTCTTACGAAGAAATTTGTTGCACCAATAAGCTTCATAATTGCAATCTCTTCTTTTCTAACTGTAATACCAATTGTAATAGTATTACTAATAAGGAAAATAGATACCAATAACAAAATTACAATAATACTGACAGATGAATAGGTAACAACACTATTAAGAGCAGCAATACCATCAGCAGCCTTTCTTGAAGCATTTACCTTACGTACACCATTAAGTGACTCCAAATATTTTACAAATTGATCCTGATTAGTAAGATCCTTAAGTGTAATCTTGTATGAAGCACTATTCTTAAGTGGATTATCTCCTGCAAATGCTTTCATAGCTTCTTCTGGATCCTCATAATTATTCTTAGCAAAATCTTTCCAGGCCTGGTCTGCCGAAATAAAGTCACATGTATTAATCTCTTCCTTAAGTCTTATCTGATCTCCAATAAGCTTAATGTTGTCTTCAGATATTCCTTCATCAAAAAATACTGAAAATGTTACTGTATTAGTTAAATCGTCCATCGCTGTCCTAAAGTTAACTACTACACAATAAAAAATTCCAAGCAAAAACAAACAAGATACTATTGTTCCAACTGACGCAAGTGAGAACAATAGATTTCTACGAATATTCTTCAAACCTTGTTTGATGCTATATAAACCCGAACTAATCCTCATCTATATACCCACCTTTTTGTTCATCACTAATTAACTCACCCTTCTTAAGTGTGATAACTCTCTTTTGCATCATATTAACAATCTCTTTGTTATGTGTAACTACAACTACTGTAGTTCCCTTCTTATTAACATCCTCAAGAAGACGCATAATCTCCCAAGAATTTTTAGGATCAAGGTTACCTGTTGGCTCATCCGCAAGCAAAATAGCCGGTTTATTAACTAGGGCTCTAGCAAGTGCAACTCTCTGTTGCTCACCACCTGAAAGCTGTCTAGGATATGCCTTGTATCTATCTGCCAATCCAACAAGGGTAAGCATAGCTGGCACCTGTCTTCTTATGAATCTGCTAGGAGTTTCAATAACTCTCTGTGCAAATGCAACATTCTCGTAAACTGTTCTATCCTTAAGCAAACGGAAGTTTTGGAATACAACACCTATATTTCTTCTAAGCTTAGGTATACTCCTTCTCTTCATCTTTGCATAATCATAACCTGCCACTTTAATCGAACCTGAAGTAGGATCTAATTCCTTCAATAGCAACTTAATCAACGTTGTTTTACCTGAGCCACTTGTACCAACGATAAATACAAACTCTCCTTCTTCGATTTTGATATTAATATCGTTAAGGGCATAAGTTTTGCTCACTGGATATTTCATTTTCACGTGATTCAATTCTATCATACTTATACTTCTCTCCAATACATTTTATTATTCATAATTTATTCTAGTAATCTAATGACTCCATGTACTTCATATATTTTACTACCATAAGTGCAATCTTAAATGTAATTGCATCCTCAAATACTCTAAGATCAAGTCCTGTGCTCTTCTCTAACTTGTCAAGTCTATACACAAGAGTGTTTCTGTGAATGTAAAGCTGACGTGATGTCTCAGAAACATTAAGGCTATTCTCAAAGAACTTGTTAATTGTAGCAAGAGTCTCCTCATCGAAATCATCAGGTGATTTTCCATCAAAAATCTCTTTAATGAACATCTTGCAAAGTGGAATTGGAAGCTGGTAAATAAGACGACCAATACCAAGATTACTATATGCAATAATCTTTCTATCATTATAGAAAATCTTTCCTACATCCAAAGCAAGCTTAGCTTCCTTGTATGAACGTGACACTTCCTTAATCTCGCTTACAATTGTTCCGTAAGCAACATTAACAGAAGACATTGCTTCAGTGTTGAGCATATCAACAATAACCTTAGCAGTCTTGTTCATATCTTCATAATTCTCGCTAGGTTTAACTTCCTTAACAAGAATAATATTCTTCTCATCAACAGCTGTAATGAAATCCTTAGTCTTGCTTGAGAATAAAGTTCTAACTGTCTCTAATGCATTAGTATCCTTCTCATTCTTAGTCTCTATGATAAATACAATTCTCTTCACATCAGTTTCAATGTGAAGCTTCTTAGCACGATTGTAGATATCTACTAGAAGTAAATTGTCAAGTAATAAGTTCTTAATAAAGTTATCCTTATCAAATCTTTCTTTATATGCTACTAAAAGACTCTGAATCTGGAATGACGCAACCTTACCAATCATATAAATATCTTCTGTTTCACCCTTTGCAAGAATTACATATTCCAAATCATTGTCATCATATACCTTAAAAAACTGGAAGCCCTGCATTACCTGGCTCTCGGCTGGTGATTCAGCAAATGAAACTACTGCTTCTTCGTACTCGTCAGTATTTCTAATAGTAGAAGCTAAACACTTTCCACCTGTATCCATTACACACAAATCTGTACGAGTAATATTCTTGATGCCATCAATTGTATCCTGAAGAATTTGATTTGATATCATTTAACCACTCCCTTAATTATATTTTTTACTTAAGCACAAAATCATAGGTACATTTTACATTATTTTTAAACAAAAAAAAAGGGAAAATAGAGATTTTCCTCTATTTTCCCTATAAATTTCACAAAAATGTCACATTTATGTAACAATTTACGACATTTTAGAACTAAGAAGCAATAATCTGCTCTGTGCTCTTGTCGAAGATATGAATCTTGCTTAAGTCAAATGCAAACTGTACTGTATCGCCAGGTCTAGCTGTAGTACGAGCATTAACTCTTGCAGTAATATCAAACTGATCAATTGTGAAGTATAAGTAAACTTCAGCACCTAACATTTCGTAGATATTGATTCTTGCGTCAATTACGCTCTCTGGTGAAGACTCGATGAATAACTGCTCATCATGGATATCCTCTGGACGAATACCAAGAACAACATCCTTATCAATATAATCGCCAGCGATAAGCTTAGCAGCCTTCTCATCTGGAACCTTGATTGAGTGTGAACCAAACATAAGTAATACGTCTGATCCAGACTTAACTACCTTACAATCAATAAAGTTCATAGGTGGCATACCCATGAAACCAGCAACGAATAAGTTGCATGGATAATCGTAAAGGTTCTGTGGAGTATCTACCTGCTGGATGATACCATCCTTCATAACTACGATTCTTGTACCAAGAGTCATGGCCTCTGTCTGGTCATGAGTAACGTAGATAATTGTTGTCTGAAGTCTCTGATGAAGCTTTGAAATCTCAACACGCATCTGTACACGGAGCTTAGCGTCAAGGTTTGAAAGAGGCTCATCCATAAGGAATACCTTAGGCTCACGAACGATAGCACGACCCATAGCAACACGCTGTCTCTGTCCACCTGATAAAGCCTTTGGCTTTCTGTCAAGTAAGTGCTCAATATCAAGAATCTTAGCAGCCTCATGTACCTGCTTCTCAATCTTATCCTTAGGAACCTTTCTAAGTTTAAGACCGAATGCCATATTATCATAAACTGTCATATGTGGATACAAAGCATAGTTCTGGAATACCATTGCGATATCTCTATCCTTTGGCTCTACATCGTTAACAAGCTTGTCACCGATCCATAACTCACCGCTACTAATATCCTCAAGTCCAGCGATCATTCTAAGTGTAGTAGACTTACCACATCCTGAAGGTCCAACGAAGATGATAAACTCCTTATCCTCTATATCTAAGTTGAAGTCCTTAACAGCGTTAAAACCATTAGGGTAAATCTTATAAATATTCTTAAGTGATAAACTAGCCATTTTTACAATTTCCTCCTTAAAAAGCTAAACACTAGTTGTTTAATGATGAACTGATTTTAACTCAATTCATTTTCAATTGCCATATTATTATTCAACAAAGAAAATTAAAAAATGTTGTCTAAAATGTATACGAAATATTTTTAAGCTTTTTTTTTGTCCAATTTAGCCAAAAAACCACCAGTGTCAATCACCCAATATTTGTGAAACCTTCACCAAAAGCCTCCCTGATATCCCCTATAAAACATATTGCATTTTTATCAATTTGGGCTAATTTCTGTCTAATTTTAATCATTTCTCGACTTGAAACGACACATATTATCATTTTTTTAGTTTGACCGCTATATCCACCTTTTACTTGAATCACCGTAACCCCCCTAGATATTTCATTAATTATATATTCAGATATTGCTATTTCGTCATCAAGAATGATACACATTTGTGTTGCTTTCTTTGTCCCTTCTAGTATTCTAGAAGATACTCTTTCTATTATATATATAGCAATCACTGCATATATGCCCTTTTTTAAACCAAAGATTCCCGCTCCAATTACTACAATGATAGTATCAATAATAGCCATTATCTGCGGTATTTCAATATGTTTTAGCTTCATATTAAGTAATACTGCCAAAAGATCCGAACCACCTGAAGAAGTGTAGGTCATTAATATTAGTCCAAGCCCTATTCCCATAATTACACTTCCAAATGCTACGTCAACTATATAGTCTCCTGTTATTAAACAGTATTCTGGCAGAATTCCTAAAAGCACCGTAAGTACAATGGTTGCATATAATGTCCTGATGAAGCTTGCTTTGTCAAGCATATTGTATCCAATAACAAACAAAGGAAGGTTTGCCACACAGTTTGTTATCCACATAGGTACGCCCAATGTTTTCTTTGCAATTATGGCTAAACCAGTCACCCCTCCAGTAACTATTCCCATTCTCTCAAAATACCATAAAGGTGCAATCGCCATTAGCACAGCGCCTAGTGTAATATATAAATATTTTGTTATGTTTTTGTTTGTATTAAAAAAACTCTTCATATATTTATTATGAAGAGTTTTTGATTATATTATTCTTCGCTTTCTTCCTCGTCTGAATCATATGATTCATCTGAATCGCCTGAGTCATCTGAATCCACACTCTGTCCGTCATCATCTGCACTACCAATAATAATTACTATATCATATCCATCTGTTGATTCAGAAACATTTTCTGTTACAGTTCCTACTTCATAAGAAGCATTCTTGAAGCACTGTATCAATTCCTTGCCAAGCCCTTCCTTTGTTGATACGATTTTGGTATTCTCAATAGTTTCTGCATAATCAGATGCATCCACCTGACCATATCCCATTTCGCTAATCTTGTCGCTCCATCTGCCTGCTAAACCAGAGATATCTGTACTATTAAGAACAAGGATTTTCAATTCTGATTTATCAACACTTGAGTCATCTGTCTCATCCTCCTTATATGGTGCAGCAGTTGTTTCGTTAGTAATCAAATGGTCCTTCTCTTCCTGCTCTGTCAACACATTTTCTCCAACTGTGGTTGATGGTTTATTCTTTGTACCCTTGTCACCTTTAACAATCTTTGTAGCTATTACGATTCCAAATAATACTATTACGATGCCTAATATTACTACAATAGCTTTCAAAAACATCGAAAAGAAAATACCTGCTGCGCTTTCCTTCTTCATATCTCATATCCTCCATATTCAAGATAAATAATTTATATTGTACAACCTATGTTAATTTCTAATTACGTATTTTGTAAGTATAGCAAAAAGATTTGTATTTTTCAACACTTTATAGGATAATGATATTATAGCTTTATGTAGAATGATGATATAAATACATTATAAATTTATTCTATACTAATTAACCTAATTAAATCTAAAGGAGTTTCTTATGAAATCAGCAATCATTACTGGTGCTTCACGAGGCATCGGGCGACAAATCGCCATAGAATTATCTAGCGAATACGATTACCTTGCGATATGTTGTAAATCCTCAAAAGACCAGTTAAATACGTTATATAATGAAATAAAATCAAACTGTGCAGTAAAAGCCTTCATTGGAGATGTTGCAGATTACGACTTTGTTAAGGATATGGTTAACACTGTCATTACTGACGTTGGTTCAATTCACACATTAATCAACAATGCAGGAATTTCTGTTACAGGGGTATTCTCCGATACTACACCTTCAATGTGGCAAAACATACTTAACACAAATTTATCATCTATATATAATACATGTCATTCAGCAACACCTAATATGATTCATAACAAGGATGGGCGAATAATTAATATTTCTTCAGTTTGGGGGTTAGTAGGTGCATCCTGTGAAGTCGCATATTCTGCTACTAAAGGTGCCATTAACAGCTTTACCAAGGCCCTTGCTAAAGAGCTTGCTCCTAGTAATATTTCCGTAAATGCAATTGCTTTTGGTGCAATTGACACTGAGATGAATAACCATCTCAACGAAGAAGAAAAGCAGCTTCTATGTGACGAGATTCCATTTGGCAGAATGGCTTCTGCAAAAGAAGCTGCCATGTGCGTTTCTAAGCTGCTTGCAATGCCATCATATTTTACAGGTGAGGTTGTAAAGTTTGACGGTGCCTGGATATAGGATTCATATAAAAAAGACGAACTATTATTCAAACAATTCTGTTTGTTAATAATTCGTCTTTTTATATATTTATATTATTTTAGTTGTCATTTTTCTTAATAAGCTTAAGAGCATTCTTAATATTAATTGGGTTACCATATCTAAGAGTAGAAGCCCTAAAGATTCTAGCACCAATAAAGCCCATTAATATAACAGATGCATAAAGAATTACTGCTGATATAACTATCTCCCACATCGCAACCTTACCCATTGCAACTCTTGCAAACATTGCACTATAAGAACTAAATGGAACGAAAGATAATATCTTTAATATAATACCGTCTGCCTTAGTCATTGACGCCAAAGTTCCCATAAATACTGCAACAACTATCATCTGTAATGAACCTATTGATTTGTTCAAATCTTCAATTTTAGAAACTAATGCTCCAAATGCTCCATATGCAAGCATATAGAATACAAAACCACCTATTCCAAATACTACAAATGCAATTAATACCTCAGATGGAATATCAAGCACTGCAGATATCATTTCTGGCCAATACTCTTTGTTTAGATTGTACGAACCAAGTGCACTTGCAAGTATGACTCCAATCTGACCAACTGCCGCTACAACACTTGCTAAAACCTTACCAAATAATAACGCAACAGACGATGTGCTTGTAATAATTATCTCAATACTTCTGTTACTCTTTTCGTTAGTAACACTTGATGCAGTCTGAACACCATATAAGATGAACATCATATAAACCACCATAACAAGTATGTAACAATACCAATATCCACTAGCACTATCTTTTCCAAGAATTTCTGTACTAGATGAAATATTTGGGTAATTTACCTGCATAAATTCTGTGTAATCAAGATTGTTTTTAGCACAGTACTCCTTACGAACAAGCAGATTCATATACTCTACAAAATTCGCTTCTCCAGAATCTGTAATAGACCTGTTATATATATAATACGAAAATTCTGTAGATGACTTTACTTCATATCCACATTCAACAGCTTCTGTTTCAACCTTTTTCTTTAAGTCATCCAAGCTATCACAATAAACAATCTTACGATTTCCAAAGAACTCTTTTAAGTCTTCTTCAGCTGTAATCTTGTTAACATCATATATAGCTATTTTTTTAACATCTTCTTCCGTCTCGACTTCCTTCTCCATGCCAGACTTACTTTTACTATCTCCAAATACCTCTTTCTTGATACGTGGTGCAAACATTACTATAGAAACTAAAATTGCAATTAATAATGTAGGAACAATGAATCCTTTGCTTTTTATGTAATTATCTAATTCAAATTTAAAAATTGTAAAAAAGTTTTTCATATTATATTTTCCCCTCTCTGTATTTTGTCTACATATATAATATTCACAGTTAATTATTTTCTGAATAAACCTTTTTTCTTCTTGTCAGTTTCTTCTTCCTTTTCTTCCGCAGGTACTATTGCTTCTTCCTCACCTACTTTTGATACGAAGATGTCATTAAGGGATGGTTCATAAGCACCATATGTATTAAGCTCGATACCTTTTTCTTTCATAGCCTCTAGCAATGTCCACTGGTCTACGCCTTCATTAATATCTACTATCACATACTTCTTATCAACATTTAACACCTTCAGCATATCTGCAAACTCCTTGTTGAATTTGTCTGCCAACTTACTTAATGAATAATTTGTTGAATTAACTATCTTTCTTCCTCTACCATATTCAACCTTAATGTCATTAAGATTACCTGATAAAGCAACTTCTCCATGATTAATAATAACAATGTCCTCACAGAATTCTTCTACATAGCTCATCTGATGACTTGAGAAAATTACGATCTTTCCATCTGCAATAAGCTCATTAATTACATCCTTAAGTATCTGAGCGTTAACTGGATCAAGTCCGCTAAAAGGTTCATCTAATATAACGATATCTGGCTCACCAACAAGTGTTGCTGCAAGCTGAACCTTCTGTTGGTTACCCTTTGATAAAGTGTCAAGCTTTCTATCTGCATATTCCAAAACATGAAGCTTCTCAAGCCACTTTTTTGTGCTTTCAGCAGCCTGCTTCTTGTTCATACCTCTAAGCTCTGCCAGATAAATCATCTGTGTCTTAATTAATCGCTTTGGGTATAACCCTCTTTCTTCTGGCAAATATCCTACCATACTTCCATCAACAATGAATTTCTTACCATCAAGTAATACCTCACCTGAATTAGCACGAAATACATCCATAATTATTCTCATTGTTGTTGTTTTACCTGCACCATTTCGTCCAAGTAAACCAAGTGCCCTACCACTCTCTACTGAAAAATTAATTCCATGAAGAATTTCTTTTTCAACAAAGCTCTTTTTAATATCTTTAAGTTCTAATTTCATATATTTTTTCCTTTCTTTTTCTTTATAACATTTTTCATACAACAATTGACACTACCCTATTCTTCTGTAACCTGTACCATGTATAATTTATCATCTTCTTCTAATGAATATACTGCGTTTGCTCCATCTGCTACTGCTGTAACAAGTTGTCTTAATCTCTTTGTTCTAACATCCCCTGCTACGTATATTCCCTTTACATCAGTTCGACAATCTTCACTAGCAATTATATATCCATTATCATCTATAGAAACAACACCCTTAAGAAAATCTGTAACAGGCTCCATGCCAATTGCAATAAAGATACCATTTATATCTATCTCTTTGCCTTCGCCGTTAATTGTATGCTTTAGATACGCCTTTTCGACCTTAAACTTACCCTCTATTCTTTCAACAGTATAATTAGGTAAAAACGTAATATTATCTCTGGCAAATACAGCCTCCTGAACCGACTTAGCCGCTCTTAAAGCTTCCCTTCTGTTAATTAAATAAACCTTACTACATATATTTGATAAATATAACGCATCCTCTAAGGCTACATCTCCGCCTCCAATAACTGCAACATCCTTGCCTTTGAAAAATGCTCCATCACAGGTTGCACAATACGATACTCCTGAACCAGTTAGCTTCTCTTCGTTTTCGGCTCCTATCTTCTTATGTATTGCCCCTGTTGCAATTATTACATTTTTCGTTTCAATCACTTCACCGTTAGAAAGCTCAACCTTTATTTTGTCCTTTAATGCATCTATCTTGCTAACATTTCCCTCTAAGAAACAAGCACCAAGTTCTGTTGCATGTTCTTTATATTTTGTTGCTAAATCAAATCCGCTTATCCCCTTCATCCCAAGGTAATTGTCAACTTCCTTTGTATTAACAATCTGTCCACCTGAGAAAGGTTCCTTCTCTATTACAACTACATCTAAGGCTGCACGCTTAGCATATACTGCAGCTGATAATCCTGCTGGCCCACTTCCAATTATTACAACATCTCTCATGCGATTCCTTCTTTCACTTCACATATTAAAAGATAAATTATCTATATCAAAGTAATATAATTCATCTATGTAAAAAAACAATAATTATGCGTTTTTGACTTTTTATATGTTGTATATACACTCATATCAGTAGTAAGTCAAGAAAAAAATATTTTTCTGAACTGAATTAGATTATATATTATTTTGCAAAACAAAAATAGTTGCTTCTATGCACAATACTACATAAAGCAACTACTTATTTGTTATTTTATTCATTCTTAATTATTTTATTCAAAATCCAGAAATTAAATTCTGTATACCCATCATAACTATTATTAACCTTTAACTCTAATAATTGAGACCCTGCAGCATCAAAATCTATTGCAGTAGCTAACTCATAAGCGTCATCATTGTTATTTGCAATGATTTTCTCAATTTTGCTCCATAGTGGATCATCTTCTTTATACACATATTTAACTTTAAAATCTATAGGTACTTCATTAATATAGGTGTATGTTTTCTTGTTTGCCAATATTATTATATGTGAAATTCATAACCCATATTGGAATTTTTCAGATATTACATGTTACTCATATTCATTTTTCCCTCATTAATTCATCATAGGAAATTGAATGTGATTACCTGCATTTGGAATAATATGCGTGGTTCATTTGTTACAAACATATTATGCCAAAAAAATCTTAAGAAAAAATCAGTAAAATTATTAAGATTTATATAAGTGCATATATAATTCTTCTATTCTGTCTTTTTTCACTGGAAAACCACTTCGAATCTCTTCTATGTTATTTTCTATTTCATATATTAATATTTTTTCATCTTCGCATAATGAAGATGTATATATCTCTTCTATGGGTAATACTAAGTCCCCATTTGGGTTATACAAACAAGTATCCCCTAAATAATTTAGTCCACCTATTTTTCCAACACAATTTATACCAGCAATATAGCATTGATTTTCAATTGCTCTTGCTTTAAGAAGCGTAATAAAATGTTCTCTTCTCCTACCTGGCCAATTTGCAGGAACCATGATAAATTCCGCCTTTTTTGACATAACCTGAAATATTTCAGGAAAGCGCAAATCATAACAAATACCACAGCTAAGCGTAAATTCCTTAAACTGAGCACTTACAAGCTTATCTCCACCTTTAAAATATTTATCTTCCTTTGCAAAACTAAAAGGATGAAGCTTCACATAATCAAACAAAACTTCATCCTCATTAATTAATGCATAATGATTTTCTGCCAAACTATCTTCTTTTTTTACATACCCCATACCAATAGCAAGCTTATATTTTTTTGAAAGATTATTAACTTGCCCTATTGTATCTATATTGTCTTTTGTTTTATCTGTTTCCATGGAAAAACCAGTAAGTGTCATTTCAGGAAACAATACCATATCTATTTTCTTTTCCTGAGCAATCTTAAGTATCTTTTCACAATGGGATAGATTACTCATTTTATCTTCCCATATGATATTTAGCTGCGCTAATCCTACTCTCATATTTTCACCACATTTTCTTAACATACTACTACATATTTTTATGCCGTAAAATCTTCGTGTTAATATATTACGTATCATATCGCTATTCTATATTATTATATTTTTCCTAATCAGGCAAAAGCAAAAAATTATGCATAATAAAAATATATCTATATTTCTTTAATAGCATCAAGAAATCTTCCTACCTCTACCCATGCTTCCTTTGACTCTGGCATAAGAACTGCTGCCATCTGAAACACATGAAACATTCCCTGGTATTTCGTATATCTGATTTTAACCCCTGCTTCCTTTGCTTTTCTTGCCACAGTTTCTGAATCATCCAAAAGCATCTCTCTTGTTCCAACCTGAATAAGCATAGGTGGTAAGTTGTCAAAATATCCAAAAGCAGGAGAAATATAAGGGTTCCTCGGGCTATCATTCCCAATATAAGGGCTATTGGATAAAATGTCAAAATCCGATTGTCCAAATACTGGATCACATTCCTTATTGTCAGTATATGACGCACCACTTGCTGTAAGATCTGTCCACGGAGACATTGCAACTATTCCTGCTGGAAGCGGTTTACCATTATCCCTCAAATACATAGCAAGGGCAATTGCCAATCCTCCTCCCGCAGAATCTCCACCTAACACAATATTTTTATTATCATAGCCATTATCAAGCAACCACTCATACGCCGCCAAAGCATCCTCTAATGCTGCAGGATACGGATTATCTG
The DNA here is from genome assembly GCA_029338675.1 of Lachnospiraceae bacterium. GTDB lineage: Bacteria > Bacillota > Clostridia > Lachnospirales > Lachnospiraceae > Coprococcus_C. The sequence continues at coordinate 17,825 of JAQYAV010000023.1, forward strand.
GCGCTGTTCTATAATCTATGCTAAGCACCTTAGCTCCTCGTCCTACCTCTGAATAAAGACCTGCCATCATTCGGTAATTATTCTTAAATGGACCAATATATCCACCACCATGCAGCTGCATTATAGTCCACTTGCTTTCTGTTGGCTCCTTCCATTCAAGAAGCTCCATACTAAAGTTATCCATAGGAAGCTTTGTTAATGTAAGATGCTCTGGATAAACAAAATCCCTTTCAATATCAGTTTTATTTCTATCCTTCATAACATATTTTTTAATGTTACTGCTATTGAATTCTGCAACCATCTCAACAACAAGCTTTGCACGCTTGCTAAGCTCCTTGTCCTCTCCAGATAATGATTCAGTAAAATCCTGCTTTTCGTTCTTATTTTCCTGATCATTTTCCTTCATTAGTTTACCAATTATATCCTTAAGACTGTTCATATAAACCTCATGTTTTATATTTTAAATTTATTTTTCAACTCATTAACTGCCCTTTTTTCTCCAAACAGTAATATTCCAACTAATATCACTATACTAATTATCGATACTATCATTGTTAAAAGTGGATGCTTTATTATTTTAGCAAATGCAAGGATATCTAATATAACACATCCTATTACCACCATAAAATGATAGATTAAATATATCTGCCAAGAAGAAATATTTACAAGCATAAGCATTATTATTAGGCTATCTAATACCATTAATGTTATTGGTACAGCATAATTAAGGGACCACCCTGTATAGCCAATTATAAAATCAATCAAAACAGTTGCTATTGCAATAGTTATTGCTTCAAAAAATAGCTTTGCTCTATGTCCAATATTTCTCTTAAAACTATAGCACACTGTAAAATTAGCATATAGTAGCACAACTCCACATATAAGAGACCATTTTACCTTACTATATGTAAGATAATTTATTAAGATAAGTACACTCTCTGCAAGAACTGAAATAAAAATCATAAGCTTTATAACAAAGAGAAGCTTCTTAATAGATATCTCTGCATCAGGATACATAAGAGATTTTGATTCTTCAACAGGGGTATCGCTGGCAATTACACTATGGCACAGTGGGCAAAGCATTGTATCATCTTTAATATTAATGTTACATTTTTCACATCTGCTCATAATACACCCCATTACTTTCTATCTCAACATTAATTCCATCTTGTACAAGTCGCATAAAAAATTCCTTTTGTATATCAGTTTTAACCACTGCACTACTAAATGTAAAAACCATTGTATCATCATAAGATACAACTGTAGCCTTCAAATTCTGTCCTTTAGAGAGGGACAAAATAGCATGGAAATTGTTGATATATTTCTTGTATGCCTCTGGAACAGAAACTTGTCCTAGATTAGTTATTGTACTCGTATTTGCCCTTGCAGATTTAGTATATACTGCCTTTAGTGCAAGATTTTTCATAAATAATGGCACTGCTCGTATTATTTTGTTCTTCTCATTAGATACGTTATATGAAAGTAGTTTTTCTAGATTTTCTTCTGTGATTTGCTTTTTTAAGCTATCTGCTACTTCCTTAATTACCTCTTCGAATGTATATTGATCCTTTGTAGGCTTAAACACAGCGGATACAACAGCAAAGAAATTCTTTAATGTCTGTGAATCATAATACGGTCTTAAATTAACCGGAACGCAAACGCTAATTGGTTTGTTGGACTTAGCCATCCCAAGTTCTTTTTTATAAACCGACCATATATAAGTACCAATCAGATACTGATTAATTGTAAGACCATATTTCTTAGCTACAGCCTTAATCTCGCTAACAGGGATATAACCATGAAGCACACCCATTTTAGTTGCAGGAAATCTCTCCCCCTTAATGATAACAGCCTTTTCTGTTTTATATAGTTTTCCAGAACTTTGCTTATAATTCTTAATATAACTGTCCTCTTTAGAAAGGCTCACTCCCGCTTGCAAGCTGTCCGAAACCTTTTCCTTTAATTCCCTATGGGCATAGCGAAGATATTGAAATACTATTTCCTTCAGAAATGCCAAGGCCCCTGTTCCATCTGTAATAACATGAAATACTTCAAGATTAATTCTATTTTTGTAATAGCTTACTCTAAATAAATAGTCATTGTTACTTAAGGGATTTATATAAGCACAAGGATATGTTTTTTCTTCGTGAACCACAGGTGGCTTTTTATGATTACTCTCAAAATAATACCAAAACATACCTTTTCTAAGTTTTGCGCCAAACACACTAAAATATGGCAGTACTTTATCAACTGCCATCTGTAGCTTCTCGCAGTCAATTTCTTCCTTAAGCGTAGCTGAGATTCTATAAACATTGCTTACACTTTCGCTTACAATAACTGGGAAAAGATTAGCTGTATTATCTAATTTATCGAAATACAATTCCTGTTTCTTTGCCATAACTTCATCTCCAAAAAACTTATTGCTTTATATAAAGCTGAATTAGTTTCTAAAAGTTTATCTAAAGCTAGTGATCGGGCTCGAACCGACGACCTATTGATTACGAATCAATTGCGCTACCTACTGCGCCACACTAGCAAATTATCAATTTATACATATACATAGTAATTATACATCTTAATATATTATGTGTAAAATACTTTTAAGGTTGTAGTTTAATGAAAATATTCCTCATTAAAACAACAACCTTAAATTTTATCATCAATGTATAATTTTATTATTCGACATCCAGTTTTTCACCATATTAAAATCTGATTGGCTTATTTTTTCATTTGAAAAGCCAGCCTTTTCTAATATTTCTGTTATTATATCCTTGTTATATGACATATTTTTTTCATTTACCGAATTATATCTAAATAATATCTCAACCTGATCTCGATAATTGACTTTATCCATAATTTGTTTATTTCTTCTGCATTGTTTTTTCCAGTGACGCCCAAACAAAAGAACTAGCTTTTCATTTATATCGCCACGTAAATATTTATATGCAAAAATATAATAATCTCTTCCCAATGCCACAATTCCAATAGCAATCAATCCAGCTATAAACATTACAATTGCAATTGTCGACTTTTCTATAATGTTATCTGGGATTTGAAATACATTTTGTGTCGCATCCTGTGTGTCATCTTCATTAATTATTCTGTCAAATGCACTCCAGAAATCCTCAACGTATTCTTCGTCTCCACCACTTGGAGTAACATCCACAACATGCCAACCCAAGTTCTCATTATAAATTTCTACCCATGCATGAGCATCTGCATCAGAAACATTAACTTTAATAAGTGCTGTTTTTCCTAATTCTGAATAACCATCATACATATCCTCATACTTTGTTTCATCTACAAGATCTCCCATAAGTATCTGGTCATAATCTATTCTATAGCCTTCCACATATCTGGCAGGAATTCCCTTTGCTCTATATGCGAGCACTGCTGCAGAAGCAAAATATGAACAATACCCTTTTCTTCCATCTGTAAGAAAATAGTTAACAAAATCCTCTTGCTTAGGAATTTTACCAGGACTTACAGTATATGGTATATTCTGCTGATAGTAATCTTTAAGTGCCTTTGTAAAGTCTTCTTCAGTTTTTGTTTCTCCTATTTCTTTAACAAAGTCCTTTATTACCTCTTCATTTTCTGGATGAATATACAAGTCCTTATACGAATATGGACCTATCTCTCCATAATAATGCTCGTCTACCTTAGTATCATTTCCCTCTATTCTCGGATAAAATACTATCTCTGTATATCCCATATCCTCTTGTGATTTTTCGTTTGTATAATACGGAATATAATCTTCATTTGGAATGCCACCAACATTTTTAACATACATTTTGGCTTTTGCAGATTTTGCAGCATTATTTTCATAGGCATGTTTTAATGCATTGGACTCTTGAACAAGTCCCTTGTCTTCAACAACATTTGCCTTCTCCCAACGATTTTCATAAGGAACATATTCAACTCCAACAAACTGCCTTAAATATACAGGCTCATAATCATATGGTGTTAACTGAACAACTAAATCTGTCATATGATCCAACTTTACAGACGAAACATTTCCAAGCTGTCCTCTGTCCATTCCACCAACAGAATTCTTTACATCGAAAAATCCCTGCCATCCATCTACAAGAAATGTTCCAACTGCTGCCATTGTTACCTGTTTATATTTATTAGGTGTATAGTTTTGGTTAAATGTCTCCTGAGGAGAAAGCCTCAATATAGAAGATACTGCAACAAGTACTATTGCAACAATAATTATACTTGTTTCTATAACTGATTTTATATCATTTACATAAGCTATTTCTTTCTTCTTTTTCTCATATTTTCTATTATTTCTATTTACTGCAATTTGCGGACTATAGTGTTTTCCTGCCTTTAATACAATAGCAATTGCATACCCAAATAATAGCATTAATACAAATATTATATCTGGATTAACTTCTAGATATATTGGAACAAAGTTCAAAAACATTGTAATAAATATAGCTGTCATATACTGCATTCGACGTGAAATATACACATTGAGCAAAATATTCATTACAACACCTATAAATATTGCCGCCATAGTAACAGTAAGATATCTGTTTTCAATTTGCTCGGTATAAAGCTTTTGAGCATTAACGCCAAAATATCTAGCTGCCTCATCAACTGTGATATTAACTATTGCATAAAATCCACTGTTTATTACAATTTTGAGTTTTAATACAAGAAGTCCAAATAAGCTAAGTAATATTAAGTATCCCAGATTTTCTGTAAGTAATCGATAATATAATCCCGCACATAAAAAAGCTGTTACAAATATTACTGCATTAACAAGTAAAAAATTATATGCAATATTAAAAGACGAAAGGTAAAATCCAATACTTCCCATTGTAAGCAAATATACTAGAAATCCCTTCAGCAATAACATAAATATTCTATTTTCTTTTTTCTCAAAAAATGAATTTGTGAGCCAAACCCCATTACAAAGCTCAATATTTTCATTTTTCTCCTGTTTATTTTTTGCCACTAGACATTCTCCTTAACAACCACGTTGACTCCCCCCATACTTGCAGCCACGTGTATATATCTTAATATTTCAGGATGAATACTTCTCATATTACTAGCGCCCTCATCCGGTCTGTCATAGGTTTTTTCAAAAAACATTTTAGAAAATGCTTCATCTGCTTGGGCATGATAATCTATCTTATACCTTTTGAAATCATACCCCTTTTTGCTGAAATACATAAATTCTACAGACATTTTTTCATCAACTAACTTATGAACTAACGAGTATGCTGTTGAAATCGCATTATCAAATATCATATAGCTAGGATTATATAACTCAAGAAAAACTACAATTTTCTCATCAGTCATGCTTGTTCTGTCTTTAACCATTAATTCATCTTTTTTTGCAGTTAGCTTCCAATGAATATTGTTAAGTACATCTCCTGGAATATATTCTCTAATGTCGCTAACCTCTGAATAGTCACTACCCTTTTTTGTACTTTCCTCATTCTCTGTAGTGCCTGCTGATACAATATTTCGATTAATCTCCATCTGAGTTTTTATGTTAGGTAAAACCATAAACTCGCTTTTCTTATTAATTTTTTTCTTTAGGAAGCATATTCCAATAAAATCCTTAATTAATACTCTTTTGACTTCAATAGATACAATACCTGAGTACTCAGACACAATAGGAATATCCAGCAAAAATCCTTTAAATGCTCTTACAGGCACAGATATTGTTTGCTCTCCCTTAGTTTCAAAAAATTCATTTTCTATTGTTAGTTCAAGCTTGCAATCAAGACATGTAAGAAATGTTGGATTCTTAATTTTAATCCTTACAAGCATTTCCTCCCCTTGCTTAAAGCCCTCTTGATTTGCTAAACTCACTGCGCCATTTAACTCTACTGAAAGCTTTGACCTAAGCACAGCTGCTGCAGTAACAGATATAACTGGTGCAATTGCCAATAGCATCAAAGTCACAAAGAGGAAATGACTATGAAAGAATAAATAGCACCCCACATCTATTGCAATAAGTACTATATATCCTATTACCCTTACTATTATTTCCATACATTATTCACCATTCTCACTATTTTGCTACATATCCATTATATTACATTCTAGGATTTCCAATATTATGCATCAAATTATTAAGTGCCGCTTTTGTATCAATACCCTGTGCCTTAGCTCTTGCACTTACCTTCACTCTATGTCCAAGAACATCAATCAACACATCCTGTATATTTTCAGCTGTAACAAAATCTCGTCCCTCAATAACTGCCATAGCCTTTGCCATCTTAAGCAATGCAATGCTTCCACGAGGACTAACTCCCATTGAAAACATCTCGTTATTTCTTGTTGTTTCAACAAGATTAACAATATACTCATATAACTGCTCGTGAACAAACACCTGGTTTGCTTTTTTTCTATACTGAACTAACTCTTCCAATGTAATAACCTTATTCACACTGTCCAAAGGCTTATTAGCATTTCCCTTTAGTATCTCTACAGCATCTGCATGGCTTGGATATCCCATGGAAAGACATACCATAAATCTGTCTAACTGGGATTCAGGAAGCATCTGAGTACCTGATGATCCATATGGATTTTCTGTTGCTATTACAACAAATGGATCTGGAAGTGGTCTTGTCACACCGTCAACAGTTGCCTTTCCTTCCTCCATAACCTCAAGCAAAGCCGACTGTGTTTTTGGAGATGTTCTATTAATTTCATCTGCCAAAAACAGATTACAAAATATTGAACCAGGTCTATATTCAAAATCCTTTGTTCCTGCATTATACATAGAAAAACCTAATATATCACTTGGCAATATATCTGGAGTAAACTGAACTCTCTTATAATCAAGTGACATTGTCTTTGCAAATGTAACCGCAAGTGTAGTTTTACCCACACCTGGAATATCCTCCATTAGAATATGTCCCCCTGCTATTACTGCAGCAAGCACCTTTTTAACAACATCATTTTTCCCCTTAATAACCTTGTTAATCTCGTCTTGCACCAATTGCATTTTACTATCCATATATTATTTTATCCCCCCATATCTTTAATACAAATAACTGAATTGCTAAATTAAATAATTAAATATACTTTAAATGCAATCCAAGCTATATAGTTACAAAAAATATGATTAATTATACCATATTTTTCTCATTTTTCATAACAAAAGATTGCCAAACAATGCAATAAAGATTCCCAGAAAGCAAAACAATCCCCTTGAATTTAGCACGATAGGACACATATCTATCGTATAAAACCCAAGGGGATTGTTATCAAAAAACTTTGTCAAATAATAAATTCTATAATTTAATACTTCTATCTTCTCAATATTATATTACAAATATTATATATTATTTTGTAATACCAAGCTTATATCTTCTCAATATTGCGTTACAAATATTATATATTATTTTGTAATACCAAGCTTAACTGCTTCATCTGCAACAGCCTTTGCTACTACCTTAGCTACTCTTTCATCAAAAGCACCTGGAATAATGTATTCTTCATTTAATTCCTCGTCAGATACAATCGAAGCAATTGCCTTAGCAGCCGCAATCTTCATTTCCTCTGTAATTCCTGTTGCTTTAGCATCTAATGCACCTCTGAATATTCCTGGGAATACAAGTACGTTATTAATCTGATTTGGATAATCTGAGCGACCTGTTGCCATAACTCTGGCTCCACCCTTAAATGCCTCCTCAGGCATAATCTCTGGTGTTGGGTTTGCCATAGCGAATACAATTGCATCCTTGGCCATTGTTGAAACCATTTCTGCAGTTACGATGTTAGGCGCAGATACACCAATAAATACATCCTTGCCCTTCATTATCTCTGCAAGATTACCTCTTTGCTTATCTTTGTTAGTAATTTCTGCCATTTCAGCCTGAGCAGGATTCATCCAGACTTCACCTGGACAAAGCGCTCCATTTTTATCAACCAATACTACATTTCCAATTCCAAGCTGTAATAACAACTTACAAATTGAAATACCTGCCGAACCAGCACCATTAATAACTACATTTACCTCATTAAATTTCTTTCCAACAAGCTTCACTGCATTAAGTAATCCTGCTGAAACAACGATAGCAGTACCATGCTGATCATCGTGGAACACAGGAATATCAAGTTCCTCCTTAAGTCTTCTTTCAACCTCAAAGCATCTTGGAGCTGAAATATCCTCAAGATTAATACCACCAAATACAGGGGCAATTCTCTTAACTGTTTCAACTATTTCATCTACATCCTTAGTATCAAGGCAAATTGGAAACGCATCTACATTACCAAACTCCTTAAATAATATTGCCTTTCCTTCCATAACAGGAATAGCTGCTTCAGGACCAATATCTCCAAGACCAAGAACTGCTGTACCATCAGATACAACGGCTACCATGTTTGACTTACAAGTATATTTGTAAACATCTGCCTTATTGTCTCTAATTTTTCTGCAAGGCTCTGCTACACCTGGTGTATATGCTGTACTAAGATCATTTCTATCCTTAATTTTAACTTTAGAAACAACCTCAATCTTTCCTTGATTTTCCTCATGCATTTTTAAGCTTAGTTCATTGAAATCCATTTTTTGTTCCTCTCTAAATATATAATAATTTTTATCTCATCTTAACCTGGTCAATCTCACTATTGTATCCAGATATTCTTGCCTTAGCCTCTGTAATACTATTAACAAAACCACTTAGCGTCTCATCAGTTATCTCAAGGTTCTGATAATTATTAAATACATACTCACCAATCTTTACGTATGTTTCATTTATATCTGTCTTTTCCTTAGTAATCTTAGCCTTAAGCTTACCAATTTCAATAGTGTCCTTTGTTCCTGTTTTTACTGAATTAACAATATCCTTAAATTCCATATTATTTTCCTCCATTCACTGTATATATTTAATAATAAATAAGCCTTCAACAATTTGCTTCTCATTCGAAATGAGTATATCACTCAAAAAATCAAAAATCAAATATAGATAATTGCTCGCCAGTTACTTTATTCTTGTACTCGCGCATATATCTAAATAATTCTTCCCTATCTCTTATGATATTATTCTCATCACATGTAGTATTAAATATCTTCATAAGCTTATCATTATCTGGACTTAATACCTCATAGGAATCCCCATAGGTTTCAATATACTTTTCTTTAAGTCCAGGGAATTTTTCGTCTAGTTTCTCATAGAAATATTCTCTATTTCCATCTCTTAATGTAAGACCCATTCCAAAATTAATTATTCCGTATACATTTGCCTCAATACAATAATCTAGAATCGCCCTAATGTTTTCTTCTGTATCATTAATAAATGGCAATATTGGGCTAAGCCAAACAATTGTAGGAATCCCACGTTTGTTCATCTCCTTGAGAACTTCTACTCTTTCCTTCGTAGTACAAACTGCCGGTTCTATTTTCTTACATAATTCTTCGTCTGCTGTTGTAAGAGTCATAGCAACTATACATTTTGTCTTCTTATTTATCTTCTCAAGTACATCAATGTCTCGCATTATAAGATTAGACTTTGTCTGAATAACTAGTCCAAAATCAAATCTCTCAATCTGGTTAAGAGCTCTTCTTGTAATCTGAAGCTCTTCCTCGATAGGCACATATGGATCTGTCATAGAACCTGTACTTATCATACTCTTATTTCTTTTTCTCTTTAACGTGTATTCTAGTAGCTGGTCAGCCTTCGCTTTCACCTCAATGTCTTCAAAATCGTGATTCATTCTATAACACTTGCTTCTCGAATCACAATATATACATCCATGTGTACATCCACGATAAAGATTCATTCCATTTTGTGGTGATAATATAGCTTTAACTTCCTTGTAATGCATTAATTCATCCTCGTCCCCATTCTGAATTAAAGAACATTCTCTGTTCTACCTGAAATTTGACTAAATAAAATCAAAACTTACCTGTTCAAATTCCAAATCATGATACTCAAGTTTCTCCTGTTCTACATTGCTTGTGTAGTCCGTAACAACTGTAAGCTGCTTTCCACCTGACATCTGCTGTCCCAAAATGTAATTCACGTCAAATCTTCCTGTTATTGCAGGTGTTGCACCACGTGCTGGTACAATAAGCTGAACATTGTTAGCCTTAAGAAGCGCAAATATCGGCTCCCATATATACACATCCTTCGCTGCACCAAATGGGTTATCAATAAATATAGTTTTAGTTCTAACGTCCTCATTTCCCACCTGATACATGCCAGATATGTAATTAATAATAGATACCAAAAACTGAATATAAATACCCTGTGACTGTCCTGTACTACCAACTGCCTCCTCATATTTGAGGTATCTACTTTGTTCCCTAATACGTTCTCGCTTATATAAATTAAGCTTTATTGCATTCATATCAGTAACAATGACACCAAATAGCTTCTTTAATGCCAAACTGTTTCTAATAAATTTAATTCTGTCTTTATCGTTTTGGTAATCATCCGCCTGAGACACTACCTTATCGATATATTCAGACATACGCTGCTTTAGGAATTCATCCTTAACATATGGCACCGTAAGACCAACCATCTGAATTGGCTCATCATCAGCAATAATTCTAGATAATTTAGGAAGCTTGTCAAGCTCAGTTCTAACATCAAGGCATCTTTGTAGACATTGTTCTTCAAAATTCTCCTTGATAGTCTCCATATCAACTAAGCTCTTCAAAATTCTATCCTTCTCCAACCTAATGTAATCCGCTATTGACTTAAGATTTTCCATAAGTGCCTTTGCATTATCATAGTCTATTGGAATTACAACATCATCTCTTATTGTTGTCGCTAATTCATAGACTTCCATTTGATCAAGTGTTGTTGCTGTTGTGCCCTTGAACTTAAGAAGTTCGTTTTTAGCTCTGTCAAGATTCTTATTAACCTTATCAAATTTAAGAAGGTTCTCCTCAAAGATTTCTCTAAGCTTTTCCTTATCCTCATCTATAGGCTTAGCATTATCTAGGCTTATCTCATTAGTAGTAACAATTCTCTTAACATCCTTGTAAAGCTCAATCATATATCCCTGTTGTCTTAGGTATACTTTATATTCTTCTTCACAAGCCTTTGCTTCCTTCTCAAGTCTTATAAGTAGCTCCTCACCATTTTCAAGATTAGTTACTATTTCAGACAAGCTATCATTACTCTCAACATACTGTCCAAAAGCATCCATAATATTTCTTATGGCATATTCCACACTTCCTTCAAGCCGGTTTAATGCTGAAATCTTGTCCTTTAATTTTTTCTCACACTCTGATATCTGGTCCTTAGTATCGCTAATATTTTCTCGGCAGGCTTCAAGTACACTGTCATCTGACTGGTATAAATACTGACTGCTCTCATACTCTCTAAGCTTATCAATGCTAACCCCACGTTTGTCTATACTCTTAAGACTTCTATCCATAGCAATCTTAATTGTATCCATAACCATTCGTTTGTCTTCAATAGCCTTTGCGTCATTCTTACCAGCCTCTAAGCCTGCAATAAATCTTGCCTTTATCTCATCATCTGACAATGTAAGAATTTCATATTCCTGGTCAATGTTATAATAGGATTTGTAATACGTATTCCACTCATTTTCCAATTCAAGTTCTTTTTTACTAAACTCCTTTATGCGTGCCTCAGCTTCCACAACTGTCTTATTTTCATCATTAGCTTCATTTGTAAATTTCTCAACAGTTTCCTCTAATCTGGCTATATCCAAATTACATTTTTCTACTATATCCTCTTGTTTTTTTATTACGTCTGTAAGCTGTTCAATAGTAAATAACTTATTCTTGTCTGCTAAGCATTTTTCAAGTTCCTGCTGCTTATCCTTTATGGTTTCATTTTCCTTGCGAAGACCTGATTGATAATCCTTAAGCTTATCCTTTGATGCTTCAATTTGCTCATCAATATCTCTCTTCTTTTGCTTCGCGTCTGATAAAATTTTACCAGCATTTAAGAATTCTGAATCCGACAACCTAAGAACAAATTCATGATCTAAATGATATGTCTCAAGCATCTCCTCTCGCATCTCTAGCTGCTGCTCATACTCTTTAAGAGACATTTCCTCCGACTCAATTAACTTCTCAACTGTATCTTCACTAGTTAAGTATTCCCTTGACGCACGTACTGTAAATACATTTTCCCCAGAACGAATTGCTTTTTCTTCAAGGTTATCCATATCGTAAATATTTACGAAGCACTCCCCTGTATCTACTGAAGAAATGTTCTGATCTTCTCTAATAGTGTCAAAGTCCTTAACAACAACACCATAAGGCAAATCTGGATTTGCATCTAATAATGCTCGTTTATCATCCACTTCAAGAGCTGAAAGATAATCCATTCCGTACATTGCAGTTATTCCATGTCTTGTTTCGATATAATCAATTACCGTAGCTGCTGCCTTAGATACTGCAATAATTCTTCCTTCTTTTAATCGATTTACCTTCTTTTGACTTTCCTTAACACTATCCTTTAATTTATGTATATCTAATATAGCCTGTGTAATTCTTGAAGTAATTAATTCAGGAAGATTTGAAACCTCACTTGCTCCATATATTGACTTAATATTATTAAGTTTCTCTGATGCCTCATTAAATTCCTGTTCTTTAACAGACATCTTAGAAATAAATTCATCATTTTCAGCCTTCTCAACCTGAAGCTTCAATAAGCTTTGTCTTTCTTCCTGAACCAAGCTATTATAATTATCTATTGCTTCGCGAGCATTTGAGATAGCTTCATTTATTAAATCAAGCTCTTCAGTTGTTTCCATCATCTGCTGCTCAAGCTTTGCAAACTTGATATTATTCATAGACATTCTTACTGCCGAAAGTTTTTCACTTATTGTTACTATTTCTTCCTCGGCATTTTTCTTCTCATTTTGAGCTACAGCTAGACTAATTTTAGATTCATGAAGCATCTTCTCACGATATTTTTTCTTTGATTTTTCTTCCTCAATACTATCTGATATAGCTTGAATATTACTTCTAATGTCAGTAAGCATTACATCTAAACGCATTTTAATATTATATGCATATGTATACATAGTCTCCTCGTCAAAGGAAGACTCTGACATCATATTTTTAATAACTGCATCTAACTGATAATACTTCTTTCTATCTTCAATATACTCAAGATATTCGTTAATGCTTTCCTTGAGATTCAAGTCCGTAGTCAGCTCATTTAATCTATCATTTTGTTCCTTAAGCTTCTTCTCATAAGCAGATACCTCACTCTTAAGCTGTTCTATCTGTCGTTTATCTTTAGAAACCTTTAAGCATTCTATCTTTTCTCTTTGCTTATTCTTTTGCGCTCTCTTCTCGTCCTTTATGCGAGCAAGCTCCTCCATTCGCTGTTCATCCTGCTTAGCAAATTCCTCTCCTGTTACACATATATTTGCAATAAGCTTAGATAATTTATCCTGCTCCTGATATATATCCATGAAGGAGGCTACCTTATCCGACAAAAGCTCAATAAGCTCTATCTGGTGATCATATAGGGAAATGTCCTTCTTTTTCTGTGCCAAAACAGTAAGCTGCTCCTTAATGTCCATAAGCATTTTAGCCATAGAGTCTGAGCCTTCCTCATCACGTTCTGTTTTAACCATATAAGCCTTCTCTATAATCTCCTCAATTAAAAGATCCTCTACAACCTTTCTTGTTGTTTTATAATTATTTTCAAAATAAGTTCTTACATGTCCCTCAGTTTTATTTATTCCTCGAATAATTTCCCACTGACTTTCATGAATCCCAAAGCCACTTATAAATCTTTGATATTCACCTTTTCTCTCGAACACCTTAACATCAAGTGACATGTCCTTATGAGGAAGCTCCTTAAGATAGCTCTTAAGTCCCTGAAAGCTTATTCGTTCCCCATCCTTAACAAGAGGCAAATTAATAATATCATTTTTGTTAAATTCTCTATAAAATATACAATAGTTAAAATATTCTATAGAGGCGACATCCTTTTGTTCTCCAGCAGAAGCTTCTTCACTTTCCTTTGCCTTTCTAGCACAAAAGCCTGTTGTCATATATCGATAGCCTTCGCTATTACTACCATCCTCCAGCTTCCATTCCACTAAGGAATGAATAGTTGTATTTCCATTTCCAGTTCTAAAAAGCTTCTCAATAGGCTGCTTTTCATCCAAAGTACAATTGGGTATCATATTCTGTAAAAGTAAAAGCATAAGCACACTCTTGCCTCCACCATTTGCCAAATCGTACAAAGTATTCTTTCCATACAATCTCATTGTAAAATCATCATAAAACTGTGTTCCGAAATTATATTTTACATTATTTACTCTTATTCTATTAATACTAGGCATCTGATTCACCTCCTAGAACGCGGTAAATTCGTCCCTTATACTCCTCAAAATAATTCTCCACAACAGCCTTAAATCTGTCAGTTGGATAATATCTATCTTCTACATCAAGAAATAATTTTTGAGAAATAAGGAAATTAAAACAAAGCTTAACATATCCTGTTCGAGATGCTTTTGATGCACGATTTTTATCCTTATCTTCAGAAGTAACCGCTGGAAGTTCATCCCATAACAATGCTATCGTCTTGAAGCTATCCTCCTCAAGCTCGTCCATTGAATACACCGATAAATCACTTGTAATCTGTGATAAATAATTACTAACCTGTTCCATAACATCCTCAAGCTTAATATATTCCTTAACCTGATATGATGCTGAATCCTGATAAAACATCAAAAGGACATTATACATAATAAAGTAAACCATATATAGCTCTTTATTAAGTCTAAGACCTAGCTTATGCTTAACATCATCATTTGTATATCCAAATATTCTATTTCCCTCTTCAGCAGTAATATAGATTCCGTCATTATACTCATATATACACAAATTAAGCTTCTTAATTAGCTTAACTGTAACATCATATACAGCCGCATTAGAATAAAATTCTTCATATAAATCTCTTGTCTCAGGATTAGAACGGGAAACCTCCTGGCCAGTAATAAGCGCAGCGTATATATCTAATGCCTTATCTAAGCTTCTATCTTCCATTGTTAACCGTTCCTCCTTTCAAATATCATATCTGTAACCAAGAATTTGTCCGCATCATCTTCCTCTGACAAATACGACATAAGAACAACATCCTCATCTCCAAATTCTATAGTAAAATCCATATCAATAAATTTATCAATGGCCTCTTTATCTAAATTACGAACAACCATTTCCTCAAGCATAGTATCCTGCTTCTCCACCATCTGCTTTAGGTTGTATTCCCTCTTGCCTGCCAAATGAACCAAAAATGCATAATAATCTCTATTAGCAAATATCTCTTCTCCAAACTTAATTTCAAGAATTCCATTAAATTCCTTCAAAGTAACCTTGTTCCACTTCTTAAGCTGATCTAACAATTCATAGAAGATTTTTCCAAAGTTTGCTGCAATCTTTGTATCTAATATCTCATCCTCATACTTAAAATCCATATCAAGTGGAGCATTTTCAACCTTCTCGCCCTTTGCCTTATCATCAGATCTAAGTGTCAAAATATTATCGATAGATTTAACACTAAATGTTTTCTCTATCTTCGGCGCAAATAACGGAAGCAAAATATGTGCCATATCCTCTGGCCTATCCTTATCCATCATCTTAAGCATACACTGTCTAAAATCAAATATAGGTCTTAATTTTCTAAGCTTTGCACGATTAATAATATTGTCAGAAAATTGTTGCAATTCCATAGTCTGCGCAATAAGCTGACTATGGTTATATATGGTTTTCTTAAGCTCAGTCTCAAGACTGCTTATTTCCTCCATGGCTTTGGATCTAAGTGTTCCTTTTCCGTCAGCCGATTTATTTTCAAACTGTGCTCTTTCTATAGCCTTATCAACTAATGCCTTATTCTTAACAAATAGCTTTTGCTCCTCTGAAAACCATTTTGCAGTAGTATCCATGTACTCTTCATACGCCTTCGCTCCCTCAAATACATCAATGCTTAGCAACTTTAATACCCTGTCTTTTTCAAGCTTAATCTGTGTTACTTGGCTATTTATTCTCTTTACAACATCTATTCCGCCCTTAAAGTTATTAGACGTAATCATTTTCTCCAACAACAACTGAGAAACATTAATCTTACTTTCGTCTCTTATCTCTTTTGTATCTAAATAAAATTCTATTCCGTCTGAAGTAATTGTATAAAGCACTTGCCCATTGCTAATTCTACTTTCAATAAGTTTCACTCTAGCAACCTTAGTAGTTTTGTTTTCAGGATCAAAGAATTTAAATTCAAATGCCTTACCATCATTTTTAAGCTTATCAAATATATATGCAATCAATTGTTTTTTTTCGTCTTCCGACTCGTTAATATCGAAATCACGTTCCAGTAGTTCTGCCAAAAAGCCCTCATATTCTTCATATGTAATATCTTTTTCATGGAAATTATTCTCATTAATTAAATAACGCAAGGATGCCATAGTAATATAACCCATATCCAAAAAGTTATACTTTCCCTCCTTATATTGCGAAAAAGTTGTTTCACAAAGAACAAAAAAAGGATAATACTTTTTAAGGTTATGCATCCTCGCATTATGCTCTGAAATTATATCATTTATCATTACATGCTTTAACGCCATAATTCACCAATAATCCCCATTTTCCACGTTTAGTCAACAAAAATACATAGTTATTTTTATTTTAATACATACTCACTGATTATGCAAACAAATTCGTTAACATAACTCTTTTACATATGTACTTATTTCAATAAATTAACAAACAATATCTATATAAATCACCAAAAGAATACTGTTTATAATAAAAAACAGAATGAAATGACCTAATCACTTCATTCTGATAAATATATCGTTATATTATTTCGTATTATATGATATTGCAAATAATTTGTTTTATAAATTACATACAATTCATCTAAACATATCTATAATTTCATTATTCCATTCTTCAATAACACAGGTATGGTGCTTTTTATCTTCGCCCTCTGCATCATAATTAACTCCAACAAGAAGAATCCTGTCACTATAACCTGACAGTGCTCCCTGATACCTCTTCTCTTTTATCTGCTTTATTGCAGT
>JAQYAV010000024.1 GCA_029338675.1 Lachnospiraceae bacterium
TATCATCTAACTGAGCCTTTTCGTCTGCTGTAATATACTCTCTGAATAATTCATATCTGTCGCCATCAAAAGCAACATTATCATTTTCTTTAGTATATTTCTGACCGAAAATCTTACCACCATTCCAACTTTCATATACGAAATAATCATCGAATACACTTGTAATACAATACCAATCATTGTCATCCATAGATACAGTATCTAACAGATTATATAAAGCATAGCGGATATCTTCGTGAGAAACAGTAAATGTTCTTACCATATCCTCAACTGGTTCTTCAGCATTTTTCTTTTTCTTCTTTGTAGAACCAGAACCGCTTCCACAAGCATTGTCTTCTTTAACACCTGTGTCCGTGTTATCGTCTGGATCAGAACTGCCTTCTCCTTCATCGGAAGGCTCGCCATCAGAACCATTGTCGTTTGAATTATCATCTTCTTCGGTTTTCTTTTCCCCAAATACTTCTTCAAACTTAGCCTCTAATTCTTCATCTGTTAGTCCTTCATATTCAAAATCAATATCTTCGGCTGTTTTTCCGTATTTAGAAAGTAATTCATTAAACTTATCCATGTCTTTGTTGTTTCCTCCTTCCTCAGCATTATTATTTTGACCGTTATTTTGGTCTTTATTGAAACAAGCAGTTTCTAGTTTTTCTAGTCTTTCTTGGAGTTCAATCATCTGATTTTTATAGTCTGCAAATATGCTATTATTCTTTGTACTAAAGTCAGCAATATCAAGTCTTGCATTCTTCATTCCTTCGCCCACATCTTTCAGTGTTTTAGGATCTTTTCCTAACAAAGTCGCTCCTAAGATAACAACATCTGTAAGATTCAATACCTTTTTAGAGGCATCAAATTCCATTGAATTAACTGCAAGCTCCACACTAATTTTAGTACCATTTTTCCTCTCAATAATTGAGCATGTGTCCGTGTATTCACGAGGTATTGCACATATTCCATATAAGAAATTATGTCCAGTTTCTTCCTCTACCTCAAAATAAGGTTCGTCAGCAGTAAAACATCCAACCTGTTTTTCTAAATAAGTAGCAGTACCATCATCATTTATTACCATGTCGTGAGAAGTAAAATCTTTTAATGTTTCACCAGTTTTTTCATCTGTATATTCCATAAAATTAGCCAAAATTGGCTTATAAGCAAGCCCCTTGGCAGCCTTTGTTAGTGCTTCATCAGTTACGTTAGAATGATTTCTATTTTCGCCAGAATGCATTAACTTAACAGTACAGAATAGAAGAGTATCATCTTCTTCATCAGACACTTCAAAATATGCTGGTACTTGTACAGATAATTGATAACCAGATTCTTCTGAACTAAATTTACATGTCTTGTTTTGTTCCAAATAGAAACTATATAAATCATCAATTGTTAGAAGTTTCTTTTTTGTTGGTCTGTTAACTTTTCTCTTTGCCATTTCGTCCTCCTTTCCTCTAAAATTAAAAAGCCACTCGGATAGGAGTGACTAAATACAAAGATTATTGCTATATTGTATTTTTGATTTATCTATATCATCTGAAAACTGCATTTTGTCAGTATTCAGAAAAGTATAAATACCACTTGAAAAATCTACTTGCTGAAAATTGAGTTTTTTGAGTGTTTCAGCCGTAGTTTCGTCAGATGTTTTAATAAAATTTTGTTTCATCCTTTTACTCCTTACTTACCTGCTTGTGTACCTTCGTTCTTTTCTCCGTCTCTGGTAGCGATTGCGGAATCTGTTAAGTCATCATCAGCCTTAGTTTGACCGCCACCTTCTTTATTACTTTGAGTATAGGAACTTGATAAAGGTCGCCACATATCTATAAGTCCAAGTGCATTTTCCATATATGTATCATTCATTACTTCAAATGGTGTTTTACCACTTGCAGTAGCATAATCCATTTTGTCGCTCAGACCCAACGTAGATTTGTCTTTTAATTCAGACAATACTTCGCTACGATTAAACCACGAAATTTGATGAAATCTAAAAACATAATCTTCTGAAATATTTAGTTTGATATATCTTTGGATATTTGCACCGACACGTTTTAATAACTCCATAGGAAGAGTCATATCAACCGTAATAGAATGTTTTAAACCAACAGAACCAGACTTTTGACCATTAAAAATCATTTCAGATATTCCAAGAGAAGAGAATAAATTATGTACTGCCTGTGCATACACATTTGTATCTTCTACTTGATTCTTGTTTCCAAACTCAATCTTTTCCACTTCACAAGGAGTCCATGCGGAAGCTACTAGGCTAGGCGAAACTTCATCAATGATTTGTTGAGTAGCTTGTACAATTTCCAAGTCAACAGCAAAGTCGTTTACTTCACCAGACTTATCATTCATAGGAACTTTTGAAAGCAATAATACATAGTTTTCAAGTTCTGTCTTTGAAAGAATAAGGTCGGCCTAATCTAGCAAATCCAAAAGTTCCCCGAAAATTGCTAAAAAGTAGGGTAGTGGAGCAACAGGGTCATCCCCACAGATAATGCAGATTGTTTTTTCTGGTGGTAACTCGAACCATTTATAGTCATTACCATTATTCTTATAATCTTCATATCCATTTACAAAGACTTCATCCCACAATCCTTCATCTGAATCGGTTTCACTGCCTGTTCCATATAAGAACTCTTTGTTATTACCGACATCAAAATATGAAGCATCAAATTTTAGAATAAATGTATTTTTATCTGACAGTGCAGAAATCTTACAATATTTTGGGTCTAAAGCATTTATAAAAAATGATTGTCCATCGTCATAGCAAAATCCACAATAAATGCCATCTCTTAAACAAGTGGCTATCATTTGTGAACCCATTTGTTTTAAGTCCATATTATGTAATCTGGTACATAATTCCTGATAACCTTGTATAAATTCTTTTGCGTTTTTGGGTGGTTTTGACCAATCAGGAGTTTTATAAGTGACATTATAACTAAAGAGAGGAGTGTAAGAATAATACTCTATAATCTTTTTATAGTTATGACTTACACGATATAGAAAAGCAGATATATCACGAAGACTATCTATATTTGCAAGTGGGTTCTTGATATATGACTTTAATTTTTCCTTCGTATATTGTGCGTAAGTTTTTGTTGCACCTTTTAATACATTCTGTTGTAAAATGCGTTGCA
>JAQYAV010000025.1 GCA_029338675.1 Lachnospiraceae bacterium
CAAGTGCTTTTGAAATTACCTGTTCGTATAATCCCTCGGGAAGCATATTATCACCTTTTTTCACGATTTATATTAATTTTGATTTAATCCATATTCATTATGCAGCGTAAGCAATTTCTTTTTAAATAAGGTCTCAGCATCAATAACAACTTCTTTTGGGGTATGCATAGAAAAGATCTGCAATATCGAGTACTGAAAATTCTCATAAATCTTGTCGTTATTCTCAATATGAACTTTCAATCCTTCGTTTCCACCGTGCTTGGTTTTAACATAATCAGACCAACGTCCGAACAGTCCGTCCTTTCCTGTAGCTGAACCAACATATAGCTTTCCTGTGCTTGTATCAGTGATTAGATATACCGCCTTAACATTTTTCAAAGCCTCATGGTAGCTTGAAAATCTATTTGGTGCATTAACTATCTCGGAAAGTCTGCCAAATGACAGTATGATTTTTTCATAACCGGGAAATTGTGGAGAACTTATAGCTACAACTTTTTTGTCATTTACGGCATTCTGTGCCCACTGAATCGTTCCCTTTCCCCATTCGATTATCAGTCGCTCACGATACTCGTCCATAATTTCGGTTTCTTCAAGAAGAAATGTCGAACATTCATTATTATCATACATTTCAGAAACAGGAAATCCCTCTGACATATCCGCTTTATCCAAAGGCTTCTTTCCGATAACCTTGTATGTACAGAAATATCTTGCGGTAGTGCCTGCATCACCGATGAAAATCATCCAATATTTTGCATCAGTCGCAAACTTCCTCAACTGAATACCGGTGTATTCTTTAACGTATTCATAACCTTTGCTGAAACATTTAGAAAATTTTTCATCAGATAATGAATGACGTATCAGCTTTACATCTTCCGGATTGATATCTTCAAGCTTCATTATTTTATTGAGAGATAATTCTTCTTTTCCAACTTTGCTCATCAGGATCATCCTTACCGTTTATTTTATAATGTCAATACCACATTTGCAGTTACACTTCAAGGAAAGAAAATTATTTGCACCATCTATAAACATCAATCACATCAATTAATGCAGCAATTATTCCCATTTCAACAGCTTCGGCAATTATTCCATCACAGAATCGCTCGTTTCTGACAATGCTTGTCAGTATTGCACGCTGGAGCATAGGACACGAATTACTTAAATAATCAGAAAACTTATCCATTTCATATTCTACACCGAACAGTTCAAGCGTGGAATTATATTCTTCATCCGCAAAATAATATGCCATATTTATAAGTGCATTTATCTCCTCACCATAATTATAATAACCCATGCAGAATATATCATTTTTCGGTGGAGGAGTAATGACCTCTGTTTTTGTGCAGTTCCCAAAGAACTCTGTGTGATCTGTCACCTTTTCGATCATTGCCTTTCTTTCATTTCTGAGTTCAAGCAAAAATCTGATATAGTTACCATGTAGCTTACTTAATTCTACGTCAGAGCCAAGCATATCCATTGTTTTTTCTGCCACTTGATATGAAACATTATAATATCCCTGAGCAATGCTTCCGGCAATAGCAGCAACATTATCACCCAAAGCTGCAGCTTCTGTGATTATTTCGTCCATCCCTTCATTCTCTATGAAAACATCAATTGCTTTTTCAAGGTCTGTTTTATCGTTAAATGCCAATACATACTTACGAATAAGCTGTTGTTTTATAATGTTTTTATCCGTTCCACTTTTAGCCATGAATATTGCTTCTGCACATGCGATTACATCTTTTGTTTGCTCCTTATCATACCCCATTTCTATTGCACATATCTCAGAATATTCTTTCACTGTTCCGGGTGTATTATAAAGCCATGCCACGGAGGAGATTATGACAGGAGATCTTGAAGTGTAGTCAAGCGAAGGATACTTACTCATCCATTTTTTCGTTGATTTCTTTATTTCACGCTTTGTCTTTTCTAAGTCATTGTACCCGGCAATAAGCGCTTCGGTTAAAGCAAGCATCATCACTGCATCACCTGTGATAACATAATCAAAAAGAAACATAGGAAGGTCGTGATATGGCATACCAAGCTGAATTGTCATTTCTTTGGACATTTCTTTCGTTATCGGTGGAACCTCCTCATGCACAGACTTATACTTTTTACCATTGACCCAAAAATATCCGTCTTCCATTATGATTACCTCCTATAAAATAACCTATTTAATTTATTATATTATACCAAATCATCTGTATAAAAATTTACACAGAAACATATAAAAAGTACGGACAATGGGACAATAGAAGCAAAACCGCCTTAAAACAACGCAATAAAGCCATTTGATACATTTTATATCTCGGGACAATGGTGGGACAACTGCGTACAATAGGGACAATAGAATTAAGCCTTGTCCCTGCCGTTCTTAATGCCCGTAAACATATACTGATAGCTCATACCCGTTTTGACATTAAGGCTTCGAAGATCGTTAAATCTCAGACCATATGCATGATGCTTTTTGTAATCGACCTCTCCCGAATACAGAAAATCGAGAGTTTTTGATGCAATAGCATTATAGCTCCGTACAGCTGCTTCACCAACACCACACATTGCAAGATTATGCAGAACTATCCTTGATATCTGCAGCTGCATTACCCTCTCCTCATCATTTCCGGGGAGATAGCTCATAAGGTTGATGATATCAAAGACCATATCCTTATCAAAAGAATCAGCAGTCCTATCTTTCAGAGCAGGAACATAAGTTGTGTTAGACCCATTGATCAGAAATTTAGGGTCACAATTAAGATATTTTGCAATAACGCTGTATTCATCTAAATCAATGGAATCGGGTCTGTCTGTCCTGCAGCCGTTACTCAG
>JAQYAV010000026.1 GCA_029338675.1 Lachnospiraceae bacterium
AGTTAAATAAAAAGTTAAGACAAAATCGTGTGAGAGATTACCATATACGTGGAGGAGAAAACTCGAATTTTAGGATTGAAGTGGACTCTAAAAATAGATTTGAAGAGAATTTGGTTGAAAAGTCTGCTTATAATGTAACAAACGCATTTGGTTCTGCATTACATTTTGCCAGAAACGAATCTGAGAATAATGCATATGAATTAGAAGCACTTGATTATATACAAGATAAAACACAAAAAGTATTTCATGTTTCGCAAACATTTAAGTATTGGAAAGCCAAAAAAACAGAAGCTCAAATTGCTAATATGATAAAAAAACAAGATAAGCTTGTGAAACAATCTTTTGAGTTGCGATTTGAACGTGCATTTGAAAAACATAAGCAAACTGACTTGTATCAATCGTCTTCTGTTTTTCAAAAAATGAAACAAAAGAAATTAATCAAGAAAAAGTATCAAAAAGAGGCAATAAAAAAATATCGACAACTTCAAAAAGCAAAAAAAGCATCAAAGGCTGCAGAAAAAACTACGCAAGCAGTTGTAAAAAAAATAATAAGTGGAATTGTACAAACGGTTTCAAAATTATTTACTCCAGAAGGATTAGTTATATTGTTAATTCTGCTTGTAATTGTATTAATTCCAATTATTATTTCTGGTTTGATTGCTCCGTTATTATCATTAGGAGGTGGGGCAAGTAACGAAGCTAATCAAAATACTGGTGGCTTTCCAGAGAGTGTTGAACAGTGGAGAGAATTTGTAATAGAAAGATGTCAAGCAAATAATGACTCTTCTTCACAAGTAGATTTAACATTGTTTGTAAATGCAATTTTGACTACGATTCAACAAGAATCAGGTGGTAATTCAGAAGCTTCAGGTGGAGATTTAATGCAGTGTAAAAGTTGTGGATTATGGAATGATAGTGAAATGCCAAGTGATTGGTCTATTGAACAGAAATCTATTGATGTGGGAATTAGATATTTTTATAAAGGATTAAAAGATTGGAAAGTAACAGACCCTTCTGATTATGATGGTTTACAGATTGTCGCACAAGGATATAATTATGGCTTTGGTTTTCTAGGATTTATGAGAGCTAATAATGCAAATAAGTGGACAGAAGAATTATCAGCTACATTTTCAAGAAAACAAGCAGCGCTGATAGGTAGTTCCTCATATGGACATATTCCATATGGAAAAGAATGGCTAGATAAATATACAAATGGACAAGGCGGAGTTGTTGGAAAAGGTGCAGCTGCGGTAATCGCTACGGCACAGTCTTATGTTGGAGTAACTGAATCACCACCAGAAAGTAATAATGTTATATTTAACACACATTATTATGGACATGCGGTAAGCGGGGATGATTACCCATGGTGTGTAGTTTTTGTATGGGATATGTTTCGATTAAGTGGTAATTCGGAAGCCTTTTATAATGGAAACAAAGTATCAAACTCTGCAGAGGTAACACGATGGGGAATTAGTAACAATTTAACTGTTCCTTTAGACCAAGGTCAAATGGGCGATATTGTTACATTTGATTTTAATCATGATGGAATAGCAGAACATACGGGATTAATTGTTTCAAATGATGGAGGTGGGAAATATACGACTGTAGAAGGCAATACTGGTACTAGTGATGCAGATGGTGGAGGTGTTTTGATTAGAAACAGAAATAAAAATAGCATAGTTGTTATTATACACCCACAATATAGTGAATAATAAATGGATGAAAGAAGGAATAAAAATATGGCAAAAGTCAATATGGATAAGCTGAAAGTCAAAATTGCTGACTTAAAAGTTAAAATTGCTGCTGAACAAGAAAAACTGTCTCAACTTGAGACACAATTAGAAAAGGAGCAAGGAAAAGAAGTAATTGATATAATGCAAAAATGGGAGTGTACTACACCTCAAGAGTTAAATAAACGATTGAGCGAGTGGCATAAAATGCATAGTGATATTTCAGATACAGAGGATGTCGAATTAATAAAAAAGGAGTGATATTTTGAAGATATTAAAACTAAAGAAAGTAATACTTTCTATGACAATGATTTTGGTAATGATTATGGCGAATACACAAAGTGTTTTTGCAACAAGTAATAATGGTGGAAATGAAGAAAAACCACCACAATATGATGTAACTATTAATATAATTCCAGCATCTGGGTGGCATAAAAATAATTCTAGAGTAAATGTATTGGTTCAAGACAATAAAAACACAGGCACATTTCGTGTTTCTAAAATTGAAGCGAAAGTAGGAAATAATGGTGCATGGGAAGATATTACAACAAAGAAATATATAGAAGTCTCTGAAAAATGTACAGTATATGTGCAAGTTACCGATGCATATGGTACAGTTTATACTCAATCGCGATACATAAGTGGATATGATACAACCCCTCCTTCGTTTAATTGTGCAATTAAAGATGGTGTGCTTACTGTAGAAGCTTATGATACA
>JAQYAV010000027.1 GCA_029338675.1 Lachnospiraceae bacterium
CAATTGCTTCTGTAAAGGTATTCTCTGATGTAAATAAAACAAGAAAGCCAAGTCGTTATGGCGATTTATTTAAAAACGAATAAATGAAATGTAATTATTAGTTTAAGTCGTGCAGAAATGTACGGCTTTTTATTATGCAAATGGAGAATATATCTATGAGGTCAGATGGATAATCTGATAAAGAGTTAAAGTGGGATGGCTTATGCTCTCCCATCTCTGCCTCAATCTTAAATAGATTGGAGGTTCATATGAGTCGTAGATTATCTCAAGAAGAATTTGAAGCCAAAGTAAAACAAATGTATGGCGATGACTATAAAGTAATTGGCAAATATATTAATAAGCGTAGTCAAATTGAGTTAACTCATAAGTGTGGCTATACATTTAATCCTTATGCCGGTGGATTTTTACAAGGGAAAATAAAGTGTCCAATGTGCAACCAGTCAACAAAATTGAATACCGAAATTGTTAAAAATAAAATTAACGATAAATTTGGAAGTGATTTTGAATTGCTTAGTGAATATACAGATTCGATTACCCCAATAAAAATTTATCATAAAACGTGTGGTAATTCATTTGAAGTATCTTATAGCAATTTTATAAGATATGTTATAGGTTGCCCATTATGTGCTAAAAAATCACAGAGATTATGTGATAATGAATTTAAAAGAAGAATTTCTGAAATATCTAATGGTCAAATAATACCATTAGAAAAATACATTAATTCTAGTACAAAGATAAAATTTCTTTATATTCCTGATAATATAACATTTTATTCTACGCCAGAGTGTATTTATCAAAGAAAAAATTTTTGTCTTGACGAACCAAATGAAAAGATTCATAAAAAAATATTTTATCCAATATCTGAATCAAGACCTGACATATTCAATCTATTAAAAAATAAAGAAGATGGTTATAAGTATTCATATGGTACTAAGAAAAAATTGAAATTTATTTGTCCAAATTGTTATGGCGATATTATTAAACAACCTATGTATTTGTTTAGCAGTATAACTGGTTCAATTACATGTCCAAGATGTAATGATGGTTTTAGTTATCCAGAAAAATTCATTTCAAATTTTTTATATCAAAATAATATTGAATATGTTTATCAACTTACTTCTGCTAAATTTGATTGGTGTGATAAGTATAGATATGATTTTTATATTCCAAAAATAAATTGGATTATAGAAGTCAATGGAATTCAACATTATCAAGACAGTGGATTTAGTACTTATAAAAATGTGCACGAAAATGACTTGTCCAAAAAAGAGTTAGCATTAAAAAATGGAATAGATAAATATATTATTATAGATGCACGTTTTTCAGATATGGATTATATTAGTAATTCTATTTTAACATCTGAACTTTCAGACATAATTAAATGCGAAATAGATTGGAATGAATGTGACTATTATGCTTCTGGTTCTATTTTTATAAAAATATGCTCTGAATGGGATGGTAATTTTAGTTCAATAGATAACATTGTAAATAAATATCAAATACATAAAAATACTGTTCTAAAATATTTGAAAAAAGGTAGCAAAATTGGAATTATTGATTTTAATTATCAAGATTATTTGGAATATTCAAAATTATCTCATTATAAAAAAATAGGTGATAAAGAAAAGAAACCAATTTTATGTGTTGAGACTGGAATTCAATATAATTCGATAAAAGAAGCTCAAGACTTATTTTGCAAAACAAGTAGAAATATAACTAAAGCACTGCATGGTAATTTAAACACGGCATATGGGTTTCATTGGAAATTTGTTAATTAAGAGTTCGTATTACGAACTCTTTTTATTTTGTTAAAAATTAAGGAGGAAATTAAATTATGGCTATTAAAGTGAATATTACACAGTATCCTGTTGCATTCCCTTCAAAAGTAGCTTGCCGTGAAGGTGCAGCACATATGTACAGTTTAAAGCATGAAACTGAAAGTTGGAATGGCGCAGTTGTAGCAAAGGGAGATTATGTATCTCTTGACCTTTATGAAGAAGCAGAGGCAACAGAAATGGACGCAGAAATTGTAGATGTTGCTGCTAACGGAAACTTTTACGTTGAGATTAAAAAGGATATTCCTGCGACAAAATGCTTGGTTATTTATAATCCAGCGATGATCGAGGAAGAGTATAACAAAAACTTCCAGAAGGAAAGCAATTATTATATTCCTGCTGAAGTTGAGGAAAGAGCATATCCAGTTCGTGAAGGCGATATTTGGGAGCTTTCTAAGGACAACTTCACTGGTGTTCCTACTGTCGGTGCAACTATTACTTCTATCGCAGGTAAGAAGTGGGTTATCGGTTAATTTTAGGAAAGGAGAAATAAACGATTATGGATACAACTATTAAAAATTTAATGTTTGACCTTGCTCATGGAATTGATATTCTTGATGGCGAAAGAGTTGTTAGCAAGGCTGAAGCAAATGATGTACTTAGAAAATATTGTTTTGAGACACTTGGTTTAACCAAAGACTCTTCTGACAAGCAGATTAAGAGAGCTTTTGCTACTCCTGAAGGTGTTAAGTTCTTCGAAGTAACAGAGGAAATTATCGAAAGAGAAATCCAGTATGGATGGAATGACAACGAATTCTTCAACAGCTTTGTTGAGACAAGAAATGTAGCAGATGGTGATAGAACAGATTTCTGGACTGACGAGGAAGTAATTCTTAACGTAGCAAAGGTATCTGGCGACCATCATTCTTACACAATCCAGAGACTAGGTTCTGGTTCTAGCTACACTGTACCTATGAGCAAGTATGCTGTAAAGGTTGGTGGAGATATTAGACTTTTCCTCGCTGGTAGAAAAGATTGGACTGAACTTATCAGTGCAGTTGCAAAGGCATATACAAAGAAGATTCAGGACGAGCTTTATTCTGAGTTCATGAACGCAGCAAGCAAACTTCCTGTTTCTGCTGGCTTCAAAGGTACTGGTGCTCTTTCTGCAAGCAAGAAGGACGAGTTTGATGAGATTCTTTCCAATGTTGCTATGGCAAATGACAGTGCTGTTGTAATTATGGGTACTAAGACTGCATTAAAGAAGCTTAACGCTCTTGCAGGTAATGGTTCTGTAGATTGGATTTCTGCATCTCAGAAGGAAGCTGTAGCTGCAACTGGTATTCTTGGTTCTTATGAGGGAACTACTATGCTTGAGATTCCTCAGAAATTTAAGGATAATAAGCTGGCTGAAAAGTTGGTAGATTCTACTAAGCTTCTTATCTTCCCTGTTGTTGATTATAAGCCTGTTAAGTTTGTTGATGGTGGTTCTACTGAACTTGAGTTAGCAAAGGAACTTGGCGATACAGCAGATGATATGCAGACATATGAGGCTCAGAGAACTATGGGTGTTGCTACTATTATCACTCGTCAGTTCGGTGAATGGGATCTTGATGCGTAATTAAATAAATATTACATATTGGAGAGTGTGTAATGCCCTCTCCTTTTTGTATTGGAATGAAAGGAAATTAAAATGGCATATACAAAGAAAACAACTGTTAAAACAGATAATGAAGTAAAAGAAAAGATTGATGATAATGTTGCGTCTGTAAAAGAGACTCCTACTGTTAAGAAGTATGATAAGGAAGATGTAATTCCTTGCAAGTCTATTACTAATGGAAAACTTCTTGTTGATGGTGAGAAGTCTGGAATTCTTTACAGATGGGCAGATTATGGCGATGTTGAAGATATTGAATATCAGGATTTGATTTATATGATTCGTGCTCACAGAGCAAGTGTTTACAGACCAAGATTCATTATTCAGGATGAAGATTTTGTAGCACAACATAGAGATTTGAAAGAGCTTTATGATTCTTTATATTCTATCAAGGATTTGAAGGATATCCTTAATCTTCCTGTGGCTCAGATGAGAAAAGCAATCGAAGAATTACCGGAAGGAGCATTTGAATCCATTAAGGGTGTTGCTGCATCTATGATTCATAATGGTCAGTATGATTCTGTAAAGAAAATCAAAGTTCTTGATGAAATCTTCGACACAAAACTTTTACTTACACTTGCACAAGAATAGTAAAGGAGGCTCACTATGCTCTCCTATTCTACACTCTTTTCAAGAGTTTTAAATAAAATAAATGATCCAAAAGAGTTATCTTTGGACGAGAATGATTTGCTTGAAATTTATACAGAAAGGTTGCATTC
>JAQYAV010000028.1 GCA_029338675.1 Lachnospiraceae bacterium
TATGCCCAATCGTTGCAAGTGCTGGTTGAGTGTCACGGCACTCATGCCCATTTCCTTGGCAATGATATTGGTGTTCCAAGTATTGACCGCCGATAAAGTTTGGCGGGCGTAATCGGCATCGGGAGTAAGTTTCTTGATTTCCTCGGCTTTCATTTGTGTATCAGCCTCCAGTTGCTTGTTTATGCGTTTCTGTGCTTCATTTTCCTCGGCAAGTGCCTTCATCCTCTTTTCGTGTTCCTCGATTGTGTGTTCTGCCACCTTCAAGGCTCTTGCCATAATCATTTCGGGAGTTTCGTTGGCTTGGGTGGCGATGTAGCCGCCGGTAGTGCGGATTTCCTTCAGGATTTGCTTTACGCCTTTCTTGAATTGCTTGGCGATGGGCTTGCGGGATTGCATCAGTATCTCGTATAAGCCATCTTCGGTTAAGAACCAGGCATTTTGACCACCACAAACATTGTTTGGGTTGGTCATTGATACTTTTTCATCTGTATCAACCACTCTAATCATTGTTGAAACATCTGAATGCTCTATCCATTCAGCGACTTCTCTTGCAAGAAATAAAGGTTCTTGCATCGTTCCATAGACTGTGAGCCGCCGTCCGAGCAACTCTGTTTGTTTTAGGACTTGAATCTCATTTTTCATCTTTAACCATTTTTGAGATACGTTATAAGCAAACTTAAAAGCGGCTGCCATTTGCGCTGGTTAAAGATGATAGTCCACTACTGGAGCAGATTTTGTATCTACGCAAAGGCAACCGCCTATATCTGAAAAGTGTAAGCATAAAAAATGCCCAACGTCCAATATTGAGCAATTAACCGCTTGCTCCAGCGAGATGGACTACCATCATCTTTAACCATCGGCAAAATTATAAATTATCTCTGAAACAAACAAATCTTTCGCCAATTATTTTTATTAAAGATTATTAATTAATGCGATATTAATAACTTATTAATAATAAACGAGTTATATATTAATGTATTAATGCGATATTAATGTTTATAATCTTGTTTTATTTTCCATTTGCAAAGGTAGTTCTTATTCCTTATATATACAAAAATAGAGGGTTAAGATTGGTTAAATCACCTAATGAAAATAATGTTTGCTCCAATCCATCTGTCTTATAATAATATGTAGTTTATTACCAATTTTTGGTAATCAGCGTCCTAATAGCATGCCTGTTGAATATAGAGTCTCATTTCGATAAAAGCCTATATTATATCGAAGAAAATACAAAAACACACCCTATAATGCTAAAAAACCACCTTGATTCAATAGAAAAGTCCACCTTAGTTCAATAAAAACCACCCTAACACATAGCCCTTGGTCTGAACGAAATAAAGATACTCAAAATAAGAAAAGAGGATGCCCTAACTAACGGACATCCTCTTGCTGAGTTTATAATTATCTATTGGCTAAAAAATGATTTTCCTGTGCAAAGATACATAATTATACTGTAATCTGATAAAACTTTGTTAGGCGCAAAGCAAACAAGTGTATTTAAAGCATAAAATAAAGAGGCGGCTTCGAGCGGTTTTATCTCTACTTCATTGGTTGCCCAATCCCGGTTTCAAGCGTCGCCTCTTTGTCTTATAATTGTATACTCCCACTCATTATTTCAGTATCAGAACCTTTCATCAGGCACTTGTATTTGATTTCAACTCCATATCCGTAGAAATTGTGGAGATTGGCCAGATGCCATCTAAGTGCAAGTTTCAGACTTTGTTTAGCAGTGAGGTAATCCTTAAATTGAATAGTCTTCGATAGCATTGGGATAATTTCACCATCTTTTTCAAAGTAAATTGTTGCTTCCATTGTCGTATATTATTTAAGATTATATTTGGGTGCAATAGCTTGGGATAAGGCTCATGGCATATTCCTTAGCTTCATGAGGAGTTGAAAATCTTTTCGCCTTATTATCATTTTCAAAGGAGAAACGACCCTCGTATTCATTGCCGATAGCTGTATCATAAACTTTCGTAACAGATACACATACCAAACCTTTTGTTATATTATTCCTAAACACGAATATTACCTCATCTTTTGGGTGGAGTATCAATTCTTCCTTATTCTTATTAAGAACTTAGCTTCTAAAACTGAGCCATCTATCATCCTTATTAGATGACCTATTCATCAACATGTTCCATCTCTGCTGTGAAACCTTGATTACTTTACCTTCTGATGTTTTTACTTCCATTGTTGTTATGCTTTAAAGTTAAATATTAAATTTCACAGTGCAAAATTAATAATAAATTCTCATATCTCAAAATTATTCTCGCAAATTCTTTAAGTAATTAATATTATTTTAATGTTTCAATGAGAAATTAAAGGATTTTAATCAAAATATAGGACAAAATAGCTATATAATTATATATATAATAATGTATATCAATCTTCTTCGCCAAAAAGCAGCTGACTTGCGCTGTATGCGTGGCTGTAAGCACCCAAAATCTTCTCTATACAGACATAGCGGGAACTGTCGATGATATGATTATAACAGTCGATTGGCTCATTCAGCCACTTGCCTTCCTTGTCCTGTCGGTAGGTATAA
>JAQYAV010000029.1 GCA_029338675.1 Lachnospiraceae bacterium
GCTTGGTGAAGAGTATGACAGGTTGTCGCCCATTGTGTATGCAATTATAGTTGCTGAAGATTATAATCGGCCTAAATTCACCAGAGCCATTGAGTATTTTGTTTTTATTGTAACTCCTGTTAGAAAGACTATGAGTCTTGGTGTTATGCAATTTAGAACAAACAAGTTTATTACTAGTAAAGAAAGTGTAATTCAAGGAACAAAAAAAGTATTAGAAAAATATAAAGAGACCTATGATTTTAACGAAATAGTATGTGATTATAATAGCGATGAGAATTACGCTGATACTATATCGGATATTATCTATAAATTGTTCCCGCTATACAGTACTGATACTTTTTCGATTGAAATAGATGATTATAAAGAAAATGGATATTCAGAAAGCAGTATAACCCTAATAGAAGCGAGAAAAAAAGCGGGGTTGACACAAGCGGAAATGTCAGATCTTTTTGGTATTCCTAAGAAAGAAATTGCTGAGTGGGAAAGAGGTATATCTACATACCCTGCTTGGGTTGAACAACTGATTATTGAAAAGTTAGAAGAAGAATCATTTGAGGAGGATTACTGATAGTTTACTGAAATGCATTTTAGTAGAAAAAAAGAATATCAGAGATAATAAAAAGGAAAACATTAATGTTTGAGGTGATAAAATTAGATGATTGGTGAAACGTTACAACTAATATCGGATATCGTTGGCGTTGTTGCAGATTTCTGCATACTTGTAATAACTGTCTTTACATTGTATCTTACAGTGTTTGCAAGTAAATTATCAATGATTTCAATGGGTATGTATTATTCAGCGTTTTATGGAGATAATATTCGAATTTTCTTAAAGAACAAATCATTACACTCAATCCCAATTAAAAAGGTTTTTTTATTAAAAGAGATTGAAGGAATATTTTATTATATTGAACTGAAAGTGTATGAAGACCCATTAATTATTGATTCTTGGCACATAACCCGTATTTCAACAGATCCATTTACTGAGATAACAGGAATAGAGAGGGATACATCAGATATTCATATAAATGCAGTACTGGGAGTTGATATGGGGGGGACATGTCAGATGGGTAAAGCCATACAAGAAGGCACCACTTCGCAAAGCAAAAAAAGCTTATAGAAAGCGTAATATTAATGTTCTTTCGGTAACACGAAGTAAAATTGATAATATTGTAATATCAAAGAATGTAAATTACGTTATTCGGTTGCTAACAAAAGATATTAACGATATGTGTTCTGTTAAAACCATATTTGCTATTGTAAGTGAAGAACATGTGCATTTTAGTGCAAGTATTGGTGGCATTAATGCTATTGAAGGAAAACATTTTACATCAGCTGAAGCATTGAAGAATTATTTGTGTGGAAAGCTCTCTATTTTACAAGATGATATTGAGGTCGTGCAGTTAAAAGAATTAGGATTTTAATAAAAGTGAATTGAGAATTGATACTATGAAAAGAATAACATTAGAAGCTACAGATGAAAATATTCTTGAAGCAATTAAAACGGATGCATTAAACAGAGCATCAGATATATGCAGCTTTATAGAGGCTTTAGATGACATTGAAGGAAATATGTTTATTAGTCTGGATGCGGGTTGGGGTGAAGGCAAAACTTTCTTTGTTCGTCAAGTAGAAACAACATTAGAGTATTTGACGAAAAGAACGTGGGAAGCTGAAGATAAGAACGAAAAGTTCAATGAGATGGAACCTTATTTTGAGAACTCAAAACTCAACTCTATTGACCTGCAAAAATCATATTTACCAATTTATTATAATGCCTGGTTATATGATAATCATAATGATCCTTTGATGTCATTAGTGTTTGAAATTATTAGAAAATCTGAATTTTATTTTGATATTAAGATATCAGATCAAGTAGGGAATCCAATAGAGGAACTGCTATCAGCACTTTCTATTAATGCAGGACCTGTATCTTTTTCTTTGCAAGGAATAAAAGAAATGAAAGGAACCGATATATTACAATCGGTGAGAATGGCAGAAGAAATCAGAGATATCGTAAAGAAAATACTTGATGAAGCAATTATTGAAAAAGCTCAAAGACTGGTTATTTTTATAGATGAGCTGGACAGGTGCAGACCGAACTACGCTATTGAAATGTTAGAACGCATTAAGCATTATTTTGATGATGAGAGAATAATTTTTGTGGTATCCGTTAATAAGGCACAGCTTGTTCATACAATTTCGAATTGCTATGGGTACGGTTTCGATTCTACGGGATACCTGAATAAGTTCTTTGATCTGAATGCACATTTACCTTTGCTGACCGAAGATAATAAACGTGATTTACATATACATATTTATAATAGTGAGCAACGTCTACTGATGATGGTAATAAATGATCTGATTGATTATTATAAATTGTCTCTTCGTGACGTTCTGATTTTTAAACAACGGATGGAAAAAATATCAATGAATGTAGCTAATGGTTTTTCACAAGAGGGTAAGTGTTTGTCATTATTTATTCCGATTATTACAGTTCTAGATATTACAAATCAGGAAGAAAAGAAGAAATTTATCAATGGCAATAGTAGGATCTTAGAAACTATTTGCAGACAAGTTCCAGCAATACGTAGAATGCTTAAAGGATTCATACGTGTTGGAGTAAATGAAGATGCATTTGAGATTGCGTTAAGGGAATTGATCAAAATATATGAGTATATTTTTAAAGAATCAGATAATGAAGTAAGTAGCGATTATATTGGGGCGATGTCATCTGACTTAAAAAGAATTTGTATTAATGCTTGTAATGGGTTTAAAGAGTAAGTGACATTATTAGATATAATGTTTTTAAGGTATATGTGATAAAATTGACATAATCAGGATATATAAAGTGGATGAACAGAACTAAATCATATAATAAAATACAAGGAGAAGAAGAAATGAGAATAGCAGTAGCCGGTGCTGGTTATGTGGGGCTTTCCAATGCGATCCTGCTGGCCCAGCACAATGAAGTAAAATTAGTGGAAATCGTTAAAGAAAAGGTGGAGCTTATCAACAGTGGCAGGTCGCCTATCGTCGATAAGGAGATTGAGGAGTATCTAGCTTCCGGTAATTTGAATCTGACTGCAGTGTCAGAGGGTGCCGATGCTTACAGGTGGGCTGAGTTTGTGGTCATCGCTACTCCGACCAACTATGATGAGGTGACAAATCACTTCGACACCGGGTATGTGGAGTCCGTTATCGAGGAGGTTCTGGAGGTCAATCCGGAAGCTGTCATGTTCATCAAGTCTACTATTCCGGTGGGTTACACTAAGTCAGTTAAAGCTAAATACAATACAGAGAACATTGTGTTCTCTCCTGAGTTCCTCAGAGAGGGCAAGGCTCTTTATGACTGCCTTTACCCTTCGAGGATCATCGTGGGAGAACGAAGTGACCGCGCCCATGTCTTTG
This sequence comes from Lachnospiraceae bacterium, assembly GCA_029338675.1. Lineage (GTDB taxonomy): Bacteria > Bacillota > Clostridia > Lachnospirales > Lachnospiraceae > Coprococcus_C. The sequence continues at coordinate 3,412 of JAQYAV010000029.1, forward strand.
CAGATCTGCTGGCACATGGAGC
>JAQYAV010000030.1 GCA_029338675.1 Lachnospiraceae bacterium
CGAATTGCTAAAAACAGCATATTCATGAGTATCCGAATGGTGATAGTGTTGTTAATAACACTGTATTCCACAAGGGTAGTACTTGATGTGCTGGGCGTAGAAGACTATGGCATTTATAATGTGGTATGCGGATTTGTGAGCATGTTCGCATTTCTGAACACCTCTATGTCCAATGGCATACAGCGATTTTTCAATTTTGAACTTGGACGTAATGGTGAAGAAGGGGCGAAAAATGTTTATAACACAGCCGTAATTATTCAGTTAATACTTGGAATAGTAATTCTGATAGGAGCTGAGGGGGTTGGTGTCTGGTATATAAACAACAAAATGGTTATACCGCCAGAACGGCTTTTTGCTGCAAACTGGATATTCCAATTTTCACTACTTAGCTTTATTTTCATTATAATGCAGGCTCCATACTCAGCTGCGGTTATATCACATGAAAGAATGGACTTTTATGCGGTTGTAAGTGTGTTGGACGCTTTTCTGAAATTGGGTATAGTATTCTTAATTCCATATTTGGAGGGTGATGATTTAATATGGTATGGAATATTGTTGGCTGGTGTTAGCTTAACAAATTTCATACTGTATTTTACATATTGTAAAAGGAAGTTTACAGAAATTATTTTTGAAAAAGGGTTTGACAGACAGTTGTTCAAGTCTATGCTTGGCTTCTCCGGTTGGAATGTTTTCGGCTCTTTTTCAATAATGATGAAAGATCATGGTGTAAATCTTGTGTTAAATCTATTCTTTGGACCTATAGTAAATGCATCAAGAGGAATAGCAACACAAGTCAATGGCGGAATTAATAGTTTCGTCTCAAATATTACAATACCTGTAAGACCGCAAATTGTTCAATCTTATGCGAAAGGTGACGTTGACAGAGCGTTAAAACTTACTTATGGAATAATGAAGTTAAGCAGTTGCTTTTTCTTTATGATTTCGTTACCTATATGTCTGGAAATCAATTATATTCTTGGATTATGGTTAGGTACAAATATTCCAGATTATGCTAATACATTTGTAGTAATAATATTGGCAACTGCATTTACAAGTAACCTCCATTCTGCTATATGTAATCTTTCTCATGCTACAGGAAAAATGAAAGTTTTTCAGACAGTTGGAAGTTGTATAAAATTAATGTCTGTGCCAATTGCGTATATATTCATGTTTTTGGGATTTACCGCTGAAGTAGCGCTCATCGTTGTCATGGTTATGGATTGGCTTGCACACATTGCGAGTTGTTTTGTCTTGCGCACATTGATGAAATTCCCGTTGAGAGTTTATGCTTTTAAAGTTGTATTGCCAATTTTAACTACAATTTTATTGTCATCTTTAATACCTATGCTATTCTTTTTTAATATGAATTATGGAGTATTGAGGGTTTTGGCGGTGAGTGTTAGTTCTTGCCTGTCTGTAATTTTTTGTGTTTACACAATATGTTTAGATGATGATGAGAAGAAAATATTTGTGCAAATGATAAAAGGAATTAAAAATAAAATGAAAATATGAATGATATAACATTTAATCCAGAGGGTTCCAAGCTAAGAAAAAACCAAAAGGAAGTTTTTGCGATTTTTAAGATATTTATTAAAATTCTTGAGGAATATGATATTCAATGGTGGTTGTGTTCAGGTACTCTTTTAGGTGCAGCTAGACATAAAGGCTTTGTTCCATGGGATGATGACATGGATATAATGGTTTTAAGGGAAGATTTCGATAAAATTGCAAAAATCATGGAGTCTTACAAAAGTGATGAGTTCATTTTTCAGACAAAAGATTCCGATCCTGATTTTATAGGCGGATGGGGTAAATTCAGAAGGATTCATGGTCGTGTCTCCTCTAAAAGTAAAAGAAACCAGTATTTTAAGTATGCAGGGATTGGGTTTGATATATTTCCAATTGAAAAATGTAATTATTTTTCAGCATTATGGGGTAACAGGTTATACACTCTTGCGCAAAGAACAAACGATAACATTAAAATTACATGGTTAAGACGTTTGATGATAAAAATCAACAAAATTATGTTTTTCAAGTTGATTTTTCCAATCTTCAAAGTCTTAGGAAAGTTAAATGTCAATGAAGAATATAGAAATTCATTGGGAATAGGGTGGCCGCAACACAAGTATTATTTAAAGGATATTTTTCCTTTGACAAAATTGGAATTTGAGGGTGAAATGTTTCCGGCTCCTGGTAATTTCGATAAATTCCTTACTAATATTTATGGTGACTGGCGTTCTATGCCATCGCTTGAACAGATTAGAAACAGCATACATTGTACAGAGTACATTGATGAAATTTTTGGTGATAACAACTAAGTAACAATATATGAACATAGCATTATTAACGGCGGGTGGTTCCGGCAACCGAATGGGGCAGGACATACCAAAACAATTCATGTGTATAGACAACAAACCTGTAATAATCTACACATTGCAGGCTTTTCAGTATTGTCCAAAAGTAGATGCGATAGCTGTAGTGTGTTTGCCTGGCTGGAATGTTTTTTTGCAGGCATACGCAAATCAGTATAACCTTACAAAATTGAAATGGATATTTGATGGTGCTGATTCAAACCAAGGCTCAATAAAAAAAGGGATTC
>JAQYAV010000031.1 GCA_029338675.1 Lachnospiraceae bacterium
TCTTCTGTGCAATGCCCTACGTATTTTTCTATTCTTTCATCAGAAACAGAAAAAATCTGTTCGCATATTGCTATGCTGGTATACTTCGCACTATTTATCACTACGTGCGTTGGAATCTCATTCTTATTCTTAGTAGTAATGTACACTACTTGTTTAATTTTTGAGTATTTATTACCTACGTTGTTTGAAATAACTATAGCTGGTCTGCTTCTTCCGTTAGCCTTTTGCTCTGAACCAACTGCATCTAAACATCCTCTTACGTAATATATATCACCTCTTCTTATATTCTTGCTCTCCATTTCAACATCTCCTAAATTTGCACTACATATTTTTTTCTTGTTCCTCTCTGTCTATTCTCTGAATCTGACGTCTAGTCTTAAATTCAATCTGTTCATTTACCTTTTTACCGCATCCAAGTAAGTACTCGATTTGTGAAATTAATATTAATACGTCAGCAATCTCGCTGTATATATTTTCATTCATTTTCCCTATCATAGCATATCCGCATTCACTTGATAATTCTCCTAATTCCTCATTCAGCTTTGCAATCTGTGATACCAGTCCATAATGATCTGCTATCTTTTTTAATCTTTCAATAATTTCTTCATTGTAATACTTTTCCATTAAACTATCCTTTCTATTAATTCAAATATGTTATTGTTACTTCTGTTCTCGGGTTATCTTTGTCATAGTCTACATAGCTGCCATCTGTAGAGTATATTATATTGCAATTATCATCTTCTAATACTCCGTAATGTACCAATATATCGTGTAGTGCTTCATGCAGGTTTGTTAAATCAACTCTACGTCTTGTTTTCATAAAATATACTGCCTTAACATTGAAACGTCCTGTAATCCTATCTACGTGTCTCAAAAACGGCATGCAATCTCTTTCGTACTCTTTATACTTCTTCGATGGTATGATTCGTGGCCTACCACCTACCAGTATGATCTGTTGGCTGTTCTTTTTTGTTACAGGATTTAATGGTATTGTAAATTTTATTTCATTCATCAGTTATTATTACCAAGGATTCTATTAATGTCATCTAACTGTTTCCTGCATTCCTCGATTCTCCTTTCGTAGTATTTCTTTAAATCTTCTGCATCTGCATCTGTAAGTGTAACAACTTCATAAATCCCATTATCTGCATACTTCTCTGCATCTTCCAAGTCGTAGAACTGTGCTCTAGTAATATCATCAGTACATCTTAATTCTTTATCATCAAACCAAGTGTACAAATTACTGTAATAAACATCTTTTTCTAACATGATTTTTTCAGCCTTCTTCAATACACATAACATAAATTATTCCTCCTTTTATTTTATTGAATTAGCTAGATTTCAAACTCTATCAGTTAGTAAGCTGATAGTCACTCTGCATCCAAATCCGATACAGTGGATTAATTACTACTATTCATAATCTTCTTTTACAACTCTTTCAAGAAGATCTATCAAGTAACTAGGGCATTCAGTTTCACCGCTTTCCCAGTTCTCTATGCTTCTTTTTGGTATTCCGTACTTATTACCAAACTTTGCTTGGCTTAATCCTGTTATCGATCTGATTTCTTTCATCTTTTCTCTTACGTTCATTTTATCACCTCCTTATGTATATATATTACCACCTATAAAGAGGTATGTCAATACTTTTTTGTAATTTTTTCCAATATTGTTCCATTAAAAAGGGAAGCGCTTCTACTCACTTCCCAGATATAAGAAGGTCTATTGTGTGATATGTTAGACCTGGTGCAAGCTATCATAATATTTTAAAAAAATTTCATACAAAACAATTACAAACAATGCTGTTACTTCAATTACTGTTGCTGCGAAATACCAATCTTCTTCATTCATTATATCACCTACTGCTTACATTGTTTTATTGAATTCATCTAAGTACTTACCGTACTCCCAGCAATTAACCAGAATGTTTGATGCAACCGCAAACATATACTCTGTACATAGTCTGTAATTAGTAGCCTGCATCCTAGTTTCCAATGCTTTTTCTTTTAGTACCTTCTTGATGTCATTGTCTTTATCAATCTCTTTTTCCATCAGCTCTGCCCAATCTTCAGCAAATTTGAAACACTCTTTTCCGTATGCATCTTGATTGTCGTTCTTCCAATCATCATAAATCTTGTCCATACCAAATAAAATCTTCATACTTAATCCTCCTTTATTGTTTAAGAACTATACGAATTAATAAAGCTCTCAAACATGCAAAACACCATAAACATGATACTTATTGCAGAAATCTTTTTGTCCTATTTTATGGCTCTCCGTATGAT
>JAQYAV010000032.1 GCA_029338675.1 Lachnospiraceae bacterium
AATAACGGAAATGTAATCCAAAGCTATGAATATGGTGCCTATGGTGAAGTTCTAAGTGGAGATACTAAGATAACACCATTCTTATATAATGGTCAGCTAGGCGTAATGACAGATAATAATGGTCTTTACTATATGAGAGCAAGATATTATAATGTCAATATCAAGCGATTCATCAATCAGGACGTAGTACATGGAAGTATCAATGTAAGCCAGAGTCTTAACAGATACAGTTATGTCCAGGGTAACCCTATAAAGCTGACAGACCCATTCGGATTGTCACCACTTGATAAAATTAACTGGAGAAATGTTGGACATTCAGCATTAAATATACTGGGATGTATAAATGGATATGGCTTTATATTCGATGGTATAAACGCAGTATGGTATGCCTGTGAGGGCGACTATGGAATGGCAGCATTGTCATTGATATCGACATTATCAGATACTGGAAATATGATTGCATTTGGTTTGAAGTCAACTAAATTTGCAAGAGTCGGACAGTACATAGGAGCTATAACCCAATTAGTGAGCAATGCGGCGACATTTACCCAGGCAGCAATATCAGGTTTAGAAAATGCAAAAGCTATATTCAGAAATGCCAAAAGTGGAAAACTACTATCGATTGATACAGCAAGTAATGTTGCTGCATTAGGACTAAATTTATTTACAACGATAGTAAGTGGAAAAGGAGCTGTGACATCTGGTAAGAATATCAAGAAAATGATAGGCACAGATGTTGGAAATAAGTGGGGCAATAAAGCTAATAATAAGCCACTGTTGGAATGTAATTTACAGTTTTTTGCGAAGAAGAATGGCGGTAAGAGTGGTACTGACACAAGTAGAAGAACGGCATTAAATAATATTAAACAAGATTTAGGATTAAACGCTAATGAAAGCCCAGTTTCTCAAAACATGGTTATGTTGAGAAATGCTAATGGAGACCCAATAATTTATAATGGCCAAATAATATATTCTCGTGAAATGACATATGATGTAAGAGGAAAAGGCATAAAAAATGAACACAATGAAATTATAGATTATGTTGTTGTACAAGATCATTCATATGGTCATACATATACAAATGGGGTAGGAAATCAGTCGTCACACTTTAATGTTCGACCAATTACTAACACTCAAAACGGAAAAGTTAGTGGTATGAAAGGGCATTATTATTTTAAGTCTAAATATACATGGGAATGAAAGGAAAGATAATGATAGGATTTGATAATTGGTTTACACTTGAAAATGTTTTTGGACACGAATTTTGCTTTTCTAATGCTGAAATAATAAATGCAGTAGCTAATGGTTTACGAGGGGAATTAGTTTTGGAAGTACAAGTTAGTGATTTAGTTAAGACACCCCCAAAAAAATGGGAGAAATGGGATTTGGTTTATATTAAAATTTGTTTTTTTGGAGTGAAAGAGATTTCAATGTTTGCAAATCATGACCATATTCATATTAAGGAATTCTTAGTGAAAAAAAAGGAAAAGGATTTTCAATATGAATTAGAAGTGCTATGTGGTGAAAATTATATTAATTGTAATTATGCAATTGCTAGGATACAAAATATAAAACCATTAGTTTGGGATGATAACTTTCATTATTATGTTGTTCCAGAATAATTATGTCTCCACTTAAGGACGTCCACTACCTAAAAATTTAACCACGGTCTTTAAAATAATCGGAATGGCTCTCACCTATGGTGATGATATCCATAGATTAATTTAGAGACTTTAGGGCGAAAATTGCCATCTGGTGCACTTAAGTACATCCGAAATTATAACTGAATATTTTTTTCAAAGACTTAGAACGCATTGTTTTCATGGCACTTAGTGTTATGGAGACAATGCGTTTTTTCTATGATAATTTTCAAATTCTTTTCCAGACTGCGAATATCAGTCTACTTCTTTCAAATATCGTGCCCAAAGTCTGCCTTTTGGTCATCTCACGAAGAGAAAGTGCTCAGCTGGCTCAAGAAAACATCAAATCAGAAATCTTGATTCAGATGCAGTTTTTCTATTGAAGATGCTCCATCCGTAAAGGAGGAGTTCGTTTGAGTAAGCAGAAGGTAACTTTAAGGATTGAAGAAGGAGAACTGATGTATCATATTTAGCTACTGCAGGAGATGCTGAAGTTGATGAAGCGATAGCTAAAAAAGCTGATGAGTTAGAAACACCTCTTGCAATCTATAGTTATTTAAAGAACAATATTGGATATGAATATTACTATGGAAGTCGTAAGGGTGCTAAGGGTGTATTAGCATCTATGAATGGTAATGATCTTGATCAAGCTAGTTTACTTTTAGCAATGCTTAGATATAAGGGATACCCATCAGTATATGTTAGAGGTGAGATTGTATTAACAGGCCAGCAGGCTATGGCTTTAACTGGAGCAGATACAATTCAAAATGCGGCCAATGTACTTACATCATGCGGTAATCCTACAACAGTTTTAGCTAGAAATAATGTTCCATATTCAGTTAAGATGGAGCATGTATGGGTAAGGACATACATTCCTGTAGGAGATTACAGAGGTACAGGTGATGTATCTGGTGAGGCTGCTTGGATTGATTTAGATACAGGAATCAAGGAATATGAAGCGGTTGATAACATTTATGATGAGTTTGCTAATGCTGATATTAAGTATTCATTAGAGGATATTGCTAGTGTAACTGATTCTGCACAGCTTGAAAGTATGTCTAATGAATTACTTGGACAGCTTGATACATCAAAAGAAATATATACTAAAAAGAGAATAATAAAGAAAGAAGAGTTATTATATCTTCCTTTATCACTTCAGTATGAAGTAAGAAAAGAAAAAGGCGAATTTGTTGAAGTAGATGAAAATTACAAGGATAAAGTATCATTATCAATAAATGGTCAGGAATTTGCTGACATATATGCAAGTGATGTATTTGGTAAAAATATAATTATCTCTTATGAGCCATCAACTAATGCTGATAAGGAAATATTAGACCAATATGGAGATGTATTCAAAACACCTGCATATGCTGTCGAAATGAAGACAGTTCTCTTAATTGATGGTGAAAAGGTAGCTGAAGGGGAATTCGGCGATTACAACACACTTGGTGAAGTTCAGAACTTCACAATGGATTTATATTCAAATAATGGAGTTACCAGTGTAGATAATAAGCTTCATGTTGGATCAATGTATGCCTTAACTCTTGATAATGGATTTATATCAGGTGATGAATTACAGAATGCATATGATGAAGTTGCAGCAATTAAGGATGCATTAAGTGAAGATAAGGTATATAGTGCCAAGCAACTTGGAAATATGCTTGCATTTGCAGGAAAGTTATATTTCTCACAGGTAGACTTAATGGATATGTCTTTTGCAGAAACATATGATGTTGCGGCAACAAGAACATTAAGTGAAGGAATAACAGGATACGAGGCTGAACCAATATACTCATATGGTATGGTAAGAGGTCTTGATTATGGTAAGCTCTATATTGACGTCGATACAGACGCTCATTGTGTAAAAAGCTTAACAGGTAAGACAGAAGATGAAACAGAATACATGATTAATAGTGGCATAAACAGCTCTATTAACGAAAGTCTTGTATGGGAAGAGATAACAGGAGAGCAAAGTATATCAACAATGTCAATTCTAGAAACTGCTGAGGAGCAGGGAATAGAAATTGAAATGATAGCGCCAAGAAATCTTGATGAGAAATTAGCATTATTAGATGTAGATGATGCTGTTAAAGATGCAGTTGTAAAGAATGTAAATGCTGGAAATATTGTTACAATCCCAAGAGAAAATGTATTAATTGGAGAATGGTACGGTACAGGATATATATCACTTAATCCAGAAACTGGAGAGGGTGAGTATATAATCAGTGGCGGATTAAGTGGTGGTTCGTCAAGTGAAAAAGTAGTTGCAGCTGCAATGGTTACATATGGTCTTTCTGTCATTGATATGATAGAAGCTATGCTTATGATAGTAGAAGCAGTAAAGTTAATTGCTTTAGGATCTGCATTGGCAACTGCAGGAAGCGTAGTACTTGCTGGATTAGCAATATTTTCAATAATTTCTACAATGGTATTAACTGTTCAAACATCATTACTTATTATGGCATATGCTGAGGGCGATGATAAGGCTGCAGAAAAAATAATTAATGAGATGTGGCTAAACCTAGCACTAACCATAGGAACTGCAATACTTGGTTCAATTGCC
>JAQYAV010000033.1 GCA_029338675.1 Lachnospiraceae bacterium
GCTGAACATTCAATTCGCCAATTTCTTTTAATAGAGTAATTTTGAATTTTCTATATTTTATTCCTTGGCATTCATTAGACTTTTGCAGTTTGTGTTCTACTTTCGAATCAATCACCTTGATATCAGCAATAATCTTCTGAATCTTCTTGTTCACCTTAACCATTATCTAACTCCCCTCAAATCCCCTGGGAAGCCCATAAATACTAGCAAATGCCCTATTTTAGCGCTTTCCAGGGCGCAAAAAAAGAGCTCCACATTTCTGTGAAGCTACTGCAGCACCTCGATTCCGCTTCGCTTCTTCTCGGTCGCAACTGTCATCATCCTTCGCGTTGCATCATTCGCAGAAGCTTCGCTTCTTGCTCATGTCGCGCTGGCGCGCTATAAAACTGCGCAAATAAAAAAACTCCCTTGGATGCAAGCATCCAGGGAGTTTTGTATTTGCTTGTTTTGCAACGCTTGTAGTTTGCGCATTATCTCTTTGAGAACTGTGGTGCTCTACGAGCTGCTTTGAGACCGTATTTCTTTCTTTCCTTCATACGAGGATCTCTTGTTAAATATCCAGCCTTCTTTAATGCAGGTCTGTACTCAGCATCTGCCTGAAGAAGTGCTCTTGAGATACCATGTCTAATAGCACCAGCCTGACCTGTAAATCCACCACCGTGAACGTTTACAAGCACATCAAACTTTCCAACTGTGCCTGTTGCTGCGAAAGGCTGCTGAACGATAACTTTAAGTGTATTTAAACCAAAGTAATCTTCCATGTCTTTCTTGTTTATAGTTATTTTACCTGTACCTGGTACAAGGTAAACTCTTGCTATACTGCTTTTTCTTCTACCTGTTCCGTAAAATCTTGAACTCTTAGCCACGAACATTTCCTCCCTTACTAATACTTAATCTCTAATGCTTCTGGCTTCTGTGCCTGATTCATATGCTCAGGTCCAGCATAAACGTGAAGCTTCTTGATCATCTGTCTTCCAAGTGGTCCCTTTGGAAGCATACCCTTAACTGCAAGGTAGATAACGTCTTCTGGTTTCTTAGCAAGCTTCTCTTTAAGAGTTTGCTCCTTCATTCCTCCAACGTAATCTGAGTGATGGTAATAAATCTTCTGTTCCATCTTCTTACCAGTTACTTTGATCTTATCAGCATTAACAACTACTACATAGTCACCTGTATCAATATGTGGTGTAAATGTTGGCTTGTTCTTACCTCTTAAAATACTAGCTATTTCAGATGATAAACGGCCTAATGTATGTCCTGTAGCATCAACTACATACCACTTTCTTTCAATGTTTGATGGGCTTGCCATAAAGCTCTTCATTGTGGTTCCTCCTTAATTAATCCAAAAATAATCAGTCCTGGCACACCAAATCACATATACTGCAATGTCCGAAACAGCACATGCTTTCTGCACCTTACGAATAATAAGTGAATCATAATCATACTAAAACCGGGGCTTTGGTTTTATGTAGTCATATCTTTCATCACAATTAAGTATTCTACTATATCATTTTTAATGTGTCAATTCTTTTTTTTAATATTCTATATTGTATTTCAAATATTCTATTCTACATTGTATTTCAAACATTTTATTCTATATTTATAAATATTCTATTCCAACTAAAGTTAATCCACATGCCTCAGCTTTAGGACCTGCAGTTGACCTGTCCCGAGCTTCAAGAATTTTTTCTACATATTCTGGTTCATACATCCCCATTCCAACTTTAAGCAGAGTACCCATTATTATTCTTACCATGTTATATAAGAAGCCATACCCTTTTATCTGCATTATTATCATGTTGCCTTCTTTTCTAAAGTTAATGTCTGTTACCTCTCTTACAGTATTTTCTACCTGTGTTCTTGTTGAACAAAATGATTTAAAATCATGTTCTCCAATTAAATATTGGGCAGCCTTTTCCATTTTCTCTATATCAAGATTGTAATATACAAATTTGGAATATAATCTTACCACTGGATTAGGAAATCTATTATTCCATATTTTATATTCATATGTTTTAATCGTATCGCAGAATCTTGGATGAAAATCATCCTTAACCTGGCATGAATTCTGTATTCTTATATCATCAGGCAATCTTTGATTAAGCGCAAATGATATTTTTTCTGCTGGTATTCTTGTTTCAGTGTCAAAAACAGCAACATTTCCAAGTGCATGCACTCCTGAATCAGTTCTACTTGCTCCTATCACATGTATATCTTCTTTAAGCAAATTAGATAATTCTTTATTTAATATTTCTTCTATTGTCACTCCATTATCCTGTATCTGCCAGCCACAGTAATTTGTTCCGTCGTAGGCAACGATTAATTTAACTCTCAAACTTAATTATTAGTAGTAAATGTATTATATTACATATAATACGCTTTACTGCTTTCTCCTTTCTATGTATCAAATAAAACAGCCTCAAACATCTGATTTTTCTTAAAATTTCCATATTATAATAGATGAAATAACAATTACCATCATCATTACCAGATATGCAATTGCATCACATTTTTTATATCTCAGTTCATAATAACGTGTCCTCTTATTATCACTGTTATAGCATTTTGAATCCATTGCCTCTCCAAGATTTGATGCTCTATTAATTGAGTTTTGAAACAATGGAACAGCAATTATTTTTATATTCTCCAGTCGCTTATTAATTCCACCTTTATGTATATTTCCACCTCTGCTTTGCATTGCTTTTATCAGCCTATCTAATTCATCAAATAAAATGCCTATATATCTTAACGCAATTGTTATTGCCATTGCAACCTGTGTGTTCATATGAAAAGCTTTCTCTAAACCATTTGTTATTTCTATCGGTGTTGTTGTGTACATTAGATAAGAAGTTATTAATATCATTAATACCATTCTCCAGTACACAAAACCAAATTTATATAAGCCCTGCCATGTTATATCTAAAACTGGTATATCTATCTTTGTTCCTGGTGTTGTAAATAAATTAATTAAAGAGCATACAAAAAGGAAAAGCATTATTGATTTTAACCCTCTTAGTGTATATCGTATAGGAATATTTCCCATTAATACTATTATAAAATAAAATGCCGTAAATAACATAAATAGCGGAATACTTCTATCTAAAAGAAGTATTATTACTGTGATAAGAGCAAATCTAATTTTTACTCTAGGGTCTAATCTGTGTAATATGGAATTAGTGCTATAGTATTGTCCTATTGTCACATCTTTTAGCATCCTATTCGCTCCTTAATTATTTTTACGCATTCATCTTCATCAACACAGTTACAAGGTATATCAAAGCCTTTATTTTTTAGCTCAAACATAAATCTCATTATTGTAGGCAAATTTTCTTTATTGTTTGTACTAATATAGTTGTTATGTAAAACTGTTGAAGGCCTTCCATCCTGAGTTATTCTACCATTTTCCATAAGCAGTATTCGGTCAGCATATTTTACAATTGAATCTATATCGTGAGTTACCATTATTATTGTTACATTAAGCTCTTCGCGAAGAGCAGAAATTATGTTGAGCATTTCCTCTCCACCTGCTGGATCTAATCCCGCTGTTGGCTCGTCTAATATTAAATATTCAGGTTTCATAGCTATTACACCTGCAAGAGCAACTCTTCTAAGTTGTCCACCAGATAACCTATTCATAGACATATCATATACTTCCTGGGACAAGCCTACAAGTTCTATGGATTCATACGCTCTCTTCTCTGCTTCAACCTTAGTAAGTCCTAGATTTTTAACACCATACAAAACATCTTCGTATACATTTTTAGCAAACAACTGTTGTTCTGGGTATTGAAACAAAAAACCTATCTTCTTATTTACTTCAATTTGATCAGTATTCTTGTCATAAATTTCTACACCATCAACATATACGCTACCTTTTTGTGGTTTTAACAAGCCTGCAATACTTTGAATAAAAGTTGTCTTTCCCGCACTTGTTTCTCCTATTACTCCAACAAATTCGCCTTTATTTATCTCTAATTTTATATTCTGTAATACATTTTTCTTACCATATGAAAAGGATATATCATTAACTAGTATTGCCTTTGTTGGATCGATTTTTATGTTTTCTTTAATAATTGCAGGCATGGCTATATTTTCTTTTGTCTTATAATAGTATTCTGTGGACATTTCATTAACAATGTCATCTACTGTCATAAGATTCTTTTTCTTTATTATTCCTTCATTATATAATCTGTTTGCCAACAACACACTTTGAGGAAGCTCTAAACCTAATTGTTCTAATTTTTTTCCATCTGAAAATATTTTTTTAGGAGTTCCTTTAAGGCATATTTTCCCTTTATCAAATACATATACAGTATCAGCATAGAGTAGTTCAGTCATTATGTGTGTTATCAGTATGACTGTAACAGTCTTTTGCTTAATTAATATATCAATTATCTCTTTTCTTGAAAATGGATCTAACATGCTAGTAGATTCATCTAAAACAAGACATTTAGGTTCCATGGCAAGTGCACCTGCAATTACAAGCTTTTGTTTTTCTCCACCTGATAATTCTGAAACCTTTCGCTTTAATATGTCTTGTCCTTTGCCAGATAACCCTACAGCCTCAATAGCCTTATTTATATTCTCCTTCATTTTTCTTCTGGAAAATCCTAGATTCTCCATACCAAAAGCAATGTCTTCTTCAACTATACTTCCTATTATCTGCGAATCAGGATTTTGAAATATCATAGATACTTTTTTTCTTATCTCGTAAATATTTTCAGGATTTAATGCATCTAAACCATATATGCTTACTTGTCCGTCTATTGGAACAAGCAGCCTGTTAAGTATTCTTGCAAATGTACTCTTTCCCGAACCATTTCTGCCTGCTATTACAACAAATTCTCCGTCTTCTGCAGTAAAATTTATCTCGTTTATTGCTGTAATCATTTCAGACAAATAATTATATTCGTCTCTTGTAAAATATTCAAATGATAAATCCTTTATATCAATCATTTACGTTACCTGCTTTTGATTTATTATTTTATGTTCTCTGTGTATCTACATGCTGGGAAACCAGTGCAGCCATAGAATTCTCCATATATTCCATTTCGAAGTTTCAACTGACTTCCACATTTTGGACAAGTTTTTTCTGATATATTTTGGTCAATTTCCTTTTCCATTAACTCAAAACATTTTTGGTTTATTATACAGTCATTAAGTGCTCTATGTGCTCCCTCTGTTGATATATTATAATGAGCTGCTAAATCAGTTAACCTATGCTTTGCCAAATTAGGAAGCTTCTTTCGTGAAAATGGCAAAGTGTCTAAATAATTATTAGCTACTGTCTCATCATAAAGCATTTCGCAAATTCGCCATATATATTTCATATCAAAACAATGTATATTATGCCCTACCAATGTATAATCTTCAATAAAATTCAGAAATTCCGGCATCACTTCATCTATAGAAGGTGAATTTGCCACCATTTCGTCTGTTATATTATTCACAGCCGTTGCCTGTGGTGGAATTGGTCTCAATGGGTTAACCAATTTGCTAAACTCATCAACAATTACTCCATTATTTACTTTAACAGCCGAAATCTCTATTATGGAGTCATTACTAGGACTTACTCCTGTTGTCTCTAAATCGAACACAACGTAATTACTTATGTATTTATTTATCTGTTTGCCTCGCATTTTTCCAAGCATATTTTCTCATATAATCCAATTACTCTTATAGGATTTTGGATTTGTTTTCCCTTCATAATATTCTTCATCTAGTTATTTTATCTCATTATATATTAAATAAATTATATACAAATTCTGCTGTTAACGAACTTTTCTCAATAACAACACTAATATTAACATTTTATAGAATATATATCTATATTTTATTCTAAATCATTTACAGTCATATGATCAATTATGTATTGTAATTGATAATCTTCATCCTGATCAAAGAGTATTGAAACAGCATTTTCATCAAATGTAATTTTTTTATCCAGGTGCAAAGTACTAATTCTATCTGCTCCTGCATCCCCATATATTTTGCCATTCTCATTAGGAATTAAAACCGATGAAAACTGAAGTACCGTGATCAAAAAAAGACTGTTGAAATATTTCAACAGTCTTATAAAATACATAGATTATACTAACTCAAGAATAACAACCATAGCACCGTCACCACGACGCTCACCGATCTTAACAATTCTTGTGTATCCACCCTTACGGTCTGCATACTTTGGACCATACTCATCAAATAACTTAGCAGTTAAATCAATTTTCTTAGTACCAGCTTTCTTACCAGCAGCCTCAGTTGGAACCTCAACTACAGGATATAATACCTGAAGCATCTGTCTTCTTGCATGAAGTCTTGAAGGCTGATCTTTCTTTACAGTCTTCTGTACTTCATCGTACTGAGTAACCTTCTTACCATCTACTACTTCTTTGATTCTCTTGCCATCTTTATCTTTCTTAGCAACCTTTGCAGTTACAGTAACTTCATCGAAGTTATCCTTTTCCTTAACCGCTAAAGTAATAAGATGTTCTGCAATCTTACGAACTTCCTTAGCTCTTGCTTCTGTAGTCTCAATTTTTCCATGATATAATAACTGAGTTACCTGGTTACGAAGTAAAGCCTTTCTCTGATCTGATTTCTTTCCAAGCTTTCTATACATTGCCATTTTAATTTTCCTCCTTACCCAATCGGGTCTTCACTGTGCTTACTATTATTCAGCGTGAGTGGTAATATATCTAAGGTGTATGCTTATTGCATCATCCTTGATAAACGTTTCTTACTCATCTCCTATTCTAAGAGATAAGCCTAATTCCTTAAGTTTTGCAAGTACTTCTTCAAGTGACTTACGTCCAAGATTACGAACCTTCATCATATCCTCTGAAGTCTTATTAGTTAATTCTTCAACTGTATTGATTCCAGCTCTCTTAAGACAGTTATATGAACGAACTGAAAGCTCAAGTTCATCGATATTCATCTCAAGAACTCTTTCCTTCTTGTCATCTGTCTTCTCAACCATAACGTCAACATTCATACCCTTCTCAGATAAATCAATGAAAAGGTTTAAATGCTCACTTAATACCTTAGCAGCAAGGCTTACTGCCTCATCTGGAGCTAAAGTACCATTAGTATATACATCTAAAGTAAGTTTATCATAATCTGTGATCTGACCTACACGAGTATTCTGTACTGTTAAATTAACACGCTCAACAGGTGTATAAATTGAATCTACAGCTATTGCATCTATAGATGAATCAAGATCCTTGTTCTTATCTGAGCCAACATATCCTCTACCATTTGTAATAGTAAGTTCCATCTCAAGCTTAGCATCTGGACCGCTTAAATTAGCGATTACTAGATCAGGATTAAGAATTTCGATATCTCCATCTACCTGAATGTCACCAGCTGTCACAACACAATCACCCGAAGCGTCAATATATGCCTGCTTTATTTCATTTGAAGCACCATTGTTCTTGATACATAATTCCTTTATGTTCATAACAATTTCAGTTACATCTTCCTTAACACCAGGAATAGAACTAAACTCATGTAAAACACCTTTAATCTTAATTAAGCTTACAGCTGTTCCAGGTAAAGATGATAACATAATTCTTCTAAGAGAATTACCAAGTGTTGTACCGTAACCTCTCTCTAATGGTTCTACAACAAATCTTCCATACTTATTGTCTTCTGAAACTTCTGCAATTTCAATTCTAGGTTTTTCAAATTCAAACACAATTGCCCCTCCTTTTTTGGATAACTGGTGTACAAGTTACATCTTAATTCTAATAAACTCCTAAAACCATACAAATAATTGTATGGTTTCGGAAGTAAATCAATATCTTACTTAGAATATAACTCGACGATAAGTGTCTCGTTAACTGGTACATCAATCTGCTCTCTAAGTGGCTTCTCGATTACAGTACCGCTCAATGTCTCCATGTCTGACTCAAGCCATGCTGGAGTAATTACACCTGCATTAGCCTCAACGATATCCTTATATCTCTGAAGAGATTTGCTCTTCTCTCTAATCTCAATCTTATCACCAGCACTTACTCTGTATGAAGGGATATTTACACACTTGCCATTAACTAAAACATGCTTGTGATCTACAATCTGTCTAGCCTCACGTCTTGTTCTAGCAAATCCCATACGGAAAATTACATTGTCAAGTCTTAACTCTAATAAAATCATAAGGTTAGGACCTGCAAGACCTGGCATCTTCTGTGCCTTCTCAAATAAGTTACGGAAAGGCTTTTCTAATACACCATAGATAAATTTAGCCTTCTGCTTCTCACGAAGCTGTAAACCGTACTCACTAATTTTTCTATTTGCTCTATTTAACTTTCTCTTAGACTTCTTATTTACACCGAGAACTGTCGGCTCCATATCCAAAGATCTGCATCTCTTAAGAACTGGGGTTCTATCAACTGCCATCTCAATTGTACCTCCTATCAGACTCTTCTTCTTTTTGGTGGACGACATCCATTATGTGGAACTGGAGTAACGTCCTTTATACTAACAACATCAATACCACAAGCTGAGAGTGCACGAATTGCAGCTTCTCTACCTGATCCTGGTCCCTTTACCATAACATCTACAGTCTTAAGACCATATGGTAAAGCAGCCTTTGCAGCTGTCTCAGCTGCCATCTGTGCAGCATATGGAGTAGACTTCTTAGATCCTCTGAAACCTAATCCACCAGCACTTGCCCAAGATAATGCATTACCTTCGGCATCTGTTAATGTAACAATTGTATTATTAAATGATGACTGAATATGAGCCTGTCCACGTTCAACGTTTCTTCTGACACGCTTCTTTGTCACTTTTTTAGTAGTAACTTTCTTAGCCATTAACCTAAACCTCCCTGGTTTTCTCTATTACTTCTTCTTATTAGCTACTGTTTTCTTAGGACCCTTACGAGTTCTTGCGTTTGTCTTAGTCTTCTGACCACGAACTGGCAAACCTCTTCTATGACGGATTCCACGGTAACAACCGATTTCCTGTAAACGCTTAATGTTAAGTGCTATCTCTCTACGTAAATCACCCTCTACAGTCTGAGTCTCATTGATAATCTCACTAAGTCTCTTTACTTCATCATCAGTAAGATCACGTACTCTTGTATCAGGATCAACGTTTGCTTCTTTAAGAATTCTTGCTGCTGAAGTTCTACCTATACCATAAATATAAGTAAGACCTATCTCGACACGCTTCTCTCTTGGTAAATCAACACCTGAAATACGAGCCATTCTAATATACCTCCGTAATGTTTTTACTGTTCTTGTTTCTTACCCAAATGGTATCCTTACACATAGTGCAAGGGTGAAATGCATACCACCAAATAAAAAACATTCTATTCATTCATTTATTAATATTTCTTAGCATATAATATGCTACAGCCGCTCTAATGTTAGTATGTGATATCATATCACACGCACAAATACAAGGCATAGTTATAGATGGGCTATCATCCTAAATACCTTGTTCTAACTCAACTCAAAATCATTATTAACCCTGACGCTGCTTGTGCTTTGGATTTTCGCAGATTATACGAATACTGCCTTTTCTTTTAATGACTTTGCACTTGTCGCAAATTGGTTTAACTGATGCTCTAACCTTCATTAAAATGCACTCCTTTCAAAAAAGTCCGCTACAAAATGGTATTTTAGCACTAAGCAAACCATATTGCAAGCTTTTTTTATATTTATTTTGCTCTCCAAGTAATTCTGCCTTTTGTAAGGTCATATGGAGATAAAACAACTGTTACTTTGTCGCCTGGAAGAATCTTAATATAATTCATTCTAAGCTTACCACTTATATGAGCTAAAACCTGTAACCCATTCTCTAATTCAACCTGAAACATAGCGTTTGGTAATTTTTCAAGCACTACGCCTTCCATTTCTATTTCATCTGCTTTTGGCATATTTCCATCCTCCTAATACTTTTCATTTTATAATTCTATTCCGTTAGCCTGTGATAATATTACTGGATCCCCTTCAGTAATTAATACTGTGTTCTCATAGTGAGCAGATAATTCTCCATCTGCTGTTACTACTGTCCAATCATCATCAAGCCATTCTACTTCATAGGTTCCTATATTGATCATTGGTTCAATTGCCAATGTCATTCCTGCTTTTAACTTTGCTCCCCTTTTTAATCTTGGAAAGTTTGGAATTTCAGGAGCCTCATGCAAGCATGCACCCACTCCATGTCCAACTAAATCTCTTACTGCAGAATATCCTCTTGCTGTAATGTAATCAAATACAGCTTTTGATATATCATTTATATGATTTCCTTCTTTACAAACCTTAAGTGCCTCAAAAAAGCTTTCTTTTGTTACTTTTATTAAATCAGTAGCTTTATCGCTTATCTGACCTACACCATAGGTTCTTGCTGAATCAGAATGATATCCCTTATAAATTACTCCTGCATCAAGACTTACTATATCTCCCTCTTGAAGAATTCTGTCTTTTGATGGTATACCATGTACAACCTCATCATTAACAGATACACATATTGAAGCAGGATAACCATTATAGTTTAAAAATGATGGTATACATCCAAAACTTCTAATAAATTCTTCCCCTACTCTATCTATCTCATATGTAGATATACCAGGTCGAATTATTTTCTTTAACTCCTCGTGTGTAAGTGCAAGAATTCTTCCTGCCTCTTTCATCAGTTCGATTTCACGAGGAGATTTTATTACTATAGCCATTATTACTCACCTAAAATACTAACAATAGCGTTGAATACATCTTGCATATCAACAGTTCCATCAACCTCAACAAGAACATCCTTCTTGCTATAGAAGTCAATAAGTGGTTGTGTTTGCTCATGATATACACTAAGTCTGTTTAATACTGTTTCTGGCTTATCATCATCACGAAGAATTAAATCAGCTCCACAAGCATCACATTTTCCCTCAACCTTAGTTGGATTGTATACTACATGGTAAGTTGCGCCACATCCAACACATGCTCTTCTACCTGACATTCTGTTAACAATATTCTCATCTGGTACTTCAACATTAACTGCATAATCTATGCTATCACCATTCTCAGTTAAAGCTTTCTCTAAAGCCTCTGCCTGAGGAATAGTTCTTGGGAAACCATCAAGAATGTATCCATCTTTACAATCATCAGCTTTAAATCTATCCATAATAAGATCTACTACTAATTCATCTGGAACAAGTAATCCCTTATCCATATATTCTTTTGCCTTTGCACCAAGTTCTGTTCCATTCTTAATATTAGCTCTAAAAATATCACCAGTTGAAATATGAGGAATACCATACTTCTTTGCAATCATTTTCGCTTGTGTACCTTTTCCAGCACCAGGCGCACCCAACATAATAATCTTCATAATTGTCCCTCCTAATATAATTTTAATTGCCCCAAAAAACTTATGTGGTGGCGAATCCTTCGAAACACTATTTTGAATTTATTACATAGTGCTTCTTTGTTTAATCTGCTTATCTATTTTATTGGGATGGTTTATTATGTTCACTATCCCATTATGTTCAAATTAAAATATCCTATAACTAGGAATAGGAATGTACCCGAAGCGGATACACTCCTTTACCTTGTTATACTTAATCATTCAAGAAGCCTGAGTAATTTCTTACAATCATCTTAGACTCTATCTGCTTGATAGTTTCAATAATAACACCAACTACGATAATGATTGATGTTCCACCAAATGATACATCTGCACCAAATACTCCATTAAAGAAAATTGGTATTACTGCAACTATAATCAAGCCAATTGCACCGATTAATACGATGTAATTCAATATCTTGTTTAAGTAATCCTGTGTTGGCTTTCCTGGTCTAATACCTGGAATAAAACCACCACTCTTTTTCATATTATTTGCTATTTCCATTGGATTGAATGTTACTGAAGTATAAAAATATGCAAAGAACAATACTAAAAGTATATATATTACCAATCCAATACTAGCAGCAGGCTTTGAAGGATTTAACCAATAGTTAGAATTCATCGCAACCTGAACTTTACTCCAAAAACCACTTGCCTGCACACCAAGTAAGTTCATTACAACAGCTGGTGTAGACATTATTGATGAAGCAAAGATTACTGGGATAACACCTGAAGTGTTAACCTTAAGCGGAATATGACTTGCATTTCCGCCTGTTAAACGTCTTCCTTGTACTTTCTGTGCATACTGAACAGGAATCTTTCTAACACCATCCTGAAGTAATACAACAAGTACTATAGTAATTACAACTACCAAAAGTATAATTGCAGCAGCTATAATCTTTTTTACAATATCTTTTCCATCCATAAACTGCATATATAAATGTCTGAAGTCATCTGGCATTCTTGAAACAATATTTACCAATAAGATTATTGATACACCGTTTCCAACACCAAATTCAGTGATTTTCTCACCGAACCACATAATAAGTGTACTTCCAGCAGTCAATGTGATGATAATAAGCAAGTAACCAAGTGGACCCTTAATTGTTAAATAATTTCCCCTGTCAAAGCCGATTACCAATCCCAAACTTTCGATAACAGCAAGAAGAATTGTTACATATCTTGTAAGTGCTGTCATCTTTTTTCTACCATCTTCTCCATCTTTTTGCATTTCCTCTAATGCAGGAATAGCAATTGTTAACAACTGAATGATAATTGATGATGTAATATATGGTGTTACGTTAAGTGCAAATATAGTAAGTTTCTCTAAAGAACCACCAGTAAATGAACTAAGTAACGCATTCTCACCAACCTTAGCTGTAAACAATTCTCTTGCGGCAGAGCTAAGTCCTGGTATAGGTATCCAACATCCAACTCTTACAACTGCAAGGATAAAAAGTGTAAAGATTAATCCTCTACGTATCTCTTTAACCTTAAATGCGTCGGTTAAAGTTTTGAACATATTAAATCACCTCTACTTTTCCACCAAGAGCTTCAATCTTCTCAGTAGCAGACTTACTAAATGCATTAGCTTTAACAGTAAGTTTCTTAGTTAACTCTCCATTTCCTAAAATCTTAACACCATCTCTAGGATTCTTAACTACACCTGCTTCAATAAGAGTTTCGATAGTTACCTCTGAACCATTCTCGAACTTCTCTAAAGCTGAGAGGTTGATAGCAACGATCTCCTTATGATTTCTACAAGTGAAGCCTCTCTTAGGGATTCTTCTATAAAGTGGCATCTGACCACCTTCAAAACCAGGTCTTGGAGCTCCTGAACGAGCCTTCTGTCCTTTATGACCTTTACCTGCAGTCTTGCCGTTTCCTGAACCATGTCCACGACCTCTTCTGAAGTTATCGCTTGATACAGCACCATCAGCTGGCTTTAAGCTTGATAAATTCATGACTGTACCTCCTTTTCATTCAAATAATATATTAAACCTCTTCTACTTTAACTAAATGACGAACCTGCTGTACCATTCCAAGTGTTGCAGCATTGTTTGGAAGCTCTACTGTCTTATGCATTTTAGTAAGACCAAGTGCCTCTACAGTTTTCTTATGCTTTGGAATAGATCCAATAGTTGACTTAACTAAAGTTACTTTTAACTTATCTGCCATTTTATAATACCTCCTTAGTTAAGAATCTCGTCTAAAGATTTACCACGGAGTCTAGCTACATCTTCTGGAGACTTAATCTTTGAAAGACCTTCGATTGTAGCAAGAACAACGTTCTGCTTGTTATTTGAACCTAAGGACTTTGTACGGATATTTCTGTATCCTGCAAGCTCAAGCACCTTACGTGCTGGACCTCCAGCGATTATACCAGTACCTTCTGGTGATGACTTAAGTAATACACTTGCACTACCGAATACACCAGTCCAGTCATATGGTATACTACCGTTCTCATTAATATTTACCTTAACTAACTTCTTAATTGCGTCCTCTTTACCCTTACGAATTGCCTCAGGGATTTCTGTTGCCTTTCCAAGACCAGCACCTACGTGACCGTTCTTATCACCAACAACAACGAGTGCAGCAAATCTGAAGTTACGACCACCCTTAACAACCTTAGTTACACGTTTGATGGCAACTACATTTTCTTCTAACTCTAAGTTACTAGCATCTATAATTTCATGCTTCTTGTGTCTTTTTCCTCCTTTTTAGAATTCGAGACCAGCTTCTCTTGCTGCATCTGATAAAGCTTTAATCTTACCCTGATATATAAAACCGCCTCTATCAAAAACAACTGTATTGATTCCAGCATCAAGAGCCTTCTTAGCGATTACCTGTCCTAAGTAAGCTGCTGCTGCAACATCGTTTGTCTTCTCAAGTTGATCCTTTACATCTTTCTGAACTGTTGAAGCTGACACTAAAGTATTACCAACTGTATCATCAATAATCTGAGCGTACATATGATTATTACTTCTGAATACTGCTAAACGAGGTCTAGCTGCTGTGCCGCTAAAACGGTTACGAATCTTTAAATGTTTTTTAGTACGTATAGCACTTCTTGATTCCTTCTTAATCATCTTATTCACTCCTTTAATTATTTCTTACCAGTCTTACCAACTTTACGTCTGATAACCTCATCAGCATACTTGATACCCTTACCCTTATATGGTTCTGGAGCTCTCTTTTCTCTGATTTCGGCAGCATATTGGCCAACTTTTTCTTTATCTATTCCACTAACAGTTATCTTGTTACCATCAACAACAGTTGAAACTCCTTCTGGATCCTCCATCTCAACTGGATGTGAATAACCAAGAGAAAGTGTTAACTTGTTACCAGATTTCTGTGCTCTGTAACCTACACCGTTTACTTCAAGCACCTTAGTATAACCTTGAGTTACACCAACTACCATGTTATTAATAAGTGTTCTTGTAAGACCATGTAAAGATTTCATTTTCTTTAAGTCGTTTGGTCTCTTAACTAATACTTCTGAACCATCCTGAGTGATTTCCATCTCAGCTGGGAGTACTCTTACAAGTGTTCCCTTTGGTCCATTAACAGTCACCTTGTTATTTTCTGCTATATCTACAGTAACACCTGCTGGTATAGCGATAGGCATTCTTCCGATACGTGACATTTCGCCGTTCCTCCTTGAAATTTTAACTATATATTAATGTATAAAACATTATCAGTTTAATATATCTGTACCTACGTTCTAGCTCCGGCTTAAAGCCGCGCTACAACGAAGTATAGATATTATTATATATCATTTTGATATATATATTGCAAACTACCAAATAAATGCAAGAACTTCTCCACCAACATTCTGCTTTCTAGCTTCTTTGTCAGTTAATACACCCTTGTTTGTAGAGATGATTGCTGTACCAAGACCTCCTAATACTCTTGGAAGCTCATCCTTTGATGCATAAACACGAAGACCTGGCTTAGAGATTCTCTTAAGACCTGTTAAAATCTTCTCATTCTTGTTTGCACCATACTTAAGTGTAACCTTTATTGTCTTGAAGTTTCCTTCTTCAATAACGTCAACTGCTTTTATATATCCCTCTTTGAGAAGAATATCTGCAATCGCCAGCTTCATCTTAGATGCTGGTATATCTACTGTATCATGTTTCGCAGTATTTGCATTACGGATTCTTGTAAGCATATCTGCAATTGGATCGCTGCTCATTGACATAGTTCTATTTCCTCCTAAATATTAATCTATCACTCCGATAGAATATCTGCCGTTCTCGGCTATATCTAAATCTTACCAGCTTGACTTCTTAACGCCTGGTATCTGTCCCTTGTAAGCTAACTCACGGAAGCATAATCTGCAAATTCCGTATTTTCTCAATACTGAGTGTGGACGTCCACAAATCTTACAACGAGTATATTCTCTAGTAGAGAACTTCTGAGGACGCTGCTGTTTAACTTTCATTGCTGTTTTAGCCATGTTAATCTTCCTCCTTGACTACTTCTTAAATGGCATACCGAAAAGTGTTAATAACTCACGAGCTTCCTCGTCTGTGTTAGCTGTAGTAACAAAAATAATGTCCATACCTCTAACCTTATCAACCTTATCGTACTCGATTTCTGGGAAAATAAGCTGTTCTTTAATTCCTAATGCATAGTTTCCTCTACCATCAAATGCATCTGGATTAACACCTCTAAAGTCACGTACACGTGGCAATGCAAGGTTTACAAGTCTATCAGTAAACTCATACATCTTGTCGCCTCTAAGAGTAACCTTACAACCAATTGGCATACCCTCTCTAAGCTTGAAGTTTGCTACTGACTTCTTAGCACGTGTTACAACAACCTTCTGACCTGAGATAGTCTCAAGATCCTTAACTGCTGCATCTAAAACCTTTGCGTTTTCTCTTGCTTCACCAACACCCATGTTGATAACAATCTTCTCGAGCTTTGGTATCTGCATTACATTTTTATATCCGAACTTTTTCATCATAGCGTCTTTAATCTCTGCGCTATATAACTCTTTAAGTCTGCTCAAAACCTGTACCTCCTTTCCTGATTTCCTAGTCGATAACTTCTGTCTTACCGTTTACTTTAGCAACTCTTACTTTGTTGCTCTTCTCGCCTGAGAATCCAACTCTAACAGGCTTACCCTTATAAAGGTACATTACGTTTGATATATCGATAGGAGCTTCCTTCTCAATAATTCCACCCTGCTGATTCTGCATGCTTGGCTTACTATGCTTATGAACGATATTAACACCTTCAACTAATACTGTATTATTCTTAGTATCAACTGCTAATACTTTTCCTTCTTTGCCTTTTTCTTTACCGGCAATTACTTTAACAAGATCGTCTTTTTTGATTTTCATTGTTGCCACAGTC
This sequence comes from Lachnospiraceae bacterium, assembly GCA_029338675.1. GTDB lineage: Bacteria > Bacillota > Clostridia > Lachnospirales > Lachnospiraceae > Coprococcus_C. The sequence goes on from JAQYAV010000033.1 coordinate 16,702, forward strand.
TCTACCTCCTATAATACTTCTGGTGCAAGTGAAACAACCTTCATAAACTTCTTGTCTCTGAGCTCTCTTGCTACAGGTCCAAAAATACGTGTTCCTCTTGGATTACCATCATCCTTTATAATAACTGCTGCGTTCTCATCGAATTTGATGTATGAACCGTCTTTACGACGAGCACCCTTCTTTGAACGAACAACTACGGCTTTAACAACATCACCTTTTTTTACAACTCCACCTGGTGTTGCATCTTTAACTGAGGCAACGATGATATCACCAATATTTGCATATCTTCTTGTAGAACCACCTAAAACTCTAATACAAAGGATTTCCTTAGCACCAGTGTTATCAGCAACTCTAAGTCTTGTTTCCTGCTGAACCATTGTTTACGCCTCCTTACTTTGCTTTCTCAATTATCTCAACAAGTCTCCATCTCTTATCCTTAGATAAAGGTCTTGTCTCCATAACTTTTACTCTATCACCAATTTTACAATCATTATTCTCATCATGAGCCTTAAGCTTGTATGTTCTCTTTACAATTTTACCGTAAAGAGGATGCTTTACATTATCAACGATTGAAACAACAATTGTCTTATCCATCTTATCACTTGTAACGATACCTACACGTGTTTTTCTTAGATTTCTATCCACAATATTTTTCCTCCTTTAACGATAATTAAGCATTAGCTTTTTCAGCTATGACTGTCTGAATTCTAGCGATGTTTTTTCTAACATCCTTAATTCTACTTGTATTCTCAAGCTGATTAGTGGCATTCTGGAATCTTAAGTTAAATAATTCCTTCTTAGCAGCTACTAAATCGCTCTGTAATTCTTCAAGGGACTTTTGATTTAATTCTTTCTTATATTCCTTAAGCTTCACTGCTATTAAACCTCCATTTCTAAATCTGCCTTTGATACTATCTTACACTTTAATGGTAACTTATGAACAGCAAGGCGAAGAGCTTCTCTAGCAGTCTCTTCTGGTACACCTGCTATTTCAAATAATACTCTACCTGGCTTAACTACTGCTACCCAGTACTCAAGTGAACCCTTACCAGAACCCATACGAGTTTCAGCTGGCTTAGCTGTTACTGGCTTATCAGGGAAAATCTTAATCCAAACTTTACCGTTACGCTTTACATAACGAGTCATTGCGATACGGGCTGCTTCGATCTGATTTGACTTGATCCAAGCTGGCTCCATTGCTACGATACCAAATTCACCGTTACTAATTCTATTTCCTCTAAGCGCCTTACCTGCCATAGTTCCTCTGAACTGCTTACGACGCTTAACTCTCTTAGGCATTAACATTATTTATCGCTCCCTTCCTGATTTCCTTTAGTAGGAAGTACTTCGCCATGGTAAATCCATGTCTTAACACCAACTTTACCGTAAGTTGTATCTGCTTCAGCGAAACCATAATCAATATCAGCACGTAAAGTCTGAAGTGGAATAGTACCATCACTGTAGAACTCTGTTCTAGCCATATCAGCACCACCAAGTCTACCTGAACATGCAGTCTTGATTCCTAAAGCACCAGCCTTCATTGTTCTGCTCATGCATGACTTCATTGCTCTTCTGAATGAGATACGATTTTCAAGCTGTGCAGCAATATTCTCTGCTACTAACTGAGCGTCAAGGTCTGGTTTCTTGATCTCTTTGATATCAATGATAAGCTTCTTAGAAGTAAGCTTCTGAACCTTAGCCTTAACTTTCTCGATTCCAGCGCCGCCCTTACCAATTACTACACCAGGCTTAGCTGTATATACATTAACCTTTACTCTGTCAGCTGTTCTTTCAATTTCAATTTTAGAAATGTTTGCTGAGTAAAGTTCTTTCTTTAAATACTCTCTGATCTTATAGTCTTCTACAAGGTTATCAGCGAACTCGCCATTCTTAGTATCAGCATACCACTTTGAATCCCAGTCCTTGATAACGCCGACTCTTAAACCATGTGGATTAACCTTCTGTCCCATTGCTTACCTCCTATCTTTCATCAAGCACAATTGTGATGTGGCTTGTTCTCTTCTCGATTCTGTAAGCTCTACCCTGTGCTCTTGGTTGAATTCTCTTCATTGTTGGTCCTTTGTTTGCATAACACTCTGCAATATAAAGGTCCTCTACTTTCATTCCATTGTTGTTCTCAGCGTTTGCTATTGCAGACTTGAGTAACTTCTCTATAACTTTTGATGCATATCTGTTATTATAAGCAAGTATTCCGAGTGCAGAAGTTACATCCTTGCCTCTGATAGCATCTAATACGAAACATGCCTTTGTTACTGAAACTCTAGCATATGATACCTTAGCTGATGGTCTAACATCTTTGTTCTCATTTCTGAGTCTCTTAATTTGGGATCTATGTCCTTTTGCCATGAATGTGTCCTCCTTCCGAATTATCTCTTCTTGCCCTTCTTCTCATCTTTACCATGTCCTCTGTATGTTCTTGTTGCAACGAACTCACCGAGTTTATGACCAACCATATCCTCTGTTACATATACAGGCACATGCTTTCTTCCATCATATACTGCTATTGTATGACCAACAAATGATGGGAAGATTGTTGAACGACGCGACCAAGTCTTAATAACCTGCTTGTCATTTGCTGCATTAAGTGCATCTATCTTCTTTAATAAATAATCATCTGCAAATGGTCCTTTTTTTAATGAACGAGCCATATGTTACCTCCTTACTTAACGTTCTTACCGTCTCTTGTTCTAATTATCAACTTGTTAGACTGCTTATTCTTCTTTCTAGTCTTAAGGCCGAGTGCTGGTTTACCCCATGGAGTAGAAGGTCCTGGTCTACCAATACTAGTTCTACCTTCACCACCACCATGTGGATGGTCATTAGGGTTCATAACAGAACCACGAACTGTAGGTCTAATACCCATGTGACGCTTACGTCCTGCCTTACCAATGTTAACAAGTCCGTGCTCGATATTTCCAACCTGTCCGATTGTTGCACGACAAACGATAGGAACCATTCTCATCTCGCCTGAAGGAAGTCTAAGTGTTGCATATTTGCCTTCCTTAGCCATAAGCTGAGCTGAGTTACCAGCTGAACGTACAAGCTGAGCACCCTTTCCAGGATAAAGCTCTACGTTGTGTACTTCTGTACCAACTGGAATTTCTGAAAGTGGTAAACAGTTACCAACTTTGATTTCTGCATTAGCACCATTCATAACTGTATCGCCAACCTTTAATCCTACAGGAGCGATGATATATGCCTTCTCACCATCTGCGTAGAAAAGAAGTGCAATATTTGCTGTTCTGTTTGGATCATACTCGATTGCTGCTACTCTTGCAGGAATATCATCTTTTCTTCTCTTGAAGTCGATGATTCTGTATTTTTGTCTATTTCCACCACCGTGATGTCTTACAGTGATTTTTCCTTGATTATTACGACCAGCAGTCTTATCTTTCTTTGCAAGAAGTGATTTCTCTGGAGTACTCTTAGTAATCTCAGCGAAATCAAGACCAGTCATATTTCTTCTAGAAGGTGTATATGGGTTGTAAGTCTTAATTCCCATTTTGTTTCTCCTTTCAAATACGTTTATTATCACGCTTTACTGCGTATATAGTCATAAGATTTTCTTATGAACGACACTTTTTAGTGTCTCATTGTTTATTTTATAAGCCTTCGAAAAATTCGATATCAGCGCTCTCAGCTGTAAGCTGAACAACTGCTTTCTTAGTCTTTGCAGTCTTTCCGTAAACAGCGCCACGTCTCTTAGTCTTACCATCATAGTTCATAGTGTTAACCTTAGAAACCTTAGCACCTTCGAACATCTTCTCAACAGCTTCTTTGATCTGTCCCTTAGAAGCTTCTGGATGTACAAGGAAAGTGTATTTTTTCTCTGCCATTGCATTCATACTCTTCTCAGTTAATACTGGCTTAAGTATAACGTCATAATATTTAATCTGTGCCATTATGCATACACCTCCTCGATTGCTGCTACAGCATCCTTAGTCATTACAAGTGAATCATACTTAAGGATGTCATATACGTTGATTGCATTGCTAACTGTTGTCTTAACTGTTGGGATGTTTCTTGCTGAAAGAACAAGTTTCTCCTCAACGTCCTTAGTTACAACTAATGCTTTCTCTACATTAAGGTTTTTAAGAACCTTAGCGAATTTTGAAGTCTTAATCTCGTCTAAGTTGAACTGATCAACTACAACAAGCTTTGTATCCTGAACCTTTGAAGTAAGAGCTGACTTAATTGCTATCTGCTTTTCTTTCTTGTTCATCTTCATTGAATAATCTCTTGGCTTTGGAGCAAATACAACTCCACCACCTGTCCACTGTGGAGCTCTTGTAGAACCCTGTCTTGCATGACCTGTTCCCTTTTGTCTCCAAGGTTTCTTTCCGCCACCTGAAACTTCTGAACGTGTTTTAGCACTCTGAGTTCCCTGACGACTATTTGCTAACTGGCTTACTACTGCCAAATGTACCAAATGTTCATTTATTTCTACACCGAAAACGCTATCGTTAAGCTCAAGCTTATCTACTTCCTTACCTTCGATGTTATAAACAGCTACTGTTGCCATCTAATGTTCCTCCTTCCTTAAAGAACGGCTTATTTGCCACTCTTTACTGTTTCCTTAATCATTACTAATGATTTCTTTGGTCCAGGAACGGCACCCTTTACCAAAATTACATTGTTTTCAACATCTATCTTAACTATCTCAAGATTCTGTACTGTAACTCTTACGTTACCCATATGTCCAGGCATCTTCTTTCCTTTGAATACTCTACCTGGAGTAGTTGCAGAACCATTTGAACCTGCATGACGATGGTATTTTGAACCGTGAGCTGAAGGACCTGACTTCATGCCGTATCTCTTGATACCGCCTGCATATCCTTTACCCTTTGACTTAGCAGTTACATCAATCTTATCGCCTTCTGCGAAGATATCAGCCTTAATCTCATCACCAGCATTAAACTCTGATGAATTCTCTAATCTAAACTCTCTTACGAAAGTCTTTGGAGTAGTTCCTGCTTTCTTGAAATGTCCTACTTCAGCCTTACCAGCACCATGTGGGTTTCTGATAAATTTCTTTCCTGATGGATCTTTAGTAGTTACTCTTTCTTTCTTTTCGCCGAAACCAACCTGAATTGCATCGTAACCGTCATTATCAACTGTTTTTACCTGAGTTACAACACATGGTCC
>JAQYAV010000034.1 GCA_029338675.1 Lachnospiraceae bacterium
AATCTCTGGAACCTTGTTCAAGAACAGTATAAATTATATTGATATTTCTAAATCTAACAGGTAAATACATCATTCAATAATTTTAAAGAGGGTTCTCGCGCATGAGAACCCTCTTTTTTTATTATAATCTAGCTTATAAAATTATCACAAAAAAACATTAGCTCTTTTGGGGTTTTGAAACAATAAATCAACAAGCTACTTCAAAATTTTCTCTAAATCATCAAAAGACGCAAAAATCTTAAAGCGCTTCATAAGCTTTTTGGGCAGGCAAGACTAACCTATCCAAAAAACAGCTTCATCACAAGAGTCTCCGACCTCATTATAATAATCAAGCAGTAATTCCCTTCCCTCTTTATCTAAAGCGTCCGCCTTGATAATGAGTACTTCAGCTGCAAGCGCCACTAAATCTGTTGCTTCATCAGTATCAAAAACCTCAGTATTCTTTGAAGGCAAAGAATTCCGAAGCACTTCCAATTCATCTTCAGATAACCCAAAGGTCATAACCCGCCCGTAATGAATTCCTTCATTATTATTCTTCTTTATATCACCCATAGATAATAGTACATGTTTAACCATCATCCTATTTTTATCCTGTTTCGGTGTAGTTTTAAAAATAATGCGCACCTTCCTTCCCTAATAGCATTATAGCAAAGAAGATGCGCATATTTTTTCTCATGCACTTATCGAAGTATTATATTGTTAATCGGCATTATAGTTTTCTAGTGCTTTCACTAGGTCACTTTTAACACCCTCTGCAAGGCTAGGTGGTGTAAGTACCTTCGCATGCAAGGCATATTGAACGGCCCATTTACGCATAGCAGATAGATTTACCCTGACTCGTGCGCAGACTGTATCTTCCTTCTCATCAAAAAAGGTAATTTCACTGCCAAAGAAGTCGATAACATCATTCAAAAGGTATTTCTTGAGACGGAAGGTTACAGTAGCACTAGCACCGGAAAACATATAAATGTGTTCTGTCATATGCCTGGATAAATCAAAGCCGCTTTCCACCTCTTTAATTTCCTTTTTAGGCTTCTGAGGGGTATCAAGGATTTCGATATCTATAATTCTATCAACCCTGTAATGAGAGATGTTATCATACTTATCGTAGTTTCCAATCAGATAATACCGACCATTGGAAGCTGCCATTTGGTAAGGGTTTACTATATACTCATGAACTGTGCCATCGTCATGAGTACTTGGATGCAGCTTCTTATCGGTTCCATAATATCCATAGGTAAACTTAACCTGCTTATTGTTGTTGATAGCCTCATCCAAAATTTCAATTACATAAAACAGGCGCTTATTATTGGTAGAGCTAATTGGCATGGTGCGGATATGCTTAACTTTAGCACGAAAATACTTACTTGAAAGCTTCTCAAGCTTTTCAATCAGACGCTTGCACTGGCTATAAGGGATGTGCTTGGAAAACAGGAGACTATCTATTAAAAGGCGTAACTCACTGTCATCAAAATCCTTGATTAGGTAATAATCAGTATAAACATTATTATCTTCAACTTCACCCGTTTTAGCATTCTTATTACTTCTTGGGATTTCTTTATATTCCACGGCATACCCAGCTTCAATGAGGTTTATGATATTGCTCCTAATCGACTTGCGGTCTGCCTTCATAGAATAATCACGCTCAAGGATTTCTAAAATCTCCTTTTGGCTCAGACGATGTTCACTATCAGTATATTTTTGAAGGATATCAAGGATGTATAGAATAAGCATTTTCTTAGGCTGACTTTGATACATGTAACTTCCCACCTTTCTTTACCTTTGATATAATGATATCATGATAGTTCGAAATTTACTATAGGAAGATGGGCAAAAAAACGTGCATCTTGTGTGTTAGAATATAGTTACTGAAATATACTAAAATAAAGGATGGTGCCAGTTATGAATGCAAAAGAATTTTATAAAGAGTTTCTGCTCAATACGAAAGAGGATACTCTGCTAATAAATGCGGCTAATTTAGGCATTGAAGATACTACCCTTGAGAACAAAACCTATATGGA
>JAQYAV010000035.1 GCA_029338675.1 Lachnospiraceae bacterium
CATACCAACACTGGGACTTAGGTCAAATCCACATATTCCACCATATTCTTTCAAAACATATATTTCATCCTCGAGCTTTTTAATGCGATTAAATAAATTATCATCAGGCATGAAATAAGTAAGCAGCGAAGTTTTCTTTAGCCCATCCGGAATATCATTTCTGTACTTATAGGTTGAAACCATGCTCACTTCATCCTGATAGATGAAATCCTTTGGCATTACAGCTACGCCATTTTCGAAAGTAATGTCATTTTCTTTGAGATGTGTTACCATGTCATCACACCATTTTAAAATATTAAATTTCATAATCTAGTCCTTTCTGTTAACTCGTTCGCTATTTTCTAACACCTTGTTAAAAAATATAGGGATTGCTCCCTTCGATAAACGTAGCGCGTTAACTTGTTCGCTATTTTCTAACATTAGAATATCTCATTTTATTTCACTTGTCAACTATATTGTGTATATTTTTTATTTCGTGACTTCTATATCTTGTGTCGCGCCATTCTCAAATTAGTCATTTATATATAAATAGCTAAATTGAAATCGTAAACGACGCAATTAAAGACTGATTCGAAATCCATAATGATGTAATTAAAAATATGACCGTCTTCAAAATGCCTCTGTAAATGTCACGGTAAATGTCACTGTAATTAGCAAATGTTACAACATTAGAATTGCTCATTGCTTTCATTCGTTTCTATATTTGTGGAACATTAGAACGATTTCGCTTCTCTATTTTCAGGTCTTTCAGGGGCTGTAACCTCAGACCGCATACAATTAATACTCTCTAACTCATAATTACATTCTAATGTTCCACAAAAAAACCACCGGCATCACATCACTGCATTTTCCGGTGGCTCCTCACCCATTCTAGTCGCTATAATTTCACCCGGTCACATTCCCAGGTTATAGTATCTAATATCAAAAACTCTTCTGTTCCTATGGTTTTACCATTACGATATGTTGAAAACACATCGCAGGAAATAATATTTCTGTCTCTATAAATCTTCTCAACAGGTGTATGTCCTACCACCTGAAGCATTTTCCTTGGTTTATACATTTTCACATTTGAATACTGTGGTCTGAGCCATATAGGTGAAGCATCGTTCCACATTTCATTTACTCCAAGGCAATTGATAGTGTCCACAACGGTATCTATATCATTATATTTTGAAGCAGGCACATATTCCCTTACAAAATAATCACTTACTCCGCCATGAGAAAAAATAACATTATCGATTCGCTGTACATATTTTATTGGGTTATTTTCCGGCAAAGTTACCTTTAAATCAATCAATTTCCTCTGAACTGTCGACATTGCCATACTGCTATAACCAGTTTCAGGCATATACCACACATAGCTGAGATCGTGATTTCCATAACACCATAAGGTGTCAGGATACTCTTTTGCAAAAGATATAGCAGCATCGTAGGTTTCAACATATAAATCGACATTATATTCTTGTCCCCAATCATCTGCGATATCCATAAGACACACTGCTCTATCTGCAATTCCTTGATGCATAATTGCAGATGCTCTATAAAACATTTTAGGTTTTAAATGAACATCAGGTATCACCAGTACCTTCACCAGCTTGCTCCTCCATTTTTTCTTGTAACCTTCTTATCAGACGGCATCATACAAATCCCCCTCTATGATATTGTATTTCGCAAATTCTTTGATTCCGGCTTCCTTTTTCTTTCCAAGGAGCAGAGCATCGCCTACAAAAAATGGTTCCTCCAGCTTCATCTTCCTTATCTCATCATATTTATTACTAAGAGGAATACTATATTTTTTACTGATATAGTCTACCGTTGCCACAAGATAAAGCATCTTAATATAATCATGATGCATACGGTAATACTCCACATCCTCACGCTCAATGATCCCTAACACGGTCTGAAGATCATTACGCTTAATATCATGATGCAGATTATTTCTAAAGGTCTGAAAATCCTCTTTGTGATAAACAATCTGATCTGGACGATAGCCCAAAACCTTAGCTAATTTTTCTACTGTATAGTAAGTGCAGGTCCCAATATCCACCTGCCCCTTTATAATCGGGTAAAGAGTCGCATAAGGGATTCCGCTCTTTTGTGAACAGATTCTTATATTCATATTTTGTTTTTTCAATTCAACAACAAAATCCATAATATTGTAACCTCATATGATTTTAGAATCGCAATCGCTGCGCTTGTTGCTCGTTAAAGTAAAAGATTGCATTTCATCTTTTTACTTTATATTATCGGTCTACCGATAAAATGTCAAACATTTTATATTTTTATTCAAAAAAACCTCCGGCATCACATTTCTACAATTACCGGAGGCTCCTTAATACTCTTTGTCATATCCCCATTTTCTATTCTTATTGCTTCTCTCTTACCATTAACTGGTATATTTTTGGTATATTTTCATCCCTACCATACCTGCAAAGCCGCATAAATACTGCATTCTTACGACTTTTGGCGAGTAGTGCCGTGGCATACGAAAAGCACTCTCGTTTTCATTTTTTACCTCCTAAAATGCCGTGAATTGCCGTGTTTTGGGGACTTTTGCGTACTCTCAAAAATCTACATAAATTTTGCATAATGTGACACACTATGCAAAATAAGGCAAATTAAGGCAAAATGTAATAGTCATTCGTAGTCAAAAAGTAGTCAACTACAAAGAGCCGGACTACTCTGATTTACCCCTAATTCCTATCGTTAATAGAATGGGGGTTCGGGGGGGGGTTCTACCTTTTAACGATAGAACCATAGGGGGGTCGAACCCCCTACATAAAACAGGCGAAGGCATCAAACCTTCGCCCGTGAAATTACAAAAGCATTGATTCCAATTGAGCCTTAATGTTCTTTCTTCGTTCACTTAAAAACAACTCAAAATTAGCATAGCTATATTCCATATCTGGAATGTAGTGAATAGTTCTATACTGAATTTTATCAGAATCTGTTTTATGAGTATTAGCAAACCAATCTGCGAAGTCCTG
>JAQYAV010000036.1 GCA_029338675.1 Lachnospiraceae bacterium
ATTCTTTCACACCACTATAACCTCACGATTATAGTTAACTATTCATAAGACTTTTTCTGTCTTAAACTCGCTCATTTGTGCCTACATCAAGTTTTTAGTTACTCCCTCTGCATTTCTGCAACACACGTTGTCCTTGTAATGAGATTCTTTTGCTCGCTTCCGTCCGTACCAACCTACGTCATCACCGCGAGCACCCCCGCCCTATTGAACACATTCCTCTATATTGCTATAGATTAGTTCGAGTGGGGAGATACACGCCAGTTTCGACAGGTTGTTTTAGAGTGATTTCAGATTCCATCTCAACACTACCATATAGGATTTTTCCAATATTTAATTTTGCATATAAAAAAGCCTTTATGTACTGTTTTCCAATACATAAAGGCTATAAACTTCTAAATCTTGCTTATTGCAATTTGTATAAATATCTGATAAGATTATTCATATAAATTGAATATATAGTTACTGTTTCTTTTGTATGTTGGTTATACATCGGAAATATGACTATAGATAGAGTTCTTCCGTTACTTATTGGTATTGCCGTACCTAATGAGTTCCTAATATTTCTTAGTTTGCCGACTTTGAAATATTGTGAAGGACTTATTTTTTTATTCTTTTTTAACTTGTCTCTATATTATAACATAATTTTATATAAGTAAACAATTTTCTATTCATTTTATTTATTAATTAATTTTCACCAAATATTCTTAATATAACTTTTAGCAATCATTGTATTTCTATTTCGACCATGATTAAGCCATTTGCTCACCTCATCAAGTGCCTTCTGCTTGCTACATCCAGCGTTTCTTAAATCATCGTATTTTTGTTGTGCTATCATACGGCGAATGTCATGGTTGGAATGTCTCTTCATTCCAAGTTTGTCTTCTATTCTACTCAACTGTTTGTTTATTGCAGCATCGCTTACTCCAAACACCTTATCACCTAGAGATTTGCCTTCACATCTCTCTTGCAAAAGTTCTTTTAATTTATTATTCATATCCCTTTGCATTGGCTTTCCACCTTTGGTATTAGTAAAATTAATTTTATTATTCGCAAAATCTAAATCTTTAACTTTTAATTCTGACAATTCATTTACTCGTACTCCCAGTGCATCTTGTGCTAGAATCGCATCCCCTGATCCAGAACGATTTTCCATGCAATAATTTAGAATCTGTTGATAATCCTCCTTGGAAATTGCATTTCCCGCACCTCTGTTAGGATCAAATTGCTTCTGGCTTGTAGGTGTTACTACATCTTGTTTAAAATCCCAATTGACACTCTTATATGTTTCATTCACAACTTCTTGTAGTTTATTAAAATTATTTTTATATGTATCTAAAGTGTTTTGGCTGCAACCTTCTGAATTCTTAGTATTTAAAAAGTCTTGAATATGATTGCTCCTAACTTGATCCAATCGCTTTATATCCGGAAAATTCTCTTTCATATAGTTTGAAAAATTCCTTGAAAAATCTCTTAAATTATTCAGTGAAGAATAACTATAAATCTTCTCACTCATTTCTGTTCCATTTTCTTTTTTATCGCTATGCTTATCTATTCTTTCTTGAAAATTCTGAGTCAAAGCATTGTTCAATTGTTGAAACATATTCCTATTACGCCCCATTTCATCTCCCCCTTTTTATATCTATAATGTATTGGTTGTATTCAATATTGACTTTAATTTAAAAATATCCAATCCAAATTTCAATTCATCTAATCAAAATCACTTTAATCGCGCCAAAATCGCTTTGTTGACTTTTAAAAATCAAGTTTTACTAAAAGTTAATGTTTCTATATGTCCCCATTCAAGCCCCTTGTCAGGGGCTTGAATGGGGACATGGTACATGCTATTTTTAAAAAAAATCCCATTTTTTCAGTACACAATTTGCAGGTACGCTGCAAACCAAAATAACAATCTCTAAATGCTTTACACTTAGGACCAAAATACAAAACATGTATGCGTTCAACTGAGAATTTGACAGCGAATATTCACATACCAACACCATCCGTAGATTATGCCAAAGTAATGTTAAATTAAAATGCCTCCTATTA
>JAQYAV010000037.1 GCA_029338675.1 Lachnospiraceae bacterium
TCAAGGACCTCAAGGACCTCAAGGGCCTCAAGGACCTCAAGGACCAGAAGGACCTCAAGGCGATGATGGTAAAAGCGCATATCAAATTGCAGTTGATAATGGATATGTTGGCACAGAATCCGAATGGCTTGAAACTTTAAAGTGCGATTTAAATGATATTGCTATTATCTCTCAGAACCTGTTTGACACAACAAAATTGCATAGTGGAAGGTTAGCCATTGGAAATTCTTACGGGGTTGGTGTAATAGAAGATGCAAATTCATATTATACTGATTTAATTCCTACTAAAGCAGGAGATACTTTTTCTGTAAACAAGAAATTTAATTGGAGACAAACTGTATTGCTGTTGTACAATGATGGAGTTTGGTTAGAATATGTTAATTTTGAAGAAAACACAGACGGTTCATATTCAGCCACCATACCAAGCAGTAGTAGTTGTAATGGATTTGCAATTTCTGTAATTACTTCTGATAATGAAGCAAGTTCCAGTTATCAAATGATTGAAACTTTAATGCTTGTAAAAGGGGACTCTTCAAATCTTCCGGATGAATACATGGCATATGGTGAAGCAAAGGTTATTGCAACAGTTTCGGAAAGTGTGCTTGATGAAAAATTAAAAGAAAAAATCCATAAACTAGATGCAAACACTGATAATATACGAATTAAACCAATTTTATATGGATTCGGCATAATTGATGCTTCTGTAGGTTCTGAACTTTCGATTGCTTCAAATAATTATAGACAAGTTTATTATGCAGAGATAGAAGAAAATACAGGCTATTTTATTACATTTCTTCGTGCTGACTATAACGGTGAATACAATGGTTGGTGCGTTGTAGATTCTGACAAAAAAGTTCTTTCGGTTAGTGGTGCTTTTCAGTCAGCAAATGGCTCTTATGTTCCACCTATAAGTGGAGCGAAATATCTATATTATCAAGTTGAAAATGATAGGACAACGACAATTTTTAAAGACAATGGAAAATTCAAAATTTTTGATGGAGAATACACGAAGTTTGAAGCAATAAATATCATAAAATCTGCAAGCGGAGAAGTAAAAAATACAAACACGAAATTTAGGGGGTATGATGTTGCTACCATCATTCCGTCTATCGATGGTGAAACATTTACGATCCCAGTTGATTCCAAAAAGTATTCAAATGTTGGTGTTTGGACAAGGATGCGATATAAAGATAGTCAAAATCTTACATCTTTGAAAATCGCAACGAATAACAATGATGGAAATTCTGTAAGTAAATCACTTTTTGAAATGGATTCTAATTGGCATTTGCTAAAGGTGCAATCAACAGGAGGAGTTACCACAGACATTACATTGACATTATCTTATGTAGATAATATCGCTATCGACATTGCTCTTTGTGTCGTTGGAGATCAATTTACAAGACCGACTATTCTTCTTAATTTTGATCAAGCATGGTTAGCTTCTGAAACGTGTGGACTGTATGATTATTTATTTGATAATAATATTCCTTTCACAATCACCGGAACAATCAATAAGGTGTCAGAAGAAATGCAAGCAAAATTAAAAAGGCAGAATCAGAACGGATTTCTTGACATAGGCACATACGGCAATGAACTATACGACAGCACATATTACCCTTGCTCTGATTCTATATCGGATTATGCTACAGCATTAAGAAATCTCGAAAATGTATATACAAAGAAAATTGAATATGCTGAGAAACCTATTTCTTTTGGAGCAAGTGGTCATAAATATACACCACTTGTTACACGAGCGATAAAAGACAGTGGTTATAAGGTTTGCAAAACCTCCGACAATCAATACGGAATCAATAGCGATTTTGATGGCGATCTAATTACTGTATGCGTATCAGCATATAATGGAAATTATACACCTATAGAGCCTACTGTTTTGGGGTGTTGCTATGGATTCTTTGCACACGGTGTAAGTTCATCACCATCGCAAGAAGAAGATCCGACAATGTATTATGAATGGTCAATCGTAAAACAATTATTGGATTATTTTAAAAATCTGCGTGATAAAGGGTGCGTACAATTTATCAATATGCGTCAACTTTACGAAATTTTGCAGAATGATAACATTAACTAAAAAGTGAATAACTAAATAGGACGTTAGTTAATATATGAGAAGCAAAATCAAATTTTGATTGTTTATATTTCCATGCGTTAAATGCATCACCTTAATAATTAAAAATATTATATTGTAGCAAAATATTTCAAAAAGCATATAATCAATATCTCTAATAGATATTTAATTGCAACATAGCATCGCAATGATCGTAAGGGCTATAAACGATATTGTCTTGATAATACGAGCAAATTTCTGTTCTGTCTTGGCAATCTGTTTGTAGTCCTTTTTCTGTTTATACATGTAGTATATATTCATGAGTTACATCCAATATTAGCATGTTCAAATAGTAAGAAAACATGCGCAGAAAATAATGCT
>JAQYAV010000038.1 GCA_029338675.1 Lachnospiraceae bacterium
TTAAATCTTAAAGCTTATGGAGAACAATTTGTATCTTAGCACTTAAAAGCTAATGCAAATATGTACGGATACGTTAATTCGGAATTTACGCCTATGGAGAGTACAAGAACTTGTGAGTAGCGTATTACTTATAATCGCAAAAGCATACTCATTGAAATGGGAATGAAACATAAAAGTTTATAGCTTTTTATAAGTTTTCAGTAACGGGACCAGAAATATAGTTGTAAGCTAATTATCAAGGGATATGATAAAAGTGTGTACAAGATATAATGGCAGAATTAATTGAAAAAATTACAAACAAAAGCAGTATAAATAATAAAAACAAAGCAATATAAATAATAAAAACAAAATAATATAAATATAAAAACAAAGCTAATATAAATATAAAAACAAAGCAATATAAATATAAAAACAAAGCTAATATATTGTTGATTACATAATAAAACAATGATACAATAATTGAGTATGCACAAAGTTTATTTCGAATTGAGGATTAATTATGGGAATTGGATTTGACAGTGAAAAATATTTAAAAAAGCAATCGGAGTATATTAGGGAGAGAATAGATAAGTTTGGTAATAAACTATATCTTGAATTTGGTGGAAAATTATTTGACGATTTCCATGCATCAAGAGTATTACCAGGATTTGAACCAGACAATAAGCTTAAGATGTTACTTCAATTATCTGACCAAGCAGAGATTATTTTTGCAATTGGTGCTGATGCAATTGAAAAGAATAAGAAAAGAGAAGATATTGGAATAACATACGATGATGACGTTCTTAGACTAATTAAAGAATATCAGGCTTGTGGCTTATATGTTGGTAGTGTTGTAGTAACAAAATATTCAGGACAGGCATCAGCAGATGCATTTATTGAAAAACTACGTAAGAAAAATATTAATGTGTATAAGCATTATGTAATAGATGGATATCCTACAAATGTTAAGCTTATTGTGAGTGATGAAGGATATGGTAGGAATGATTATGTTGAAACATCAAGACCTTTAGTTGTTGTTACTGCACCTGGACCAGGCTCAGGTAAGATGGCTGTTTGTTTGTCGCAGTTATATCAAGAAAACAAACGTGGTGTTAGAGCAGGATATGCTAAGTTTGAAACATTCCCAATCTGGAGTATTCCGTTAAAGCATCCTGTTAATTTAGCATATGAAGCAGCCACTGCTGATTTGAATGATGTTAATATGATCGACCCTTTCCATTTAGAAGCATATGGAGAAACAGCTGTAAATTATAATAGAGATATAGAAATATATCCTGTGTTAAATGCTTTATTTGAAGCAATATATGGAGAGTGTCCTTATAAATCACCTACTGATATGGGTGTTAATATGGCAGGCTTTTGTATTATTGATGACAATGAGTGTTGCGATGCATCACGAATGGAGATAATTAGAAGATACTACAAAGCTCTTAATCAATTGGCTAAGGGTGAGGATAAATCCACAGAAGTTTATAAGATTGAGCTTTTGATGAAGCAGGCTAAGATTACAACTGATGACAGAAAGGTTACAGTTGCGGCTAAGAATAGGGCAATTGAAATGGGGTGTCCAGCTGCTGCTATTGAGCTTAAGGATGGAACAATTATTACATCAAAGACTTCGGATTTATTAGGTGCTTCTGCTGCACTTATTCTTAATGCAGTTAAGCATTTGGCACAGCTAGATGATGAAGCGCATCTTATTTCACCACAGGCTATTGAGCCAATTCAAAGCTTGAAGGTGGATTACCTTGGATCAAAGAATCCGAGACTGCATACAGATGAAGTTTTAATTGCTTTAGCAATATCGGCAAAAAGTGATGAACGAGCAAAAAAGGCAATGAGTATGTTACCACAGCTCAAGGGCTGTCAGGTTCATACATCAGTAATGCTTACAGATGTAGATACAAAGATTTTCCAAAAGCTAGGAGTCGATTTGACTTCTGAAGCAAGCTTTGGATAAGTATATGTAAGATTTTATATAGGTGTTATACTATAAATCGAGTTGGCAGTTGCTTACTCGATTTATGATTATATAGAATGTATTTTTATAGTGATTACTGCTTAATGCTATAATTGAGGGTAGAGATGATACGTGAATGTAATTTTGAAGATATATCTGATGGAAGAAGATACAGTAAAAATGACATGGTTAAGTTAGATACTTGCGATTGTGCAGGTTGTTATAAATGTTGTACGAATGTAGGTAATACAATTGTATTAGATTCATTTGATATGTTTCTATTAGAAAAAGCTACAAACAAAGACTTTAAGTCTTTGTTAGAGACTGGATATATTGAGCTTAATATGATTGATGGGTTAATTCTTCCGAATATAAAGATGAATAGTAATAATCAATGTTCGTTTTTAGATGATAATGGAAGATGTACTGTTCATAGTAACAGACCAGGAATATGTAGATTATTTCCACTTGGAAGAATCTATAATGAGCAGGGGTTCGATTATTTCTTGCAAAAGGATGAATGTATCAAGGAACTAAGAGCTAAAATCAAAATTAAAAAATGGCTCGGAATAAATAATCTTGATGAATATGAACAATACGTATTAAGGTGGCATAACTTTATCAAATGGGTTGGCAATATAATGATTAAATTAAGAGATTCCAATCAAGGGGATGAAATTAATAATTTAGCAATGCTTGTATTAAATACATTTTTTGTTGAAAAGATATCTGGTGATGAAAAAGGATTTTATTCGGAAATTAATAACAAGATTACACAGATAGAAGAAATAATTAGTAAATGGGAGGTAGCAAAATGCTAGGAATAATTGGCGCTATGGATGAAGAAGTAGCTAAGCTTAAAGAGTGTATGGATGAAGTAGAGATAAAAACAAAGGCATCTATGGACTTTTATAAAGGTATTATTTCAGGAAAAGAAGTAGTTGTTGTAAGATCAGGAATTGGAAAGGTCAATGCAGGAATATGTACACAGATTCTTTGTGATGAATACAATGTGGAGGCTGTAATTAATACAGGTATTGCAGGAAGTCTCAATGCTAAGATTGATATTGGTGATATTGTTTTATCAACTGACGCATTACAACATGACGTTGATGCAACAGGTTTCGGATACGAGTTAGGTGTTATTCCTAGAATGGAAACATCTGTTTTTGAGGCAGATAGCGAGTTGCGGACTATTGCAAAAAAGTGTTGTGAGAAAGTTAATCCTGAAATAAGTGTGTTTGAGGGAAGAGTTGTAAGTGGTGATCAGTTCATCTCTGACAAGAATGTAAAAGATAGAATAATTAAGAATTTTGACGGATTTTGTACAGAAATGGAAGGGGCTGCCATTGCCCAGGCTGCATATCTTAACAAAGTGCCGTTTTTAGTAATTAGAGCAATTTCTGACAAAGCAGATGATAGTGCAACACAGGATTATCCAACATTCGAAAAAAATGCAATTAAACATAGCGTAAACTTAGTAAAGGAGATAATAAAGGAATGGAAAAAATAGCAAGCTTTACAATTGATCACACAAAATTATTACCAGGGGTATATGTCTCTAGAAAAGATAATGTTAATGGTAATGTATTAACTACTTTTGATATTAGAATGACTAGACCTAACTTCGAGCCAGTTATGAATACAGCTGAAATTCACACTGTTGAACATTTAGCAGCTACTTTTTTAAGAAATCACGTTGATTATAAGGATAGAGTAATCTATTTTGGCCCTATGGGATGCAGAACAGGTTTTTATCTTATTCTTGCAGGTGATTATGAGTCAAAGGATATTATTCCATTAATGAAGGAACTTTATTTATTCATGAGTACATTTGATGATGAGGTTCCAGGAGCTAGCTCGAGAGATTGTGGCAATTATTTGGATATGAATTTGCCAATGGCAAGATATATTTCAAAGAAATTCCTTGATAATGTGTTAAATTGTATTACAGATGACAATTTGGTGTATCCAGAGTAAACTATTATATTTTGTTTGTGCAATAATTTCTGTGTATTTTTATTCACTGTCAAAATATATAATGATAATGTAAAACATAATGATTTGCTTTGGTAATTTTATATTTGGTAATATTTACAAGCTCACGTTGTGCAAGATTCACAATTGTGAGCTTATTTCTTGCATTTGTTAAAAAAAGGTTGAAATAATAATAGAATTATGCTATTTGTAATTTTAGGTTAGCAATATATGTATATGGAGTGGGGGAATAAAATGAAGAGATTTTTTAAAAAAACATATTTTATAGGAGAATAATTGTATGGAAATGACAAGAGAGAACAATGTAAAAAAACAAAAAACACCATTTTACGAGTCGCATGAAGACTATTTTCGTAGAGTGCTAGTGAAGGAACAACCTTTTTATCGTCCTGGAATGACAGAAAAAGAAATTGATATTGAGTTAGAGTATATGAATCAGAATATCAATAGTGTAATTGAGGGACATTATTTACCGTTGTGGAAGCAGCAATTATATTACTAATTCTTAAATATTTATTAATCTATTTTTTCTATTTAATCAATAAAAATCACAATATAAAACTATATTATATATGTATTTGGGGAAATATTTAAATTAAGTTTGAGCAAAATGCTGGCAATTAGATGTAGCAAAAAGTTGACAAATAAATGTAGCAAAATGTTGGCAATTAAAATAATTCATAATTATTTATAATAAGAAAAATTCAATAGCAAAACAAGCATAAATTACATTAAATAAATAATATATATATTTATAAATTAAAATACACATTTATAAATTAATATATACATTTATAAAACAGGAATAGTTGTGCATACTGTAGTTAATTGTAGAACTTATTGTAGAGTAGTCACTTACATTTGTATCAAAATAAACAGATACAGTAATTGAAAAAATATATATCGCAAAGAAATGATAGAACAATAGTAAATTGTACTTATATCTGAAATAATGGGATAATCTTTTCGAAAAAACGATAATGTCAAAATAATACAATCGATTTACAATCAAAATAATACAATCGATTTACAAGTATATAACAATTTTTTTCTGCCGAAATAATATTTATAGAAACATACAATATAAAAAGAACAAAATATACAATATAAAATGAACAAAATATACAATATATCACATTACAAAAAATGTCAATACAATATTTTGTAGAAATATGTCAAAAAGTATTTATTTCTATATTTTATTGTGATAAAATTATGGTGAGTATGTGTATATATCACATATTATGTATGCATTTAATTAAAGTTATATAGTCAATATTGTATGTTTTTCAAGAATAGTCTTGAGGTATTATGAGGTGGAAAATGAATTTAAAAGATAAAATAGTAAAAAAACTATTGAATTTTGGAAAGAAAAATCGAATATTGGTTTATCCAACACTTGTAATGGTTGCAATAGTTACTGCTTTTAGTCAGGCTGTTAGATGGGGGCGAAGTAGTGGCAAGAAGCTAGTTGCTTCTATGATGATTGTTGCTTTGCTTATCTCGCAAAGTATATTTATTAAATCATCAGCCGAGATTGATGATAAAGATAATGTGATTAATGCGTCAGAGTCAGATGCTACAGCAAATAAAGAGATTACTAGAACTGAAAATGAAGAATCTCATGATGAGGCTACAGGCGAGAATAATTTGACAAATCCAACTGACGAAAATAGTTCGATACCAGAATCGCCTGATTTACCTGATGATAAAAAAATTGATTCAAGAAAGAATAATAAAAATGCACCAAAACCTGAGGGCGTAACATTATCAGATAATGGCCACGATGATGAATCGGACATTAATATGATAGAAGTTAATTATTACTTTGTGTCAACTAATGGTGCAAGCCTTGTATATAATGATATACCAGTATCAATGACTGATGATTCAATTAAGATTAATATGCTTTCTGATGATGATTTAGCATTATATGGTCTGGGAGATACAGCATATGAAGACTATTTTGATTTTACAGAGATATGCAGTGATGAATTATGTCAGACTCCTATTGTAGAGGGTAAGATAGATAAGAATGGAACTGGTCTTTATAACGTATATTTTTCTGCTAAGAGAACAAAGTATCCGATTAGCATTATTGATAATGATGACAGTAGTTTAGACTATGACGACTTGTATGTATTACCTTCACCGGGAGCTATGGGGGATTTGTTCCCAGAATTTTCGTATAGTGTAGGAACAGCAAGTACATACAATGCATATAAAAGAGGTTATGAGTACAGTGGCTTGTTATATGGTGGAGCACAATATTCATCAGGAAGTATTGATATTGCTCCTTCAGATTTTGATGAAATAAAAATCACATATGTATGGAAGCCATGTGAGCTTGAACTTGTTTTTGATGCAGCAGGAGATGATGATACACATATTGAGATTACAGGCGATAAAGAAAAAACAATACCTGTTAAGATTACAGATGATGTAACTCTTTACACAGATGCTGAAATGGAAGGTTGGGCAGGTAAAGAAGGATATTGTTTGACAGGCTGGAGTGATGGAAAACATATTTATGATCCAGGAGAGGTAATTAACATTGAGGATATCGTTGAGAATACAAGCAACATCCAAGATGTACCTAATGTTACTTGTAGGAAGTTAACTGCTGTTTGGGAATACAAAGATATAAATCTTAATGCACAAAATAGCAACTGCGAGGTTAGTGTAACAGGGGCAGGAGTGGCTATTTCTGCAACATATGGTGATGAAATAAGTTGTACAATATTTGCAAATTATAAAGATTCATCTGATGGAAGCAAATTTTCATATTTTATGGAGCAGGATGATATTCTTAAACTAGGTGGATATGGACTTAATGTTACAACAACAAGTGATGGAACAAGAATTACTTCTTATATTATTTCAGGAAAGGTTAACAAGGTTACAACAGATGATATTCAAGTGAACCTTCAGGTTATTGATGATAATAAACCTGATGGTTCTAAGGTTTCAAATCATACTGTTAGCTTTAGCTTAGAAAAACGTCCGGTTAGTATTGATGCTTCTACAATAAAGAGTGCAACAAGTGATAGTAAACCAGTTAAGGTTTATGATGGTAGTAACACAATTACAGTTAATCCAAGGGCGTCTGTTACAGGACAGTTAGCTGAAGACGACGTATATGTTACATTTGATTCAAAAGCTACATTAGATAATTCAGATGCAGGAAAAAATAAGAGTATAGAATTAAAGAATGTAATACTAGAGGGAGCAAAGAAGGATAATTATTATATATCAAGCTTTGATGCTGATGGTACGAGTATAACGGTTGAAAATGTAGCAGAAATAACAAGAAAGAATGTTGAAGTTTCTATTTCATTAAAGGAAGGAGAAACTGATAGTATATTATTTGGACAGGACACTCCTGTGTATACTTTAGCAGTTGTAGACTCATCAGAATTAGTTGGAACGGACAAGACAAATTACGATTCTTTAGGTTCGGCTGAAACTAGAGAGAGCTTCTTTACAACTTATTTAGGATTTACTGGTTGGGATACTTCTAGAGCATTATATAGTCCTGCAGGAACATATAATGTTAAGCCTTTATTTGATGAGAGTAATAGTAATTACACAATATCCCCTTCTGGCATAAAAGGTACATTTGTTGTATCAAGAGAAGCTGGAGCTAAAGATGTAAATTATTTATTTGATAAAGAAATGATTAATGGATACTATCCTGGATTAACAATTACTCCAACAGGAAAGTATAACAAAATCAGATTAATAGAATCAGGTGATGGAGATATTCCTTCTACGGCTTCTAGAGATGAAGCTGAGGCACTATTCTCTAATTCAATTAAAATACCTGATATGACAGATGGAAAGATATCTTTCCAATTAATGGGAACTTCTACTGGAAAGGGTGCAGTTTCAGAAATAATTACATTAGATAATATGAATGTTGACTGCAATCCACCTGAGTATGTAAAACATAGTGTTTCACCAAATTCAAAATTCTTTAACAAATTTGATTTTGGTTCATATTTCCATAAGCAAAATATTGATGGAAAAGAAGTAGAAAGTGCAACAATAACTGTTGAATATAAATCAGAAGACAGTGCGTGTGATAAGCTTTATTATTTCTTTGCAGATGAATCAGGACAACCAAAGGGTGATTCAGTTAGAGAAACAATGATGGTTAAGAATGCAGCAAATAATTACGAAGGAACAATTATTGTTGGAACAGGAGTGTCTGGACAGATTATTGTTTATGCAGCAGATAAGACTGGAAATATTTCAATAAAGAATAAGATTAAAATGTCTGATATTGAAGAGTTTATTGAAAATGGTGGAAGCTACTATGAGTGGATGGTAGAAAATACAATTGATGCAGCAGAAATAAACGCATTCAATATGAATAACAATCCAGCAGCACTTTCACCAGTATGGCAAAATGGAATTAAATTTGTAGTTTCTGCAAAGGATAATGAAAGTGGTGTATATAAACTTCAATGGAAAATAACGAAACCAAATGGGGAAGTTATTGATGAGACAGTTATAGCAGGTGCAAACATTGCTTCTATTAAGAATATTACTCAGTATGGAAAAATATTAGAGTATGATTTTGAATATTCTATTGCGGATGAAAGCAAACCAGTAGGTGAATATTATGCAGAAGGATTATTATATGACAATGCAGGTAATTGTGTTACCCTTAATAAAGTAGGACCATTTTTAGTAGATAGCATACCACCTGTAATTGATTGCAATGAGCCTGATAATACAGAATATAAGTCAAGTGTAGAATTTGAATTTACAGTTACAGAAGGAGAAAATGAAAGTGGTATTTCTTCAGTAAAGGTATATAAAGATCAGATTAGTGATTCAACAAGAATTAAGAGCTTTGGGGATGAGGGAACATATAATCTTAGCATTGGATCAAATGGTACATATATTATTGTTGCAGATGATATGGCAGGAAATGTTTCAACGAAGCAGATTACATTTGATAAAATATCGGATGTATTTCCTGATGCACCTGAGATATTAGTGGGCTTAGGAGATGGTGAAGTAGGAAATGATGATTGGTACATAAAGGATAATCCAGAGATAACAATCAAGTCTACAGATAGAACTTCAGATGGAGTGCCAGTAACAACATATTACAAGGTTAAGGCGGCTAAAAAGGAAACTGAAAAGACTACTAATACAACAGATTATAAATTTACTTTAAGTGAACAGGGCAATGTTGTTATTGAAGCTTGGAGCGTTAGTGCATCTGGTTGCAAATCAAGTGTTGTCAAAAAAGAGATAAAGGTAGATACAAAGGCTCCTGATGTTTACATTACTGAATCTACATCTGATTCAAATGGTAATTTAGTAATTAACTTTAATGCTACTGATAATATTAGTGGTGTGGATGTTTCATCAGTTACTGTTAATGGCTCGGCTATAAATGTTGAAGAAAAAGCTGGTGTAGTTAGTGGTTCATTTGCAGCAGATGGGTCAGTGGATGAATATGAAATAGTTGTAAAAGATAAAGCAGGTAATGTTTCTGATCCGATATCATTTATTCCTCTTTCTTTGGTAGTTAGCCCTATTATGGACATTACAGATAATTCAGCAAAGTTAATTGCAGATATATATATAGGAACATATGATATTGCAAGTAGTTACATTGCGTACCGTCCTGTTGGAGGAGAATATGATACTTGTTTAGTAAGTCCTTTGGATACAGATTATGGTATGAGAATGGATTGTACCTTTACTAATTTGAAAGCAGATACTGAATATGAATATAGAGTATATGTAATGACAAATATTTCCAAGGAAACAAGAATTGTTGAAGGAAGATTTAAGACTGCTAAGTCAGATGCTAAGGGTAAGGTATATGGAACTGTTTCATATGGAAACGATTTAAGTGATACATTTAAGACATATCCAATATATGTGAATTTATGTGTTGGTAATACAATTGTTGCTGGTACAAAGATAGACGATGAAACAGATAATTCTTATGTATTTGAAAATGTTGCTGATGGAAATTATAGAATAATGGCAAGTAATGGACTTCTTACTAAAGAATCATCAATTACCATTGAAAATGGTGGAGTGACATATCCTGGTAACTACTTAGAAAATGATGGAATTAATTTTGTTTTAACAGGATTAAGTACAAGAATTGTTGTTGAAGACGGAACAATATGTATTACAGCAGATGGACTTGATAAGATATACAATACAGCGTTATTTAATGGAAATATTACTCCGGAAGATTTGGACGTTGTTTCTAAAGGCGGTACAATAGATGTTGCATTATATGCAAGTTACATGAATGCAGACAGTGTTGGCAGTGACATACAACAATTATTTAGAAATAAGTTAGGTGCAAGTGCGGAATTAAAGAAATATATTAGTCTTACTATTGTAAAGACAGTAAGGGATAGTAATGGAAATTGTGTGAATAATACACCATGTAATATTACGCGATTAGCAGAAAGCATTACAGTGTCATTTCCTCTTGAAGAATTGGCTGGACAAAAGATATATGTTGCTTCTGTACATACAAGTGATATGGGCAACTCATTTACTAATTGGGAGCAATATTCGGGAATTTATATTTCTACTAATTATGTAACTATATCAACTGATAGATTCTCGGTATATGCGTTGTATAAAATGAATGTACAGCCAAAGGAATTCAATGTTAAGTGGATTGATGGTAATGGAAAAGTACTAAAATCTGAAAAGGTTAAAGATGGGGAAAAGGCCACTCCGCCAAATGTGGTTCCGACAAAAGCAGCTTCTGAAAAGTATTATTACAAATTTGTAGGATGGGATACAGATTATTCTGTTATTAAAGGTGATACTATTATTGCAGCTAAGTTTACTGCACATGAAAAGGAAGATAACAATCCAAATCCTTCAAAACCTACAACAGAAGAACCCAATAAGCCATCGACTACAACAGAAGACGATAATGAAAATGAGAATCCAACTATTACAACAGAGGATAATGAGAATCCATCAATAACTACAACAGAAGATAATGATAATTCTTCAAAACCTACAACAGAGAAGAAGGATAATAATAACAATTCATCAAAGGATGATGAGAAAAAACCTGCAACTTATACTTATATGGGTTCAGCAGATTCACCAGCAACAGGAGATATAACTCCTATTGAGATAATGTTAGTGTTAATGCTTGTATCAGGAACTGGAATTGTTGTTTTACAAAAGAAAAAGAAAAATTCTGAACAGTAGTAATAGACATATTTTGGAAGAATAAAAAATCATTAAAATCCAATAATAGTATTAAGACATTAAATGTCTAATAAAATATTGGAGGAAAGAAATATGTCAAATTCAAATTCAAACAAGACAAGTGTTCCTAATGCTAAGGATGCTATGAACAAATTTAAGATGGAAGTAGCTAATGAGCTTGGTGTAAATCTTAAGCAGGGTTATAATGGTGATTTAACTGCAAGAGAATCTGGTTCTATCGGTGGTGAGATGGTAAGACAGATGATTAAGAAACAGGAACAGCAGATGTCTGATAAGTAATTAAATAAAATTAATGAGTTTGCCTGTATATAGTAATAAACTAAAAGTTTGTTGCATAATATATATAGGCAAACTTTTTTATTTACAAAAGAATTAAAATAAGAAATAAAATGAATGTTTTAGATTTGAAATAAAAAGTTTTAACTTGAAATACAAAAAAGTTTTAAATTTTATGGACGAAAATAGTTTATTATGTTATAATCTAACGAATAGTGCTTATAGCCGAAATACAAGGAGGAAATATTAATGAGTTTATCAGTAGAAAAGTTAGATGGAAGCATGGCAAAATTAACTATTGAGGTGCCAGCAGAAGAGTTTACTAAGGCAATCACAAGCGCATATAAGAGCCAAAAGGGTAAGTTTTCTGTACCTGGATTCAGAAAGGGAAAAGTACCACAGGCATATATAGAGAAAATGTATGGACCAGCAGTATTTTACGAAGAAGCTGCTAATAAGCTTATAAACGAGTATTATCCAAAGGAAATCGAGAACTGTGAAGAAGAAATCGTTTCTAATCCAGAGATCGATGTTGAGCAGATTGAGAAAGGTAAGTCATTTATCTTTACTGCTTTAGTTGCAATTAAGCCAGAGATTAAGTTAGGTGAGTATAAGGGTGTTGAGATTGAGAAAATCGATGCTGAAGTAACAGAAGAAGATGTTATGGCTGAGATTCTTAAGGCTCAGAAAGAAAACTCAAGATCAATTCCAGTAGAAGATAGAGCTGCACAGTTAGAGGATGAAGTAACAATCAATTTTGATGGTTACGTTGATGACAAGCAGTTTGATGGTGGAAAGGCTGAGAATTACAAGCTTACTTTAGGTTCACATTCATTTATTGATACTTTTGAGGATCAGATTGTTGGAAAGAACATTGGAGATAAGTTTGATGTTAATGTTACTTTCCCAGAAGATTATCATGCACCAAATTTAGCTGGTAAGCCTGCAGTATTTAAAGTTGAGCTTCTTTCTATCAATGCTATTGAACTTCCAGAGTTAGACGATGAGTTTGCTGAGGAAGTATCATCATTTAGTACATTTGCAGAGTACAAAGAAGATGTTAAGAAAATGTTAGAGGTTAAGAAGGAGAAGGAAGTTCTTACTCAGAAGCAGTCAAAGGTTCTTGAGAAGATTGCTGAATCCTCAGAGATTGAATTACCTGAACCAATGATTAAGTATAATCAGGAGAAGATGTATTCAGAGTTCGCTCAGAATATGATGTATCAGGGACTTAGCATGGAGCAGTATCTCCAGTTTACTAATACTACTAAGGAGCAGATGCTTGAGAGAATTAAGCCAGATGCAATCGCTAAGATTAAGACTGGTCTTGTACTTGAGGCAGTTGCTGAGGCTGAGAAGATTGTTGCTTCTGATGAAGATTTTGATGCAGAGGTACAGGATATGGCAGTTAGCTATCAGATGGAAGCTGACAAGATTAAGGAAATTCTCGGTGGAGCAGAGAAGGACTCAGTAATGAAGAACATTGCTGCAAGAAAGGCTCTTGATTTCATCGTTTCAAATTGTAAAGAGGTATAAATAGTTTAAGAGGTGGCATATGGCTAGTCGCACAGACGAGAGAAAGAAATTTAGATGATCATTCTGTAATAAAAGCCAAGAACAGGTTCGTAAATTGATTGCTGGACCAAATGTTAATATATGTGATGAATGTATTGAGATTTGTTCAGAGATTATCAAAGATGAATTTGATAATGAATTAGTCGATACTGATATCAATCTTCTTACTCCAAAGGAGATTAACGAATTTCTTGACGGTTATGTAGTTGGACAAGAGACTGCGAAGAAAGTATTGTCGGTGGCAGTTTACAATCATTACAAGAGAATTCTCGCTCAAAAGGATTTTGACGTAGAATTACAAAAGAGTAATATTATCATGATTGGACCTACTGGTTCAGGAAAAACATATTTAGCTCAAACATTAGCTAAGCTTCTTAATGTGCCATTTGCTATTGCGGATGCGACTACATTAACTGAAGCTGGATACGTTGGTGAGGATGTTGAGAATATTTTACTTAAGCTTATTCAGGCGGCGGATTATGATGTTGAGCGTGCTCAGTGTGGAATAATCTATATTGATGAGATTGATAAAATTACTAAGAAGTCGGAGAATGTTTCAATTACTAGAGATGTTTCTGGCGAAGGTGTTCAGCAGGCACTCCTTAAGATAATTGAGGGTACAGTTGCTTCTGTTCCACCACAGGGTGGAAGAAAGCATCCTCAGCAGGAGTTTATTCAGATTGATACTACTAACATATTATTCATATGTGGTGGTGCATTTGAAGGAATGGAAAAGATTATTCAAAATAGAATCGGAAAGAAGTCAATCGGATTTAACGCTGACGTTGCTAAAAATGTCGAAGAGAATGAAGGCGAACTTCTCAAGAAGGTTATACCTTCAGATTATATTAAGTATGGTCTTATTCCAGAATTTGTTGGTAGAGTACCTGTATCAGTCACTCTTGATATGTTAGATGAACAAGCACTTGTTAGAATATTGTCAGAGCCTAAGAGTGCTATATGCAAGCAGTATAAGAAGCTATTTGAGTTAGACGGAGTTGAACTTGAATTTGAGGAAGATGCTTTGCTTGAGATAGCTAAGGAGGCTATGGAACGTAAGACTGGTGCTAGAGGTCTTCGTGCAATAATGGAAAAAGCTGTTATGGATTTGATGTATGAAATTCCATCAAATGAATATATTAGCAAGTGTGTTATTACTAAAGATGTTGTTCTTAATGGAGCAGATCCAATTATTACTTATTCAGAAGAACCACGTCCTAAGAAAAACAATTTTAGAAAACAGGTTAGACATAGCGAAGATAGCATTGCCTAGCAGGTTAAGAATGATAAATAGCCCTTTATAATATTTATGAAGGGCTTTTTTTTGAAATTGGAATTTTATTTTAGATTGGAGAAACATATGATAATAAAATCAGCTGAACTAGAAACTGTATGTGGAATAACAAGTGTTCTTCCAGATAATGAATTATGTGAGGTTGCCTTTGCTGGAAAGTCAAATGTAGGAAAGTCTTCATTAATAAATGGTTTATTAAATAGAAAGTCTTTGGCAAGAACATCTTCGTCACCTGGAAAAACACAGACAATTAATTTTTATAATGTAAATAAAGAGTTATATTTTGTTGACTTGCCTGGATATGGTTATGCTAAGGTTTCGCAAGAGATACGTGCAAAATGGGGTAAAATGATTGAAAAATACCTTCATACATCAAAGCAGCTTAGAGTTGTATTCTTGCTCATTGATATAAGACATGCTCCAGGAGAAAATGATAAGATAATGTATGATTGGATAGTTGCAAATGGATACGAGCCTGTTATTATTGCAACTAAGTTAGACAAGATAAAGAGAAGTCAAAAGGATAAGAACATTAAGATAATTAAAGAAAAACTTCAGTTGTCTGGAAATGCAAAAATAATTCCCTTCTCTGCTGTGTCTAAGCAAGGAAGGGATGAAATCTGGGATTTTATTCAGCGGTCCATAGCTGATTAACTAAATATGAATATATATCGGAACTTTTTGTTCTCCAATTATTGCAGATTGTTTCTGCTTGTGATTTTGTAGGAACATCGAATTTGATATCAACCAATGTTTCTTTTCTGTCTTTAATTACACATTGAACAGTATACCAATTTGAGTCATTGAAGAAATAATCTGCATATATTTCAGATTCGTTCTTAATGTTGATTTTTTCAGCTTTAAGGTATTCTAGAATATCTTGTTTTATTGCATATGGTAATCTATTCTCGAAGAAGGAAAGAGCTTCCTCGCCAAGATTAGTGATTTTATAATGAATAGTGTCACGTATAGTATATGTAGAAATAAAATCTTTATCTATTAATTCACTTAATGATTCATGTAAATTAAATAAATTTGTGTAGCCTTTCCCAATGACAAAATCTGATATAATTGAATTGGTCATTGTATAATTTGTTCTATCTAACATAAAAAGAATAATTAGTTTATATAAAAGCAATCCTTCCATGTTTTCCTCCTAATTTGTATATGTTTTAACATAAAGAATAATAACATAATAAAGTAATATAATCTAGTTATTTACGTTTATATATATGTGTGATAATATATATCTATCTTAATGGTGAGAATTCACTTTCATAAATTTTACCCAAAGTTATGTTAATTGCTTTTTTGTAAGCTAATAAAATAGGAATATTGGACATTAATTGTATAGTATAAAAAAGGAGATTGTATGGATTTTTTGAAAATGTCTTTGACAGAACTGCGTGAATACGCAAAAAATAAAGGAATCAGAAATGTTTCAACATTAAAAAAAGTTGAATTAGCTGAGTTATTATCAAATGTTGAAAAAATGCTTAATAAAAGTAGTACTAAAGATACTTCTAGAGTGAATTCAACTACAGTAGATTCAATTGATTCAAATACAGTGAATTCAACTACAGTAGATTCAATTGATTCAAATACAGTGAAATCATCTGCAGTAGATTCAAATACAGTGAATTCAACTACAGTAGATTCAACTACGGTGAAATCATCTGCAGTAGATTCAATTACAGTGGATTCTTCATCAGATAAAAAAACGTTAACAAAGAAAGTATCAGAAAAAGAAAATTCAGAGAAGACTTTATCAGATAATAGTAGTTCAAAAAAAATATCATCAGATAAAGGTACGATAAATAAAGCAAAGTCTGAAAAAAATAATGATCAGCAAGCTGATGCTCAGATTGCCATTTTTGATGGTCAAGAGTACAATCCTGAATTAGATAGTGATAAAGAAGCAAATGGTATCCTTGAAGTTATGACAGAGGGATACGGATTTATTAGAAGTGCTAATTATATGCCAGGAGATAGAGATATTTATGTTTCTCCAATGCAAATTAAAAAATTTGGTCTTAAGAAAGGTGATATTCTTCGTGGACCAATTAGAACAAAAACACAGAGTGAAAAATTTAGTGCTTTATTATATATAAAGAGTGTTAATGGAGTTCTTCCTTCGGAGGCAGCAAAGCGTAAATCATTTGATGATATGACACCTATCTTTCCTAATGAAAGGATTAGTTTGGATGTTCCAGGTTCACCTGTTGCAATTAGAATAGTGGACTTGCTCTCACCAATTGGAAAGGGACAACGAGGTATGATTGTTTCACCTCCTAAAGCAGGTAAGACAACATTACTTAAGGCAATTGCTAAGTGTATTAGCAGAAATAATAAAGATATGCATATGATAGTTCTTCTTATCGATGAAAGACCAGAGGAAGTAACTGATATTAGAGAATCTATAGAGGGTGAAAAAGTTGAAGTAATATATTCAACTTTTGATGAACTTCCAGAACATCACAAGAGAGTATCAGAAATGGTAATTGAAAGAGCAAAGAGATTAGTTGAACACAAGAAAGACGTAGTTGTATTACTTGATAGTATCACAAGATTGGCAAGGGCATATAACCTTACTGTTCCACCAAGTGGTAGAACATTGTCAGGTGGACTTGATCCTGCAGCACTTCATATGCCTAAAAGATTCTTTGGTGCTGCTAGAAATATGCGAGAAGGTGGAAGTCTTACAATTCTTGCAACAGCTTTAGTTGATACGGGAAGCAGAATGGATGATGTTGTTTTTGAAGAATTTAAGGGAACAGGCAACATGGAGCTTGTATTAGATAGAAAGCTTTCTGAAAAGCGAATTTTCCCTGCAATTGATATTGCTAAATCAGGAACAAGAAGAGATGATTTATTGCTCACAGCAGAGGAGATGGAAGTTGTAAATGGCATACATAAAGCACTTTCAGGTTCAAAATCTGAGGAAAGTATTGAAGAGATACTTAAGCTTTTCGTTAGAACAAAGAATAATCAGGAATTTATTCAGTATGTAAAAAATAGCCTTTTGAGAAAATAGAAAATACAAACATATAAATTAATAAAACAAACATATAAATTAATAAAAAAAGTACTTGAATTTATGCTTCGGCTATGATAAAATAACTTTCGTTGTAAGTATCTATGTGGGAAGTACATAGATAAAATTATTTATGAAGAATCAAGGCATTTGCCTGTTCTCATAGAATTAATTTATAATATGTGAGGTGAAAAACATGAGAGAAGGAATACATCCAGATTATTATCAGGCAAAGGTTGTTTGCAACTGTGGTAATGAATTCGTAACTGGTTCAACTAAGGAAGATATCCACGTAGAAATTTGTTCTAAGTGCCATTCATTCTACACTGGTCAGCAGAAGGCTGCTCAGGCACGTGGTAGAATTGATAAGTTCAACCGTAAGTACGGCGTTCAGGCTTAATTATATTGACATTTATGGCTTGTTACATTATGTAGCAAGCCTGTTTTTAGTTTAAGGGATTTTTCTTTATTGAAATTTTCTTTATTGAAATTTTCTTTATGGGATTTTTAATTATTGAAATTTTTAAATTATTGAAATTTTTCATTGATATGAATTAAACTGCAATTATTAGAAAGAATAGGATAGTAAAATTGGGTAGAGTTAGCATAGGTGGACAGGCAGTAATTGAAGGCGTAATGATGAAAAATACAGACAAATACGCTATAGCAGTTAGAAAGCCTGATCAGGAAATAATAGTTGATGTTAAAGATTACGTACCTGCTATTCAAAAACACAAGATTTTAAGGTTACCTATATTAAGAGGTATATTTAATTTTGTTGAATCAATGGTAATAGGTATAAAAACTCTTACATTCTCTGCTGATTTCTATGAAGATGAAGAGGAAACAGTAAAAGAAAAGAAGAGATTAGAAAAGAAAAAACAGAAGGTAATTGAAAAAGCAACTAAAAAAGGCTTAGACATTGAGAAAGTAACTAAGGAATTCGAAGAAAAACAAAAGAAAGATTCTGACAGTGTTATGATATTTTGTACTGTTGCAATGTCCCTTGTTATGGCAGTAGGACTATTTATGCTTTTGCCAGCATGGATTGCGTCTTTGGTAGATGATATGATTACGAATCATTTTGTATTAGGACTTATTGAGGGCATAATAAGACTAATAATATTCATGACGTATATATGGCTTATTTCTAGAATGGAAGATATAAAACGAACATTTATGTATCATGGGGCAGAGCACAAAACAATTAATTGTCTTGAACATGGAAATGATTTAACAGTTGAAAATGTTATGAAGGCTTCAAGATTTCATAAAAGATGTGGAACAAGCTTTTTGTTTATAGTTATGCTTGTTAGTATTTTAGTATTTATGTGCATTAAAACAGATACAGTTTTATTAAGATTAATATATAGATTGCTTTTGGTTCCTGTTATTGCAGGTATATCTTATGAGTTTATTAGATATGCGGGGAAAAGCGAATCTTTAATTGCTAATTTACTTAGCAAGCCAGGCCTTTTGATACAGAGATTTACTACATTAGAGCCTACTCCAGATATGGTTGAGGTTGCAATTAAATCTGTTGAAGGTGTTCTTGACTGGAGAAAATATTTAGAAGAAGAAAGAAAGTCTAAGTGAGGACAATATGAAGGTTAAAGAACTTGTACAATATGGTGAAGCTGTTCTTAAGGAAGCAGGAATAGAAACCTATAAAAGTGATGTTAAGGTGCTTATTACATATGTGCTTAACGTATTATATAGTGACTATTTTATGTGCTTAGATAAAGAAGCTACTGAAGAACAAAATAAATTATTTCAGAATGTAATCAACAAGAGAAAGACACTTTATCCTTGCCAATACATTACTAATTCCCAGGAGTTTATGGGGCTGGAATTTTATGTTTCTGAAGGAGTGTTGATTCCTAGACCAGAAACTGAATTACTTGTTGAAGAAGCGATTAAACAATCTTTTGATAAGAGTATGAGAGTCTTAGATCTTTGTTGTGGAAGCGGCTGTATTGGAATAAGTTATAGTATATTGCGTAAGCAAAAGGGATATGATGATAAAGTGGTATTAGGAGATATTTCTCCTGTTGCTATTGAAATATCTACACGAAATAATAATACATATGATGCAGCTTGTGATATTGTTCAGACAGATCTGTTTAGTAATATTAGTGGCAGATTTAATATGATTATTTCAAATCCACCTTATATTGAAACTGAAGAGATAGACAAGCTTATGGAAGATGTAAAATGCTTTGAACCAAGGCTTGCTTTAGATGGTTTAGAGGATGGTTTATTCTTCTATAGAGAGATAATATCAAAAGCAAAAAATTATTTTGAGGATAGTGGATGTTTGATTTTTGAAATTGGGTACAATCAATATGAAGCAGTGAAAGCCTTATTCGAAAGGGAAGGGTATCACGATATAAAACTAATAAAAGATTACGCAGGTCTTGACAGAATCGTTTTGGCAAGATATAGTTAATCGGATTGGATTTATTTATTTTAGTCTGGGAGGAAAACAATGTTTGATAAATTAGAAGATTTGGTTGCAAGATTGGAAGAATTACAAGCTCAATTAAGTGATCCTGCAGTTATATCTAATCAGGATAAGTTCAGATTACTTATGAAGGAACAAAGTGATCTTGCTCCAATAGTAGATAAATATCTTGAATATAAAGATGCAAAGCAGACAATTGAAGATAGTCTCATGATGTTAGATGAAGAAAATGATGAAGACATGAGAGAGATGCTCAAGGAGGAGCTTAATAGTGCAAAGGCACAGGTGG
The DNA here is from genome assembly GCA_029338675.1 of Lachnospiraceae bacterium. Classification (GTDB taxonomy): domain Bacteria; phylum Bacillota; class Clostridia; order Lachnospirales; family Lachnospiraceae; genus Coprococcus_C. The sequence continues at coordinate 20,136 of JAQYAV010000038.1, forward strand.
AGACATGTGAGCAGGAGCTTAAAATCTTACTTCTTCCTAAGGATCCTAACGATGAGAGAAACGTTATTGTTGAAATTCGTGCAGGTGCAGGTGGAGATGAAGCTGCATTATTTGCTGCTGAATTGTATCGTATGTATGTTCATTATGTAGAAAGCAGACGATGGAAGGCAGAGCTTATGGAAGTTGAAGAAATTGGTATTGGAGGTATGAAATCAGTTACTTTTATGGTGACTGGTAATGGTGCATATTCTGTCCTTAAATACGAGAGTGGTGTGCATCGTGTACAGCGTGTTCCTGAAACTGAATCAGGTGGACGTATTCATACTTCAACAGCCAGTGTAGCAGTTCTTCCAGAGGCTGATGAGATGGATGAAATTGATATTCCAGAAAAGGATATTCGTATTGATGTTATGCGTGCTTCTGGTAATGGTGGTCAGTGTGTTAATACAACTGACTCTGCAGTTCGTTTAACTCACTATCCGACTGGTATTGTTGTATATAGTCAGACTGAAAAGTCACAGTTACAGAATAAAGCCAAAGCTTTTGCATTACTTAAGGCTAAGCTTCTTGATATTGAGATGCAGAAACGTCACGACGCTGAGGCTGATCTTAGAAAGAGTCAGGTAGGTACAGGTGATCGTTCAGAGAAGATAAGAACATACAACTTCCCACAGGGCCGTGTAACTGATCATAGAATTGGACTTACATTGTATAAGCTTGATAAGATTATGAATGGAGATATTCAGGAGATTATTGATGCTTGTATAGCGGCTGATCAGACAGCAAAACTTGCTAAGATGAATGAGCAGGCATAGTATGTGAATTAACATATTGCTAATATAAGAGAAAATTAGACGATAGATTAAGAATTTTTCTTGATTTATCGTCTTTTTGCTTTTGTAAAAACGGTAAAACTCTATTAAAAAATGGTGAATTATTTTGAAAATAAAGGGATACTCGTTCCACATAAACAAGTGATAGATTATTTCATATAAACTACGTTCAAACATATGGTGACAGTCAAGGAATAAAGTATAATGGTGATATGGCTGGTACATTGGGTCAGTCTAAGCGATTAGAAGGAATAAAAGTAAATGTAACAGGAAATAATAAATTAGGAATTCAATATACAACTCATTGCCAATCATATGGCTGGTTGGCATGGTCTTCAAATGGTGAAGAGAGTGGAACAAGAGGAGAGGCTAAGCGACTTGAAGCTATAAAGATAAAGTTGACAGGTTCTGATAAGGATAAATATGATGTGTATTATCGTGTGCATGCACAAAGCTACGGCTGGCTGGCATGGGCAAAAAACGGTGCACCGGCAGGTACGTCAGGATATGCTAAAAGACTTGAAGCAATTCAAATAGTTGTTGTAAAAAAGGGAGAGAAGGCTCCAGAACTAGATTACAAAGGAGTGTATGCTTCAAAGAGTGTAAATTCTAAGCTAGCATATATAGAAAAAAAGTCAGAGAAAATAGATATACCAGGTTATGAAGACAAGACTAATATTATGTATAAAACGCATGTACAGACATTGGGATGGCAAAAATGGGTTGTAAACGGTATGGTTTCTGGAACGACAGGCATGGCAAAACGTTTAGAGGGAATTAATATAAAACTTAGCAATAAGGGATGTGCTGGTGGAATTGAATATATGACACATATTCAGTCATATGGTTGGGAAAAAAAATGGAAACGAGATGGTGAAATGTCAGGGACATCAGGGCAAGCTAAGCGACTTGAGGGAATAAGAATAAGATTATACGGAGAAATGGCTAAGAAATATGATGTATATTATCGCGTGCATGCACAATCTTTTGGATGGTTAGGCTGGGCAAAGAATGGTGAAGAGTCTGGTACAGCTAAATTGGCTAAAAGATTAGAAGGTATACAAGTAGTTATATTGTCAAAAGGTTCGAAAGCACCTTCAAATAACTACGGAGGAATAAAAAGTAATAAAAGTGTAGCTTTTGTTACTAAGTGATTTTTTAAATTATTATATCAGGATATAGCTTGTGTTATAAATATAGCCTAGGTGATTGATGAGGAAAAAGAAGTATTGTAGGTTAGATGTATTGAGGAATATATAATTTGATATAAAAGATTCAAGAAGCTGTCGTATTAAGCTATGATTAGCACGCAGCTTCTTTTTTTGTTTTATATAATAAATTCTTGAAAATAAAATCAGAGACCTCATAAAGTATTTACTGTAATAGTTAGACAAAATACCAGCAGAGCGCAGAAAAAATGATAAGGAATTAACTTGATTTATTCATTTTAGTTTTAAATTCGTCAATACTGCATACTGTCATGGAAAGCTTGCACCAGCTTTTTAATATTGAAATATCTTCCTCGGTTTTGATAATATTCTTGAGTTCTTCATCTACATCACCGTAGGTAATTAATTGTTCCAATATAGTTTCAGCCAAAGAAATGAGTTTTCCTTGAGATATACCTTGAGATATACCTTGAGATATACCTTTTTCCAGACCGATTTTTATACCTTGTTGTTTGTAATATTCCTTTTCTTCCCAAGACTGCATATATTTCACCTCAATCATGCTATTATCTTCGATTAACTTGGTTTATTCATCTTAGTTTTAAATTCGTCAATACTGCATACTGTCATGGAAAGTTTGCACCAGCTTTTCAGTATTGAAATATCTTCCTCAGTTTTGATAGTATTCTTGAGTTCTTCATCTACATCACCGTAGGTAATTAATTCTTCCAATATAGTTTCAGCCAAAGAAATGAGTTTTCCTTGAGATATACCTTGAGATATACCTTTTTCTAGGCCAATTTTTATACCTGGTTGTTTGTAATATTCCTTTTCTTCCCAAGACTGCATATATTTCACCTCAATCATGCTATTATCTTTGATTACCTTGGTCATGTTATGTAACTTAATAAGCTCAGGATTCACTGCGTTATCTTCTGAGCTATCTACTAGATATTTTAGCATATCAGAAAGCTTTTTACTAGGAATATCTTTTGTTCCATATGCGTTCAGGAAGATGGTTGTTGCCCCATCATTATATGGCATAGCTGGTTCTTCTATACACTGTTGTCTGATAGTATACATCATTCTAGATAAGCCAAATGGATCATACGGGAGAAGGAGAATAATATATAATTCATCGTATTTGCTATTAGATTTTGTTATATTTGCATCAATAATTGAGTGATATAAACGAGCTCTCTTTTCTTCGCTACCTACAATTTTATTCGGCTCTAAGTCGTATATTATAGGGATTGACGATATGGATACATCTGCCATTTCTTCTCCAGCAGAATTCTCGTAAACTTTTATATAAGCATCCATTTGAATACCGCGTTTACCGGTATCAATTCCTTGGATTATTTTTTGTCCTTCGATTTCTAGTTTGCCAATTTTCTTTTTTATTATAGGTTCTAGAACTAAGCGGGCAAATTCTTTGGCTTGTTCTTTGTCTTCTTGAAGCATTAATTCGTTGAATAAAAAGTTGTCAATGATATTAAGGTCTTTTAAATGTTTCTTCACTTAAGGTACCATCCTTTATTAGCATAGATTTTATAATAATTGAAATAGTCAGTGAGATATCACCTGATTAGTAGAATGTATAAAGAAATATAATTGAACATTCTTGATGATAATAATGTAAGTACCAATAATTGTCAAGCAACAAATTGTGTCATTTTCAGACTGTAAACTTGCGGTGAAAAATGAATTATAAAAATATGCAATAATAAAATAAGCTAAGTCTGTTTGGATGAGACTTGAATAATATTTATGCAACGAAAGGGAGGATGAGAATGGGTTTGTTTAATAGTGGCAATAGTGATGACCAAGAAGAAATGGATAACTTTGAAAACTATGATGAGGCAGATGAAGATGTTACAAGGCAGGAAATTTTAGAGATTTTGCTAAATACAAGAGAGCAGTATCAGTTTATTGAGAATCTTGTGAAAAATCAGATTGAAGTAAAGGACCAGCAGATTGATAAGTTACATTCTGAGCTTGAGTATTATAAGAAGGATTCTGCGGAAAGATTCTCAGATCAGCTTATGAAGGCAGTGATAAAAGTTAGGAAGGATATGCTTAAGCTTATTAATAAAGATAATTTTGAAGATATGTCTGGGGATGAAATAAGAAGAGAGTACGTCTATATAAGTGAAGATTTAACAGATTTACTAGAACAGCAGAACGTTGATCCTTATAGGACTGAACCAGGAGAAAACTTTGACCCAGCCTTGCATCAGCCTAAGCTTGAGATAACAGATGATGTTACCTTAGATAAAACTATAAAGGAAAGCTTGAGTGAAGGATATAAGAAAAAGGATAAGGTTCTTATACCAGAGAGAGTTATTGTGTATCAGTATAAACAACCTTAACAAGAATATAGCCTATGACTATTTTCTACAATGGATACATAGAAAGTATTCAAAAGGTATGCTGAAAAACTAAGAAGAAGCAAATAGGCAGTACAGGATAAACCTGTAAAAAATTACAAAAAAAGGATAAAAGGAGAAAAACAAAATGAGCTATGTATTTGGAATTGATTTAGGAACTACATATTCGTGTATATCTTATATTGATGAATATGGAAAGGCAACTGTATTAAAAAATAGTGACGGAGATTTGACAACTCCATCTGTTGTTATGGTGGAATCAGAAAGCAATATTGTTGTTGGTATGGAAGCTAAAAGATCACTTGAGGTTGAGCCTGATAAAACTGTTCAGTTTATTAAGAGAAAAATGGGTAAAGAGAAAGATACAGTAGTTTTAAATGGAACAACTTATCATGCACCAGAGATATCTTCAATGATATTAAAGAAGCTTGTAAAGGATGCCAATGATGAATTAAAGCAGGTTGGTGTTATTAAAGATGGAGAGGAAATAAAGGATGTTGTTATTACTTGTCCAGCTTATTTTGGAGTAAATGAGCGTCATGCCACAAAGACTGCAGGTGAATTAGCTGGACTTAATGTGCTTAATATAATAAATGAGCCTACAGCTGCAGCCATTAGCTATGGTGTTTCAGGTGGAGATAAAAAAGAAACTGTACTTGTATATGATTTAGGTGGTGGTACCTTCGATATAACAGTAATGGATATTAATAAAGGAAATATTTCTGTTGTATGTACAGGTGGTGATGACCAGTTAGGTGGTAAGGACTGGGATGAGTGTTTGATGGATTATGTATGTGAGAGGTACGAAGCTGAATATGGAGAGGATTTAACAGAGGATCCTGAAACAATTTCAGCATTATATGTAGATGTTGAAACTTGGAAGAAGGCTTTAACAGCGAGAGAAAAGGTTAACATATCAGTAAACGGTCCAGCAGGAAGATTAAGAGAAGAATTAACTAGAGAAAAGTATGATGAGCTCACAGAGGGCTTACTTAATCGAACTAAGAATTTGCTTGATAGCAGTCTTATTGCTGCAAAGGAAAAGGGATGTTTATTAAGCAATATAGATAAATTTTTGTTAGTAGGCGGATCTTCTAAGATGCCACAGGTAGCTAATATGATACAACGAGATTATGGTATTACTGCTGTTTTATCTGATCCAGATGAAGCTGTAGCTAAGGGTGCAGCTATATATGCAAGCAATGAAAAAGCATTTAATGATTTTGTAGAGCAGGAAGCGGCAAAAGTAGGTAAAACAGCTGAGGAACTTAAGGAGGAAAATATTGGTAATAAAGTTCTTGAGCAAAAATATCTTATGTCAGGAAATAGTGGATCTAGGGATGTGATGATTAATATAACTAATGTACTATCAAGAACATATGGTATAGCTGTGTTACATGGTAATGAATTGGTAATAGAAAATATGCTTATGATAAATGATAAATTGCCAGCATCAAAATTTGATACATACGGAACCTCTGTCGATAATCAAGATGGTTTATCATTAAAGTTATTTGAAAGCAGAAGTACAGAGCGTGTAATGAAAATAGAAGATAGAAAACCTATAACTGATTTTAAAATGAGTTTTACAAGGGCAGTACCTAAGGGAACAGCTGTAAATGTAACTTTAAGTCTAGATAATTCAGGAACTATACATGTGGTTGCTGAGGAGATGTTATATCATTCAAAGCTAGATACAACATTTAAATTGTCAAATCAAATGTCTGATACTGAGTTGAGCGAAGCTGTACAGAGAATGTCTACTGCCAACATTGAATAGTAAATTGATGTATAAAAAAGGAGAATTATAATGACAGTTTTCGTGATTTTTTGGTTGGCTATAATTACAGCTGTGTTCTTTTTATTAGCAGTAGCAGCTAGAGTTATAGTTTCAGCCCTTGATGCTGTTCTTGCAGTCGGTGGAATACTGATAATTGCTATGGTAGGTTCACTGATTGGTAGTGGTGTTATTGTGCTCTTTGTTAGTTTTGCAGGTATACTTTTTGAGCAGGGTATAGTTGCATTCATTATCGAAATAGGAATTTTGCTAGTTATTCTTGATTTAGGTGGTATTTATATATTGGGAATAGCTGGTTTTTTCCTTGAAAAAGTATTTTCCATATTTGAAGAAGTTGTAGAATACATTGAATACGTGTTCGAGAGTTTAGGCAATTTCTTTGAAGAAAAATATCAGCAATTGTTAGGTCTGATTGTGGCAAAGGTAGATAATATCTAAAGAAGATAGCGCGAGGAGAGAAAAATGGCTGATATACGAGAGATTATATTAAATAAATACAATATTGATATAGATAAGGAGAAAATTCTTAAGCTATATGGCATAGATAAGAAGGATATATCTGATGAAGAGTTAACTTCGAAGATAGAAGCAACAGTTAAAAAGTGGAATATAAGTGTAAATGGTGCAAATGAAAAAAATGCTATTAGAGATAGCGAAAGGTTAAAAAATGCTGCCAAATACGAGGCAATTCTTAGAGACAAGTCTATAAGAAAGAATTTATTTGATTATTATAGTGGTTCTAAATCAGCAGAAAATCAGGATATTAACAGATCTGTTGATTTTGCCAGAGAGTATTTTTCTTTAGTTGCAACTACAAAGAAAATAAGAAATTCAGATATAGAATTCTTCTTTGATTACTATAAAGAAGAAAGAAAAAATCAAAAAGCAATTATGGATATGCTTTCTAAGGAATTAAAAATCCATGGAAATGCTGTTGGAGAAAAGGAGGACAATAACGAGGATGACAGTAATGAGGTTAAGAAGAAAAGTAACGTTATTGTTAATCTTTTTGAGAAAAAAACAATTATTAAAATAAAGACAGCAATTGATTCCTATAATGAAGCAAAGAAAAGTGAAGAGCTATGTAAAAGATATAATGGGCTAGGAAATAGCTTGTATGATTATTTGGAAATTAATGATGTATCTGATGCAGAATCATTTTCTAAATTAATGCATAAAAGAGGACAAGAAATTTATGTGGACAGGTTGGATAGAGGTGCTGAGTATAATAGCTTAGTGGACTTGTTTAATATCTTTGAACAATTAGGTGGATATCAGGATGTAAGTGATAATATACCTGAATTTAAATTATTAATTAAATATCCTAATTTAACTCCGTTTATGTTTGCTTTTGTAAATATGAAGAAGGAAACTTTAGAGGGAATAGTTGATATAGCATATAGGGAATATAAATTTCAGGGAGATAAGGATTTTATTCAAAACTATTATGAAATTATGTATGATAATTTTGGTATCAGCAATAGTGGAATAAATTCCATTCTTAAAAAGGCACAAAAGAAAGCTAATACAAATAAAATTGTTGATAAGGTAGATAAAAAGGTAGGATATAATACTAATAATGCAAAATTACCGTTTGGGGTAAAACTTATACATGGCTTAATCTATTGGCCATTGTTTGTAATGTACTTTATATTCTATGTATTTAAGACATTTTTTAAATCAATAAAGCTATATGCTATTCCTGCTGCAATAGCTGCATTTATTGTTTCGAATAATATTTTTCCGAAATTTCTTGGATTCCATGATGATTATAGGATTTTTGCGAAGCTATTATCAAAAAAGCAATGGCTTGATGTAGTGTATGATATGGTAGATGCAGATCATTTAGGGAATGTTAGGATTGTATTATTATCTATAGCTGTGCTTGGATTGGCATTTGTATTTTACATCGGACCAGCTATTGCTGCCTTTATTATGGTGTTTTTCTTTGCAGATGACTTTAATAAGCATTTTGACTGGATTGGTTACGACAGAACTTTTAAGGGATTATTTGCGAAGATAAAAAATAATACAAGAGATGAATATTTTTCGGGAAGAAAAAACTTTGTTAAGAGGAAGATACCACAGATATTATTAAATGTACTGGGTGTTATTGTAATCGCTGCGATTATTATAATTATCAGTGTAAACTTTGCTTGAAAAATACATTAGATATTTTGTGTAATATAAGTTCATAAACAAGCGCTTGTTAAATATTTAAAAATAATAATTGTATAACAAAGGAGAATAATAATATGAACAGATTTTTAATAGCAAAGGTAATTGGATTAGTATCAACAATATGCTCAGTGATTGGATATTGGATGGAGTTTAAAGATACTGGTAATGAAAGTGTGGAGACTATACTGATTTCGGTAGGTTTATTATTAGCATTCGTAGCTTACATATTCGCTGGTTTGGTAACTGCCATAAAGATGGCCTTAGGCATAGCTAAGTGGGGATTTGTTTCAAGTACATTTCCTATGTGTTTATTTTGGGGAATGTTAACTTTTGCTTTTGCATTAGCAGTATTATTTATATTACCTATTATCCCTATTATGAAGGCTGAAAAAGAATATGCATAGAGATAAGTTTGCATATAAAAAAGAGTTTTAACCTATTATTAGATAAGATATAATAAAGTCAATATAAATAATAAAATAACATAATAATTATATCATAAGGAGAAACTTACATTGGAAACACAAAAGAGAAATAGTTTAGAAACAATTTATATAAAAGATGAGATATCCAGATGTGAAGATATAGAAGAATTTAAAACAAAGATTTTTCCGCTTATGGTTAATCAACAGGAAGAGTGGGAGAAAAAAATAAAAGAGATTATTAAAATCAATGGATATACAAAGTCAAAATTTGCTGAATTATGTAAGGTAAGCAGAGTATCAGTAGATAAATGGTGTAAGGGTTCCATTCCTAAGAGTAGGGAAACTTTTTTAAGAATTGGTATGGCAGCACACTATGATTTAGAGCATATGAATCAGCTGCTTATGCGTTATGGTCAGTATCCAGCACTTTATTCAAAGAGCTTAGAAGACTGTATTTGCATATTTGTTATAAACAAAAACTATGGAAATGAAACTATTGATAAGTATGATTATATTCTGAATAAAATAAAAGAGACAATTATAAGGAGTGATGATGGTGATACTGAGAATCTTACTACTAGTAAGTTTGATGTAAAGCTATCCGAGGTTCAAAACGAGGATGAATTAGAACAGTTTATCACTGATAATAATGCTATTTTTACAATGTCATATCATAAGTTTTATACTTATGTGAAGATGTGCATAGAAGCCAATTATGGTGTCACTAATGGTAATGTTTTTGAATTAGCAGAGAGCCAGGAATGGTCGTCATCCTTAAGGCAGTGTGTGTCTGCAATTAATCAAAAGAAATGGTATCCTACAAGAAATAAAATTATTTCACTTGGATTACATCTTAGTATGGATCATGAGCAGATTGATAAAATGCTTCAATTAGCGCATATGGAACCATTATGTGCCAAGAATATATTTGAAAGTGTTATAATGTTTATATTAGAGGATGCTAGCTTGAACAATGTACTTGATGAGTCATCTGATGATTATGATCCAGATGAGTTGCTTAGATATGCTAGACACATACTTGAAGAATTAGATATTCCGGAGGTTGAATCTTTTATTTCAGAATTGCCGGAGATTGATGATGAATGGTAGAATAATGAATAATTTGATTGTAATAGAAAACGGTATGCTTAGTACATATCAGCTTGATGATAAGAATGTATGGGAAGTTGGAAGAACCTGTAAGGATAATGTTCCTGATATAAAATTCCATTCTTCTACAGTAAGTAGGAAGCATGGAAGATTCCAGAATATGGATGGAGTATGGTTCTATATTGATGGTAATGGAAAAAATGGTACCGTTTATAATGACAAAAAAATCAAAAGGGGAATACGTGGAAGAGTAAAGCCTATAGCATTAAATGATGGAGATGTATTTGTATTTGGTGGTGGTGAGGAAGCTATCATTAATTCAAAGACTATATGGGCAATGTTTTCAAAGTATTCTTATGGTGATGAATGGCGAGTTGCAGATACAAAGGGGATGTCAAAGCTTACACTCTTTGATGGAAACAACGCTAATGTGTTCATCAACCCTGCTAAGGGAATGATTGTTAAACTAGACAGTGGAATAGCAATCTATATGGGAGATATTACGTATCTTTCAGGTAAGCTTACAATAATGGATAATAACTAATGTACGAGGTTATGTATGTTGACTTTTGAAAAAACAACGGCAGAGAGTATTCTTTGCCGGTTAGACAAAATGGGAAAGCTTTTCCCAGAATTTGAAATGCATAAAGTAGATGAGAAGCCACAGCTATTAGGTAGAGGTGGTTTTTCTAGTGTATACGCAATGGTGCAAAAAAGTAACCATAGCAAGCATTATGTAATAAAGGTTATCGGCTTAGAGCGTCACGTCATGACTTCGGAACAGTTTTGGGATACTACAAGATATCAGAAAATACTAGCAGAAAAATGTAAGTATGTTTGTAGAATTCTTGATGCAAAGGAATTAGTAGTTAACTTAGATATTAATGGTCAGATATTAGAGACAACGGAGAATATAACTGAAGAATCTGAATCTGAAGGGGTTCATTTGCAGCTTATACTTATGGAGCTTGTGGATGAGATTATCGTTAAAGATAAATATAAAAATGCAAGTATTATTAATGATAATTTGAAGAGCGAAGAGGGAGTGATTCAGTTTGCTCTCCAAATTGGACAGGCGCTTCAAATGGCTCACCAAAATAATATTTTGCACAGGGATATTAAATTAGAAAATATATTTTATGATAAATATGATAAATGCTTTAAGCTTGGTGATTTTGGAATTGCAAAATATTCCGAAGGTGGAAGTGCTGAAACTGTGGTCTATACAGATGGATATGGTGCGCCAGAGATAGAGAGAAGACTTAGTAAAAACTATAATGTTACAGCGGACATTTATTCATTTGGTATAACTCTTTATCTTTTGTTAAATGATTTGTGTTTTCCGTTTTCTAATGGATATTATTCCGAGAAGGTGCAGTATAGTGATGAGTTGGCATTTCCAGCACCAAAGAAAGCTTCAGTAGGAATGAATAGAATTATTAGAAAGATGTGTGCTTATAATCCTGAGGATAGATATCAGTCAATGACTGAGGTTATTATGGATTTAGTTGCATTAATGCAGGCTGATAATAATTCTTCTGATATAGAACTAGAGTATTTTGATATAGAAACTGAGACATATCGTGATTCTACTAAGGAATCGAAGAATAATACCTGGCGCAATTTGGCAGATGATATATCTGGTGATTTGGTTTCTAATAGATGTGATTTATATGAAGATACTTCATATAAAGATGCCTCACATAAAAATGATTCTGGTTTAGAAAATATGACTAGGTATCAGCGCATTTTGGAAGAGAAAAAAATAAGTCGTGAGTATAATGAAAGTTGCATATTATTGGGGATTATTATTCCAATTTTGATGTATTTTTTTATTGGAAGTATTCATAGTGAGTCAGTAATAGTAAATGATTGGCGATTCTTTATTTTACCAATTATGTTTCTTATAGAGATTATATTTATAAAAATTAGAGATTTCCACATATTTTTTGGTTTTATAGTGGTAGGATTAAGTGTATATTCTATACACTATGTAGGATTAACCTTGCCACATATATTAATGCTTGGGTGTTTGTTGACCGGAAGTCAGCTGCTTATTTTCTCTAGTTCAATAGCAACTACTTGCTGGATACTTGCGGTTATATTGAAGAAAAATTATGTTTTAGCGTTTTTTGATAAATATGATTTAAGTTGGATTTTTGCCATTATATTATTAGAAGTGATTTTTGAGTATTTGCTTTTACGAATTTATTATGGCATTGCAACTGAGTTAGAAGCATGTGTGAGTATTCTTATGATGTATGGTATTTACTTGGCTATTTTTGTTTGCGGTATACTTTTATCGATAGTTAAGGGGTTGGGGTTTGCTATACCAAAGGCAATAAACGTTTTTCATTTAATTGTAATGGGAATTATAGGTGAAGGAATTTATTGTTTAAAAAGTAATAGACTAAGTATTTATGCGTCTTATATACAAGATGTTTATGAAGATTACGAGGACGATGATGAAATCAATTTGGACTAATGATGAAATAAATCATATTCTTGTACAATTGAATAAGCTTGAACTTCCTTTTGTAAGGTATTGCTTTTTTGAAGGAGACAGTGGCTTTTCTATTCTTGGAAGTGGTGGGTATGCCAATGTTTATGCGGCCAGTGAAAGATATTATAGTAATAATGATTATGCAATTAAAGTGATAGGTTTTGGCAATAAGAATGTTGACTCGGAGGAGTTTTTTAAATCTGTCAGTATACAAAAGGAACTTGGCAGATACAATCCTAATGTGGTTAAACTATATGATTACTGCGAACTGAAACTTTTACTTGATAATAACAATAATATTATAGAGGTAGAACGTAAAAAAAAGGATTTTGTAGAAAAAATAGCTGTGGTTGATGAAGCAAAGGAAGGTAATATTTTAGTTCTTCAGTTTGTTGTTATGGAAAAATTAGAGCCAGTTATAACTAGAGATGGCTCTATGAAATTTAGACTTTTTCCTATGTGGCTAGAGCAGCCAGAAAGCCTTGAAAAATATATAGACGAAATATATAAAATATCATTAGATATAGGTAAAGCATTACTTGTTGCTCATAAAAGAAATCTTCTTCATAGAGATGTTAAACTTGAAAATGTTTTTTATGATACTAAGAATAAATGCTATAAGCTAGGAGATTTTGGTATTGCTGTTGTAACAGATGATGGAATGGCAAGCACCATAGCATTTACTAATGGATACGGTGCGCCAGAGGTGGTTAGTTCTAAGGACGACAAGTATGATAATACAGCAGATATCTATTCCCTTGGTATGCTTATGTATCTTTTACTAAATAATCTACATTTCCCGTCATCTAATAGTTATGTTGCCAATTCAAAGCTTCAGTATAGTCAGGGGTATGTGCTACCTAAGCCTGCAAATGATTGTGAAGAATTGTATGAAATTATTACATATATGTGTGCTTTTAATCCTGATGACCGTTATCAAGTTATCGAGGACATGATCGAGGATTTATCTGTGATTAAGTATGGAGAAAGCGTAGTATTTAAGATAAGACATAACAATTTGACATTAACAATTGGAAGTTTATTATTGTTGTTTGGAATAGTTAGCTTCTTTTTTAATTTTATGCCAGAAATAGTACCTGGCTATCGAATGAAGTTTGATATATGGAGTTTTATTTTGTTTGGCTTTGGATTATATGCAGCTAATCTTATGCGGTACCAAGGAAGTTCAGAGGCCTTTGATGTCGTGGTTACATTTATAGGTTTGGTATATATAATTACAACAGGTTTTACGATGTGGAAGTTGGCTCTCTTCATAGTTTTAATGGTGTTCAGCTATCCGTCATTTATATGTAGTGCACTTGGAATTATTATAGTAAAGCTGATTTATACAGTAATGCCAGGAGATAGTGAAGCATTTTTGTTAAGTTTATCTCAGTATAGGTGGATTACTGCATTATGTATTACTATTAGTAGCGCATTTTTATATCAGTATTCTTTGATAAAGGGTGTTGATACTACAGCTATCAGGCTTTATCTTGAAAAGAATAAACACTGGTATATGTCTGCATTTGTTCATGCAGGCCTGCTATTGGTTGGATTAATAGAAAGAAGTGGAGTTCATTTAAATAAACTACCACTAATGAATAGGGAAGTTTCAGCGTTAATATTGTCTTGTGATTTTGTTAAGGTTGGTTTAATAGGATTTTTATTTTCTGTGGTATGGATTATTAGAGAAAAGGTACTTATAAGAACTATGACTAGGTAGGAAGTACAGATGTAGTCAAAATATATTATATAGAGAAGCTTTTTTGGAGATTATTATTTTTAGTTTATAATAATCTCCTTTTGCATTTTTGTGTAAAGTTGAGGTGAAAAAATCTCTTTTTATATGAGGTAGAATAGGAACAGATAAAAAATAGAAGTTAGAAACAATTATTAACTGAATTTAGGAGGAAAATGATATGGGACTTTTTTCAAAGAAGGAATATGTATGTGAGGTGTGTGGATGTACATTTACAAAAAGAATTAATTTAAATGGTAATAAGTGTGATGCTTGTTACGATAAGGAATACAATGAAAAGAAGGCCTTAGAGGAACCAATTAAGGGATATATTCAGTATGCAAGTAAAGTATTGAGAAAAGAGTATACTCCAGATGAAATGCGACAGATTGTAGATCATAGAGATGCTATATTAGAAAAATACGCTAATAAATCAGGAATTAGTAAATCAGAGTTACAAGTAGCAAGTGATAATTATAAGAATCTTGGTGATCAAGAAGCAGCTGGTATTATTGATAAGTTGTCAAAATCACTTTATTCTACAACACTAGGTGCGGCATATACTGATAAGTTTTTCGCCTCAACAGAATACGAGGGGGTAATTGTAGATGCGGCAGATATATTTGCAGTTGGATATACTACAGATGCTAAGTTACAGGCCGAAAACAGTGAAACATTATTGTGCGTATTATTTACTAATGATCCATATATTCCTGTTTTACCAGTTGTTTATATAGCTGAGAAAGGCTTTTTTGCAATAAGCAAAAGTAAGAAGGGACGCCAGGATGCAAATTCATTATTCTATACTATCTGCGATAATCTTAAATACACAGTTGGTGATATTAAGAATTTGAAAAAGCAGATTAAGCAGGAAAATGTGGTTAATGGGAATATTGATATGCAGTTTATGCTAGATCAGATAAGCCAGGCCTCTGTAAGTAGTGGTTTATTTAATACAACTAAGATGAGCTCATATCTACCATCCATTTCGGCTACAATGTTAGATAGAATTGGATATATTAATGAAGACGAAGCATTTGCTATTCTTAAAATGGATAAAATGTTTAATAAGAAGTTTTGGTCAAAGTATATTTAATTAAAGTAGAGGGGAGACTAGTATGAGTGAAAAAGGACATAAATTTATAAAGCAAGTAGCTTCTGCAATAGTGCTAATATGCTTAATAGTCAATACTATTACACCAGTTACATTTGCAGCACAAAGCACAGTTGATACTAAGAAGCTATCATTAAGTGGAAAGGCACATGTACAGACCTTTGGTGATGTGCCGCAGAAGATAGAGATGAATCAAGGTATTCAAACCTTAGTTTTAGGTACAAGAGGAATGGCAAAGCGTGTAGAACGCGTTAATATCAAATTGTTTAACAATACTGGCTATGATGGTGGTATTGAATATAAGGTTCATGTTCAAGGAATTGGATGGATGCCTTGGGTTAGTGGTGGCGAAGATGCTGGAACCAGTGGACAAAGCAAAAGATTAGAAGGAATAAAAATCCGATTAACTGGTGAACTTGCAAAGCATTACAGTGTAAGATACAGAGTACATATTCAAACCTATGGTGACTCACAGGGGTGGGTATATAATGGCGCGGTAGCCGGAACAACAGGAGAGGCAAAACGTCTTGAAGAAGTTAGAGTTCAGATAATACCTAAGGAAGAAAAGGACAAGGTACCGACTCTTTCATATCGTGTTCATAGACAGACCTATGGCTGGGAACAAAAGTGGTTGACAAATGGTCAGACTTCAGGAACAACAGGTCAGGCAAAACGTCTTGAAGGTATACAGATTTCCTTAGATCGAGGCATGTATGATGGGAATTTAATGTACTGTGCTCATATTCAGGGTATCGGTTGGGCAAAATGGTCGGCAAGTGGTGAGGTTGCAGGAACCGTTGGACAGGCTAAAAGACTTGAGGTTATCGAAATTGTTTTGACAGGCGAAATAAGTAATTATTATGATGTATACTACCGTGTTCATTCTCAAAAATTTGGATGGATGGGTTGGACATGCAATGGTAGACCATCTGGTACTTCTGGATACGGATACAGATTAGAGGCTATTCAGATAAAGCTTGTTAAAAAGGGCGATCCTATCCCTATGGCAGATGCACTTACTAACACTAAGGATATATATAAGAGAGCTTTAGATGAGCAGCATAATCATTCACACAAATGGCAGCCAGAGACAAGAACTATACATCATGAAGCAGTATATGAGGAAAAAGTAACTCCAGTTCAGAAGCTTGAAGAACATATTTATTGTGGCCAGTGTGGAGAGGATCTTACTTGGAAGGATATTTCAAAACATCAGTTAGCTTCAAAATATAAAACTATAATCAATGGAAAAGAATGGACAATGTATAAATGTTCTTCTACTTATGGTAAATATATCTGGGTGACTTATTATGAAAAGGAGAAAACTTTAATAAGAGCAGCCTATGACGAAGAAGTGTTCACAGGAAGATATATATGTGAGTGCGGTGCTGTAAAGTAATTGCTAAAAAAATAGTAAAAGATAATAGATAAAAGACAGTAAAAAAAAGTAAAAAAACAGGGTAAGACACAGACAATTTGATTTGTTAAGTGTACTTATCCTGTTTTTGTTTTGTAGAAATGTTTTATCTAAATAATATTATTTATGTTTCTTTATCTCGTCCATATAAGCTGCTGTTATGATACCAGATGGGAGAGCAATAAGTGCTACACCAACCAAAGCGGAAATCATAGTAATAAGACGTCCTAAATCAGATACAGGTGATATATCACCATAACCAATAGTAGTAATTGATATTGTAGCCCAATAAAGTGCATCAAAAAAATTACCAAACAAATATGGCTCTAACTGGAAAATGAACATTGCTGATGCCGCAATATAAATTCCAGTTAACATCAAAACAGCTATAAGCTGTGTTTTTACTCGATGAAGGACATTAGTCATAATAACCATAGTCTTTGAATATCTAATAAGCTTAAGTAAAACTGCAACTCTAAAAAGCTTAAAAATTCTAACTAAGGTGTGCGTTGTAAAAAAAATAGAGAATATAGGTATTACCGCCAATAAATCTATGATTGCTAATGGTGTAAATGCATAATATAAATATGCTTTATAATGCTTAATACCCATTTTGTAATCCGATGTATATATTCTTAAAATATAATCAAAAAAGAAAATAAAGGAAGTGAAGTAATTAATAATAATAGAATAGGTGTTTTCAGACTTTAAAGTTAAAGGTACTAAACCAATAATAACCGCTGTTAACATCATCTTGTCATAATAAGATCCCGCTTTATCATCTTTACTAGATACTTCGATTATCTCGTAGATTCTTTTCTTTGCTGCTTCAGTGTTTTTCATACTCTTCTCCAATCTACATCTTAATAAATTTGGTAAAAATAGGTTGTTCAGTTTATTGAATCACCTATTGAGTAAAAAATGCTAAAACTCCAAGTATAACTAAAATAATAATTGCAACAGTACTTAAACTTATAAAAACAGTAGCAACCATATCGGTTTGTGATACATAACCTTCGTCGCTAATAAATGATGGATCTTGTTTCTTTTAAAAAAACTCATAAAAATATCCCCCCATTTTGAACATCAGCGCATTTCATTTGACGCTGCATGTCAAGTAACAGATTATAGTGTAAAAAGTAGAAGTATTATGTTAAAATTAACAGACAAGTATGAATACTTATTTATTGGCTTTAGACAATGGCAAGTTCACACAATAAGTGGAGATATTTTTGTGAAGGTAAAATTATAGTAAGGATTAATATATAATATAGGGGAATTTATGAAAAGGTATTGTAAAAAATGTCAATGCGAATATGACTTTCAAATAAAGAGTATGACTGATTTAGATAATTTGATATGTCCAGTTTGCGGAAATAAAATTGATAAGGAAAGCAGAGCACCAAGAGAAATAGATCAGGCTGAACAAATTATTGCATCTGGTTTGTCGTGGTATTATACTGCAAGGTATTATTTTTTCATGTTTTTTGCAATACTTGGAATTGCATTATACTTCCTTGAAATTGAGAAGGGAGTCTATGCTGTAACAGGAATTTGTCTGGTGACATATTTATTAAGAAATAGACGTTTCTTTAGGAGCTTTTCTGTGTGCATAGCTTGCATGGTTGCTAGCTCAGCTTTAAGTTATATGTATATTGATAGATCTTTGCAGGGAATATGTCTTGGAATATTGGTTGTATTTGCTATTAGACATATGCTTAAGGCATTTGGATATAAGCTCCTTGCAAAATTTATTAGATTAGGAAACTCTTAGCCTTTTATTTGGTTTGAAATTGTTATTAATTTTATAGTTTGTTTATAATTTTATTGGTTGTTTTATTAAAAGACTTATGTAGGAGGAAACATGGCAGCAGTAATATTATTAGTTGAAGATGATTATGCCCTTGCTATGGGAACACAGTATGCTTTAGAAAAGGAAGGATATGAAGTGTTACATGCATCTTCTCTAAAAGAAGCCTATTTGGCGATGGAGAATAATATTAATTTAATAGTACTAGATGTTATGTTGCCAGATGGTAGTGGATATGATTTTTGTAAGCAATTAAGAGAAAAGCAAATTCATATACCTATTATTTTTCTGACTGCTATGTCGGAAGAGATAAATGTAGTGC
Organism: Lachnospiraceae bacterium; assembly: GCA_029338675.1. Classification (GTDB taxonomy): domain Bacteria; phylum Bacillota; class Clostridia; order Lachnospirales; family Lachnospiraceae; genus Coprococcus_C. The sequence continues at coordinate 38,949 of JAQYAV010000038.1, forward strand.
AAGGGCTTGAAATGGGTGGAGATGATTATATTGCAAAACCATATCGTGTAAAAGAGCTTATGTCGCGTATTGCGGCTAATTTAAGAAGATTTGATTATAATTTAATGACAGCTAATAAGCAAAAAACTTCATCGTATTGTTTTGGAAAACATACATTTCTTGTGGAGGAATTTAAGCTTTTGAGAGAAGGTAACATAGTAGAATGTACACCAAGTGAGTTAAGACTCCTTAAAGAGTTTATTCTTAATGAGGGATTAGTTCTTACTAGAAGTAATATAATGGATAGATTATATGATATAGATGGAGTGCTTGTGGATGATAATACCCTTTCGGTTTACATTAAACGTTTGAGAGATAAGCTATTAGAGGATGCTTGTCATATAGAGACTATAAGAGGAATTGGATATAAATTCACAAAGTAATATGGAGCGAATTATGATACATGAATTTGAAAAAGAAAAGTTCATTAAAGGATGGTTGTTAATATCAATTATATTTTTTGTTCCACTAGGTGTATTTCTTAAATTATTTGGTTATAACAACATAGTTGTTGGAATAATGCTATTATTACTCGTTTTAGCTGACGCTGTTTTATTTTTATTCTCATATGTTAAATTTAGTAATGTAATTAAAGAAGTAAAGCGAGCATCAGATATTATGATTGATGTGGTTGAGGAAAAAGAAGAAATTCTACCTGAGGAGTATAAAGAGGGTACAATTGGTGTGCTTTATACGAATATGTATAAGATGATTAGTTCCTTAAAGGAAAGCAAGCAAAAGGAGTTAAATGAAAAGATATTTCTTAGAGATATAATTCAGGATATATCCCATCAGTTGAAAACACCCTTAGCATCGCTAAATGTATTTGTGGATTTATTGTTGGATAAAAGCTTTGATGATGAAGAAAGAAAGAACAAGATGCTTGAAGAGTCAAAGAATCAGCTTAACAGAATGGAATGGATGGTTCTTGCAATGCTTAAGCTTGCAAGAATTGAGGCAGGAGCAGTTGCTTTTAATAAAACAAATCAAAATCTTCTTGGAATTATTGCAAAGGCTGTGGATGGGGTTAGCTATTTGTCTGATGCAAGAAATCAACATATAACAGTGAAGTGCAGTGAGGATTTATATATAGAATGTGATGGAGACTGGCTTACAGAAGCAGTAATTAATTTATTAAAGAATGCTTCGGATTATTCAGATAATGATAAGAATATTGATATTGAGGTTGAAGAAACAGAAGCATTTACAAGAATATATATAACAGATTATGGTATGGGTATAAGTGAAGATGATATTCCGAATATTTTTAATAGATTTTACAGGGTAAATCATCAGGTTAATCCGAACAGTATTGGCATTGGATTGTCGTTAACAAAATCAATTATTCAGGGAATGGGTGGAAATATAACTGTTCGAAGTGAGCTTGGTAAATACACAACATTTAGAATAACGTTTGTAAATATGTAAAAGGTTTTATGGCTTATTTGGCTATGAAACCTTTTTTGATAGTAAGGTATTCTTACAAAATTGTAAGATAGTAAGTCATTAAATTGTAAGAATGTAAATTTATAATTATCATATGATGAAAAATATAACGCAGAACTTTATGCGAGAGGGGTATATTGATTTATGGACAATTATAAGAAAATTGCGGCAAGGTATATGAAAAAGAGCCTTGGACGAAGTATTTTTTCCATTCTTGGAGTCGGAATACTTTCATTGTTAATGTATATGTTATTTTTGCCTTTATTATGTAGCAATGATGTCTCATTAAATGAAACAAAAAAAAATAATGACTATCATATGTATTTTTATTTGGACAATAAGCAACAGGCTGAAGAAATAATTAATGAGAAATTTGTAAAAAAAGCATGGATTGGAAAAGCATATTCAGATGAAGAATTAGTATGTGAAAATGCTTTATATTTAAAAATTAATAATCCGTATCTGATTGATAAAAAGTATGAATATATTTCATCCAAATATTCTTTAGAAGGAAAAATAAATGATGATTTAGCATATTTTTATATTCAAGGAAAGGATGGAATGGGATATGTAATGAGTATAATTATTTTTGTTTTTTTGGATTTGATAATTGCAATAGGTGGAATAGGGCTAATAAGAAATTCCATTTTTTTATATCTGACAGAGTATATTAAAGATTTTGGAATGCTTAGATGTATTGGGGGAACAAAAAGGCAAATTAGAAAAATATTTGCAAGAATTACATGGGATATTGAAGTATTAGGAATTATTTTGGGGATATTATTAAGCGTTCCGATTACGTTTATTGTTACTAGCTTGGTGTTAGGTAAACCTAAGATGTATTTATTTCCAATACTTATAATTGTTGTTTCATTTATGTATGACTTATTCTTTTTAGTAAGGGATATAACTAAAAAGCTAGATAAATTAACACCTGCTATGGCTGTTCATGGAAATATGAGCCGGGTGATAAAATCAGGAAAGATTAAAGCACGTGGAAAAGGATTTTTATTTGCACTTTTTGGAATAGAAGGAACATATGCATATAAGAATATAATGAGAAAGCCAAGAAGATTTTTACTTAATATTTGTGTATTTACTTTTGGTATAGCAATATTTGTTGGGTTTGGCTCAATTGTATCAAGTATAAAGCTATCTCAAAAAGAAAGATTTGAAGCTTTAGGCGAATATATGGTTATTGGTAGTCCACAGTATGTTTCCGTAGATGAATTGGTGTTGATGCCATATAAAGAAGAATTAGTGAAATTCTCAAATTATGATTTTGTAAAAAAAGTAAAAAAACAGCAATCAATTATTTCCTATGTTACAAACGAAAAATTTATTTATGGAAAATTCACAAACCAATATAAAAATTTACCAAGAAAAAGTGAAGCAAAGTTGCAATACCGAAGCGAAAAGGAAAAAAATTATGTTAATTGTATGGTAGAAATATCAGGGTATGATGAGGAAGATATGGAAATGCTTAACAAATATCTTGTGGAGGGCAGCCTTGATATTGGAGAAAACGAAATAATTTTAGTTGACTATGAACAATTTGTTGTAGAAGATGACTTTTCTTTAACGGGAATAAAACCCGTTTCAATGAAAAAATACGATTATAAGGTAGGAGATACAATTGATTTAGTGGATTATCAGTTGATGAGAGACCAATATTCAAAATTAGAAGAACTAGAAGTTTATAATGATAATGTGTTTAAAAAAGTATTTGATGACAGAATAAACGACTTGCATCAGGATATGGTTAAAAATAATCAAAATGTATCTTTTAAGATAAAAGCAATTGTTAAAATGCCAGAGGAATTAAATAGTTTATCTAAATTGAACTTGATTTTGCCACAAAAGAGTTTCCAGAAATATTCAGGACTTAGTGAGAATTCGTATACAGGATTAAAGTATCAATTTAACAGGAAGAAAATTAACAAAAATATTATTAGGATTATAACATCAATGGATGAGTTTATGTCCCCGGGACTTACCTTCTATGCGGAAACTTTATTTACTGATGCAACAATAGAAGTATTGTTAGGTTTCCTTTGTTGCATATTCTTAATTTTACTTTGTAATTATATCATTAATGTAAGTGCAAATATTAATATGAGAAGAAAAGAATTTGCACAGCTTAGGATACTTGGTGCAACTAAAAATAGTATTAAGAAGATTGTATTAATTGAATGCATTGTTACGTTGATTATTTCGTCTATTTTAGGATATTTTGTTGGAAATGGTATTTCGAAGAACACGTATATGTTGTTTTCATCGATAATCGGATTTGATTATAAACCACCAGTTGTATTGTTTTTAATTTCAACAATTTTTTTGTTAGGTGTCGTTGTTGTAACATCGATTGTTGTACTTGGTAACATGAAAGCTGATATGGCAGAGGATTTAAGAGAAGAAGGATACTAGAAAGAAGGGTTTATTTATGGAAATAGTTAGATTAGAAAATGTTTCAAAAATATATGGTGATGGTGATAGCAGAGTTTGGGCTATGGATGATGTTAGTCTCACAATTGACAAAGGTGAAATAGTGTCAATAATAGGCGCATCAGGCTCAGGTAAATCAACTATGCTTCATATTATGGGTGGTGTTGATACTCCATCAAAAGGAAATGTAATAATTGATGGAAAGGACATAACAAAACTAAACGATGAAGAATTGTCTGTATTTAGAAGAAGAAAAATAGGGTTTGTATTTCAGGCATATCATCTTATTCCTGTTTTAACAGTTCAGGAAAATATTACAATGCCTATTTTATTGGATCATAAAAAGCCAGAGAGAGAATATGTAGATTATTTAATCGAAATGCTTGGTTTAAAAGATAAACGTAAAAAAATGCCTAATCAGTTATCAGGAGGTCAACAGCAAAGAGTTGCTATTGCAAGAGCATTAGCTAATAAGCCGTCTTTGATTTTAGCGGATGAACCTACAGGTGCTCTTGATTCAAAAAATGGTTCGGATGTTATTGGCCTTTTACAGGATTCAGTTAAAAAATTAAATCAGACAATGGTGCTTATTACACACAATATTGATTTGGCAAGAGATGCGGATAGAATAATAAAAATAGCTGATGGAAAAATCGTAGAGTAAACCTATTGATTTATAATGAATGGAGATGGAAGGATGAATAAGCAAATTAAAAAAATAGTATGTATAATAATTGCTGCAGTAATTATTTTAGGTAATTCAAAAGCTTTATCAGCTTCAGCAGCACAGCCAAAGATGATTTTAACGGGTTATGAAATTAATAAAAATGTTGTAAATGCTGGTGATGAATTTATGCTTAAGCTTACATTCAAGAATACATATTCTTATAGCATTAAGAATATTAAGGTTAGTGTTGTAGGCGAAAATGGTAATATTCTTCCTGCAAATGGTACGGCAGGAACTGCATATGTTGATAATATTTATGGGGACACAGAGGAAATAATTGAACTTAATATGAAGGCTGCCGAGGGCTTGGAAGAGAAATCCTATAAGCTTACAGTAAAATGTGAATATGAAGATGGGTATGGTAATCCATATACATCAGAGGATTCAATATTTATACCAATATATCTAGAACAAAAGCTAAGTGTTACAGATATTGTTTTGTCTTCAGAAAATGTGGATTTAGGCGAGGAACTTGGAATATCGGGAAAAGTAAATAATATGGGGGATGGAAAGCTATATAATGTTTGCGTGAAAATATCAGGAAAAGTAATTGCTAGCCAGGAATCATATCTTGGTAATATTGATCCAGGGAAGAGTGCCAATTTTGATATGTATGCAAGAGCGATAGATGCAACAGAGGGTAAAGTAATGATGTCAATAGCTTATGAAGACATAAAGGGAATAACTTATGAGTACATTTTGAGTAATGAGAATCCAATTAATATAAATGTTACTAAGCCTATTTATGAAGATTTGGTTGTGGTAAAAGAAGAGGCAAAGAAAGATAATAGTGTGCTAATTGCAGTTTGCGTTGTAGGAATCATTTTGATTTTAATAACAATATTTGGACTTAAAAAAATATCAAATAAAAAGAGAATATTAGAAGATTATTAAATGCAAAACTAAAATTAAAGGTATGGAGGAGTAATCTATGAAATGGATTTGCAAACTCACATTTAAGAATCTGTTTAGAAGAAGGATTCGTACAATTTTAACAATTCTAGGAATTGCTATTGGAATTTTGTCTTTAGTGGTTTTAATCGGAATAGGAAAGGGGATTGAAAATCAAATTCTAAAAGAATTTGATGAAAGTGGAAGTATAAAGAGAATAGAGGTATCAGGAAATGGACGTAATAAATATAAGAGTATTACTGATAAACGTATAGAAGATTTTTCTAAGATACCAGAGGTTTGCAATGTATATCCAGTTTCGGAATATGAGATATATATAGATATTGATAAATATATAGGTTGGTTTTCGGTTAAGGGAATTCCAAAAGAGGAACTTCTTAAGCTTGAACTTGAAAATGGTTCCATGGATAAGTTGTCTAAGGTAAAGCCTGATTTGATATTGGGAGATATGATTGGCAGTTTGTTATTCTACAATGATGGAGAAATGAGCTTTTCTACAGATAAAAATAATAGAACAGATCAACTAACAGGAAAAAAAGCCCAAATAACATTTCTTTCAGAACAAGGCGTTAAAGACACATTTTATATAGCTGCAACGCTTAAGAAAAATGACTCCTATACAATTAATTCTTTTAGTGTATATTGTGATATTGATGTGTTAAAAAGATATTGCAAGAAAAATAGTGTTAATGGTGTTCCACTCACGCAACAGGCTAAAGAAGATGGAAGCAGATATAATGAATGGATATACGATCAGGCAATAGTAACTGTAGATTCTGTGGAGAACGTTGATTATGTTGTAAAGAAATTACAGGATATGGGTTTTGAAACATATAACGAAAAAGAACAACTAGATACGACAAAAAGAATCACGAACATTATTAAATTTATGTTTTCCTGCATTGGGGCAATCTCTCTTCTTGTTGCTATTATTGGCATAGGAAATACAATGACAACTGCTGTATATGATAGAATAGGCGAAATTGGAATGCTTAAAATGCTAGGATGTGATTTAGATGAATTAAGATTTATGTTCTTGTTTGAAGCAGGAATCATAAGTACTATTGGTGGAATTGTTGGAGTTGTTACATCATATGGAGTTAATGGAATAATAAATAAAATAGTAACAATTGTGCTTAAGTTTCCTAAAGGGACAACCTTTGTTAATTTAGATATAAAGACAGCGATATTAGCAGTAATATTTGCATTATTCCTTGGTATGTTAGCTGGATTTTTACCAGCAAGATGGGCATCGAAGATTATGCCGTTAGATGCAATAAAAAAAGTAGATTAGTATAGTATATAACAGAATATTTTAGGACATTGTTTTATATGCAATGTCCTTTTCTTTTATCAATTAAAACCATTTCTATTTTCTGTATTGACTAGACAAAACAGGATGGGATAAATAAAATATAATAAGATAATACGTATAGTTTGCAGTAAAATTGTGCTTTATAATAAAACTATAGAATCATATAAATATAAAAATATATTGTACGAGGTTAAAATATGAGGAAAATAGACAATATTGAAAATGTCATAGAGAGTATGACATTAGAAGAAAAGTGCAAATTAGTAAATGGGTATAATTTTTTTGGAAGCAATAATATAGAGCGTTTTGGAATAGATAGAATACAGTTCCTTGACGGAGGAACAGGAATTAATTTCGAGCAGTTGTTTGGAGATTTTACTCAGATGAATGACTATTCCTCTTTGTTTGAAGAAAAGAAGGACAATCTTATTGGAAGTAAAATCTTGAAAAATGTAATATCAAATTTTTATAATAAAGATTCGCTTAAGGATGAAGAAAAGAAGCTTTTAGAATGGATAGAAGATATATTATTAAAGCGGCTTAACAACAATATGTATTCCCCAGGATGTTTTCCACCAGGTATATTACTTGGGGCTACATGGAATAAAGCAGTAGTTAGAAAGCTAGGCGAAGCACTAGGTTTGGAAGCATTAATATATGGTATTGATGTTTTACTTGGAACACCTAATGTTAATATTCAAAGAGATCCTTTGGGAGGAAGATTATTTGAAGGATATTCAGAGGACCCTTGTTTGGTTAGTGTGTTAGCACCTGAATTAGTAAAAGGTGTTCAGAGTACGGGAGTTGCAGCAAATGTTAAACATTATGCAGCAAATAATCAGGAAACAAATAGAATAGGTGTTAATGAAATAATATCACAAAGGGCATTAGAAGAGATTTATTTGCCTGGATTTAAGGCTTGTGTAGTGGACGGCCAGATTAAAACAGTTATGTCTGCATATAATAAAATAAATGGTACACCATGCACTGAAAATGAATGGCTTTTAACAGAAAAATTACGAGAAGAATATGGTTTTGATGGAATTGTTGTGTCTGATTGGGGGGCAGTATATAACGATGTAAAGGCTCTTAATGCGGGAAATGATTTAGCAATGCCAGGACCTAGAGATAGTAGTATTTTATATGATGCAGTGAAAAATAATCAGTTAGATGAAGCTTTGTTAGATAGAGCTGTTTATAGAATACTTAATTTAATAAACTGGATAGCAGATAACAAAAATAATAAAGATATTGATTATAAGAAAATAAGAAAATATACAGATGAGGTAGCATACGAAAGTGCAACGGAAGGTATCGTATTATTAGAAAACAAATGTCTACCACTTTCAAAAAACAAAAAGCTTGTTCTTATGGGAAGTGGTGCAAGAAAGCTTCTTGAATGTGGACAGGGAAGTGCAGGTATTGATACCAATCGAGTAGGAAATCTATATAAGGAGCTTTGTGAGTATGTTGGTGAAGAAAATGTATATTTTGAAGATGATATAATAGAAAATAATGTTTTAAAAAATAATAAGATAGAAGAAAGTTATGGCGAAGATGATAGTGTTATTAACATTTTTATTGCATCAGTCGCTGGTATGGAAGGAAATGACAGAAAGGATTTATATCTTGATAAAGAAGACAGAAAAAAACTCTTATGTTTGAATCGAAAAACAATTTTAGTGTTAAATACATGTGGCCCTGTTGATTTACGGGAAATAGACAAAGAAATTGTTTTGGCTATAATAGAAGTGTTTTTGCCTGGAATGGGCGGTTGTAAGGCTTTGGCAGATATACTGTTTGGAAGGGTATGCCCATCTGGAAAGCTTCCTATTACATTTCCAAAGAAATATCAGGACACTCCAAGTAGCATTAATTTTCCAGGGGATGGAATGACTGCGTATTATGGAGAGGGGATATTTGTGGGATATAGATATTATGACAAAAAAGAAATTGAACCACTTTATCCATTTGGATATGGGCTTTCATATACATCATTTGAGAAAAAGTTGGTTTCTGTGGAAGAAAATGACGACAAAATCATTGCTAAAGTATATATTAAAAATACAGGCAATTATGATGGAAGTGAAGTTATTCAGGTATATGTTTCTGACGTTGAATCCACATTAATTAAGCCAATAAAAGAATTGAAGGCGTTTGAAAAGGTGTTTCTTAAGATTGGGGAAGAAAAGATAGTTAATATAGAGCTTGATAAAATGTCACTTGCGTCATATGATACTGATTATATGAAGTTTATTCTTGAGGAAGGATATTATGATATAATTTTGGCTACATCATCGTCTCCTAATGATGAATTTGGAAGGAAGAGAATATATATAGATGTTAAATCTATGTATAGTTATGGAATTAATTCCACTATGAAGACAATATTTGATAGTAAAGAACTAAGGGAATGTCTTTATAAGGTATGGGAGAGCTTTAAATTAGATTTAGGAATAATAGAGGATGCTTATCAGTATTTTTCGAGCAAAACCCTTGAAAAGGTCATTGATGAAATATGTAACATCTCTGACTCTGAAAAGGAAAAAATAAAGAGTTCCTTTGAGAAGTTGTGTAGTAAAATTAAGAAAATTTGATTTGATAAATTAGATTCCATTAATCAGAAAAAATATGAATTTGGGAAATGAAATGCTGTTTTATTATAATTTTTTTGATTAACGTAAATCAATATATTGTTTTATAAAATATAATAGTGACTTATGTAAATGAAAAGGAAAGGAAAATATATTAGAACTAAAAATAGTTCTATATAAAGGTATATAATATGTTTTTACCAAATAATATTGAACCAAAGAAGGTTATTTCATATTTTGGCGAGATTTGTAGTATGCCACATGGCTCATCGAATACAACACATATAAGTAATTATTTAGTTGATTTTGCAAAGAAACGTAATCTTAGAGTGATTCAGGACAAACTTGGGAATGTTGTAATATTCAAAGATGGAACAACTGGGTATGAGAAGTCAAAGCCTGTAATTATTCAAGGTCACATGGATATGGTTTGCGAAAAAACACAGGATTCAAATATAGATTTTACCAAGGATGGTTTAGATTTAAGAATAGATGGAAATGTAATATATGCTCATAATACCACTCTTGGTGGCGATGATGGAATAGCAGTTGCATATGCTCTTGCGCTTCTTGACTCAAGTAACGATGAAATTGAACATCCACCTCTTGAAGTGGTTATAACTGTGGATGAAGAAATCGGAATGCTTGGGGCAGCAGGATTGGATTGTTCAGTGCTTAGGGGCAATATTATGCTTAATCTTGATTCGGAAGAGGAAGGTAAACTTTTGGTAAGCTGTGCAGGGGGAGCTTCAGCAGTTTGTGAGCTTGATGTAAAATATACGGGAGTAGGAGCAAATAAGACAGGTCTTTTGATAAAATTGGAGGGAGCAACTGGAGGACATTCAGGTGTTGAAATAGATAAAGAAGGAGCAAATGCTGCAAAATTAATGGGAAGATTATTATATTCTCTTAAGGAGTGTAACATTAACTTAGCATCATTTGATGGTGGACTTAAGGATAATGCAATTCCAAGAAATGCTGAAGTGGTAGTATTTGCAGATGAGGATAGAATTGAACGAATAAAAGAGATAGTAGAACAATACAAAAAAATATTTAACAATGAATACAGAGCTACAGATGCTTTTATAAGTATTACTGTTGATAAATGTGATAATAACATAAGTGAAGCTATGGATGCTGAAACTACGAATAAAGTAATATCAGTTGCTAATATGCTTCCAAATGGAATTGTTCGATGGAGCAAAGACATTAAAGGCTTGGTAGAAACATCCTTGAATCTTGGAATAGTTTCCACAAACGCAAATAAAGTAACATTCAGCTTGCTTATAAGAAGTAGTGTTGATTCCTGTAAGGAAAGTGTTCTAAATCAAATTAAATGTATATGCAACAGTGTAGGGGCAAGTATGTCTGTAAGTGGAGATTATCCAGGATGGGAATATAAAGAGGATTCGTTGCTTCGTGGGGTAATGGTTGAGGTTTATGAGAAAATGTATGGCAAAAAGCCGATAATTGAGGCAATTCATGCAGGATTAGAGTGTGGCTTATTTGCAGGGAAAATAGACAACTTAGACTGTATATCCTTTGGCCCACAGATTGATGATATTCATACTACATCAGAGAAAATATACGTAGATAGTATTAATCGAACATGGAATTATCTTCTTGAGGTGTTAAAGAAGCTAAAATAATATCTTTGTTTGACATAAATAAATATAAGGAATATAATGCACATATTACTTTACAAAAATGATATAAAGAAAATAATACACATGTTATTTTATAAAAGTGATATATAGAAAAAAATACACATATTACTTTACAAAAGTGATATAAAGAAAATATGAGGAGTGATTACATGCCAGCTTGGGAGAATAACATTAGAAAAGTAGTTCCATATGTTCCAGGTGAACAACCAAAGGGAGATAGCATAATTAAACTTAACACAAACGAGAATCCATACCCACCTTCTCCAAGGGTACTAGCAAAATCAGAAGAATTTGAAAAGCTTAGACTATATCCAGATCCAAAAGCGGAAGTATTAGTAGAAGCACTTGCCAAGTATCATCATGTTGACAGTAATCAGGTGTTTGTGGGAGTAGGTTCAGATGATGTACTTGCAATGTCATTTATGACATTCTTTAATTCAGATAAAGAAATATTATTCCCAGATATTACATACTCATTTTATGATGTGTGGGCAGAGTTGTTTAACATTCCATATAAGCAGATTCCAGTAGACAAAGACTTTAGAATAATAAAATCAGATTACTTTATTCCTAATGGAGGAATAGTAATAGCTAATCCTAATGCACCGACAGGAATAGCGGAACCCCTTAGCTTTATCGAGGATATAGTTAAGAATAATCCTGATTCAATAGTTATTGTTGATGAGGCTTATGTAGATTTTGGTGGAGAGACGTCTTTACCACTTGTTGATAAATATGACAATGTTGTTGTAGTAAGAACATTCTCTAAATCACGTTCAATGGCTGGTGTTAGAATTGGATATGCAATAAGTAACAGTAAGCTAATTAAGTATCTTAATGATGTAAAGTATTCATATAATTCATATACAATGAATATGCCATCGTTAGCTCTTGGGGTTGAAAGCATTGCTGATGAAGAATATTTCCAGGCTATGATTAAAAAGGTAGTTGATACAAGAGAATGGTTTGTGAAAGAAATTAATAAGCTAGGCTTTACATGCCCAAAATCATCAACAAACTTTGTATTTGCAACACATAAAAGTGTGCCGGCAACAGATATATTTAAGGCAGCAAGAGAAAATAATATTATTTTAAGACATTTTTCTAATGAAAGAATTAACAACTATTTGAGAATAACAATAGGAACAAAAGAGGAAATGGAAAAATTAGTATCTTTTCTTAAAAAGTATGTTGGATAACATTTGTTTCTAGTGTAGCTTTAATTAATATTAAAGTAATTTACGTAATTGTTTAGAATGAATATTAAAAAGTGTATGTAAAATAAATATTAAAAAGTGTAACACTGTATACAATTTGTATACATGATGTTACACTTTTTTTCTTGCAAATAAAGAACTTACTAATCTATAATAATGCTTGTCTAAAAAACAAACCATCATGGTTTATTCTAATAAGATTAATCTTTTTTATCCCAATATTATAACTAAAACATATTGATACATTTGAAAGGAGAAGCGTAAAAAACGCACAATAAAATATGGAATTTAATGAATTTGTTGAAACTGTAAGAGACCTGGTTGTAGAATATTTACTTCAATATGATATTGATAAAGTATGTGTGGAGGAAGTAACTAAAAATAATGGGATCTCTCTTACTGGACTTATTATTGTAGAAAAAGGGAAAAATGTTCATCCTAATATATATTTGAATAATTACTATTCTATGTACACAAATGGTACTCCAGTGGAAGAAATACTAAGAATGATAGCAGATGATTACAAAAAATCAATAAATAATATATCTAATTCCAAGATTGATGAAATAAAAGAAGAGAATATATTGGGCAATATATTTATTAAGGTTGTTAATTATAAAAAGAATAAAGATATACTTAAGAATTGTCCACATATTGTATTTCATGATTTAGCCATAAGCTTTAGATATTTAGTTAAAATGGATAAAGCAGGAATTGCATCAGCACAGCTTCGAAACGAAGAAATGAGCAGACTAAATATGACAGTTGAAGAATTATATCCTATTGCAAAGGAGAATACAAAAAGATTATTTCCCCCTGTTTTAACAAGATTAGATGAGCTATTAGAAGAAAAATACGATGAAAATATTGGCTGTTTAGGTGATAACAATTTATATATATTAACAAACAATCAAGGAATAAATGGAGCATCCTACATAATATATGAAGACATAATAAATAATTTCGCAATAGAACATGATACTGACTTCTTTATATTACCATCAAGTATACATGAAATACTACTTTTACCAGTGGAAGATTCTATGGATAAAGAGGAGTTAGTTGAAATGGTAAAAGAGGTAAATAACTATGTTGTGTCAGAATTAGATTATTTGTCGGATAATGTGTACTTTTACGACCGAAAAATTGGTAAAATTATCGAATAAATAATAAAATTATTATACACAATGTGACAAATGTTCCATAAACTGCCTTGACTATGGCGATTTTTTGTGATATATTTAATAAGCGTTATTAATAACGTGATTTTAGATTTTGGAGGATTTGTCATGACAAAAGGTACAGTAAAATGGTTTAACAATCAGAAGGGATTTGGATTCATCACAGATGAGACTGGTAATGATGTATTTGTACATTTTTCTGGTTTAAACATGGAAGGATTCAAGACTCTTGAAGAGAATCAGACAGTTGAGTTTGATGTAGTTGATGGTGAGAAAGGACCACAGGCTACAAACGTTACTGTTTGCTAAGTTAAACGGAGAAGCTTAATCAAGTAACATCGTACCTATTTTTTATAAATATTTTCTGTAACAAGTGCAGTACTTAATTATGATTTAGGATTTTGTTATATTATTGAGTTTAATTATAGGAGTTGTTCAATGAAAATGAAATTTTCGTGAATAACTCCTATTTAATTTGACAAAAAACAGTAAATGAAATAGAATTATTTACGTAAGTATGTAAAAAATATATAAAATATTATGTGCTTTTTGAGGCAAATTTATATTTATGAAGAGAGGGCAGCAGTTTGAACGAAAGTTTTATTTCACGAAAAGATAGAATAATTGCAGCTGCAATTGAAATAATTAGTGATTCAGGTTTAGCAGCACTAACTACAAAGAATTTAGCGCAGAAAGAAAATATGTCCGAAGCATTATTATACAAATATTTTGGGGGAATAAATGAGGTTTTAATTGAGGTTGTAGAGTATTATTCAAAGTTTGACAAAGGAATTCGTCATACTATAAACTCTAAAAACGCTAGCAATATGCAGAAGATAAAGGAATATCTTGAAGCATATGCTACATATTACGATAACTATTATTCGATTTCAACAATAATGCTTCAGTATGAAGAGTTATTACATAATGTGGATACGAGAGAGAAAATTGCATGGTGTATAACAGAGAGACTTAGTTTCTTAGAGATGCTTTTTGCAAATGCAATAGAAGCTGGAGAGATTACTGATAAATTTACTCCTGAAGAGTTGGCTAATAATATTACTGGCGTAACTATGTCTCATATTTTAAGCAGAAGAATTGTATATCATAGTAAATCCTTTAAATATGAATTTATGAACAATGTTACAAAGTGGTTTGATTTAATAGCAAAGAAATAGATTAGGAGGCCTATATTATGAAGGTATTGATAGCAGAAGATGATTTAGCAAGTGGAAAGTTTATGGAGAAGCTTTTATCAAAATATGGCGATGTTGTTGTTGCAAGAGATGGAATTGCAGCAGTAGATGAATTTGTTAATGCAATAAATAATGATAAGAGTTTTGATCTTGTATGTATGGATATAATGATGCCTAAAATCGATGGTTATAAGGCATTAGCATCTATAAGAGATGCAGAAAGAAAGATGGGTGTGCCTAGAGATACAAGATGTAAAGTTATTATGGTTAGCGCTCTTGATGAAGGGTTTGATTCTAATTTAGCAAGTGATGATTATGATGAATATATGTGTAAACCAATTGATATTATCAAATTTGATGCAGTAATTAAGAAATTAGGTTTATAAGTAACAATAGGAAGAAAAAATGGATTTATTTGAATATATGAGAGCGAGTAATATGAAAAATGAGTCGCCTCTTGCCAAAAGACTAAGACCAACTACTTTGGATGAGGTTGTTGGTCAAGAGCATATTTTGGGGAAGGATAAGCTTCTTTATAGAGCAATAAAGGCAGATAAGCTTGGTTCTATAATACTTTATGGTCCTCCTGGAACAGGTAAGACGACATTGGCAATGGTTATTGCTAATACTACAAGCTCTGATTTTAAAGAATTGAATGCAACTACATCTGGAAAAAAAGATATAGAAGAAGTAATTAAAATTGCGAAAGATAATCTTGGAATGTATGGTAAAAAGACCATTTTATTTGTTGATGAGATTCATAGATTCAACAAGGCACAACAGGATTATCTTCTTCCATTTGTAGAGGATGGAACAGTAGTGCTAATTGGTGCTACAACAGAGAACCCATACTTTGAGGTTAACAAGGCTTTGATATCACGTTCAACGATATTTCAGCTTAAGCCCCTTTCTAAGGTAAGTGTTGCTAAGCTAATAAGAAGAGCTGTTTTAGATGAAGAAAAAGGTATGGGTGCTTATAATGCCATTATTACTGACGATGCTGTTGAATTTTTAGCAGATGTTTCTGAAGGAGATGCTAGACTTGCATTAAATGCAGTAGAGCTTGGTATTTTATCTACTGAAAGAAATGACGATGGAAAGATTGTAATTGATATTTCAGTAATTGAAGAATGTATACAAAAACGTAATATAAGATATGACAAGGATGGAGATAATCATTATGATGTTATATCTGCATTTATAAAAAGTATGCGTGGCTCGGATCCAAATGCTGCAGTATATTATTTGGCAAAAATGTTATACGCTGGGGAAAGTATAACATTTATTGCAAGAAGAATTATGATTTGTGCATGTGAAGATGTGGGAATGGCTGATCCACAGGCTATTGTTGTGGCAAGTGCCTGCGCACAGGCTGTTGAAAGAATAGGTATGCCTGAGGCACAGATAATTCTTGCAAATGCAGCGATTTATGTTGCAAGTGCTCCCAAAAGTAACTCTTCGTGCAACGCAATCTTTGCGGCTATGGATGCTGTGAAGGAAAAGGGTGATTGTCCGGTGCCTTCTCATTTAAGAGATGCACATTATTCAGGTGCAAGTAATCTTGGAAATGTTGGATATAAATATGCACATATATATGATAATCATTATGTGGAGCAACAGTATTTACCAGATAAGCTAGTTAATGAGAAATTCTATGAACCAGGGGAACTAGGATTTGAAAAGCAAAGTGCTGAGTGGCTTAGATATATTAGGGCTAATAATGACTAGTATAATGTATTATTTAGCTTTTTGACATTTTTATTTTAACGTAAATTTGGAGGTCGTTTGTTAATGAAAAAAATTATAGTTTTTTTGGTCGTTTTAGTATTATTAGGAGGCGCAGGCTTTGGAACTTGGTATGTTTTGAAGCAGAGAAAAGCTAATAATGATGATCAGTTTGTTTATGTGGAAAATATTTCTGATATTATGGGTTATAATACTTCTGGCAGCAACAGATATATGGGGGTTGTTGAGGCGCAGGAAACAAAGGGAATAGAGAAGGATCAAGACAAAAAGGTGAAAGAAGTATATGTTAAGGAAGAGCAGATTGTAAAAGAGGGAGATAAGCTTTTTGAATATGATACAGAGGAAATGAATCTTAGTCTTAGAAAGCTAGAGCTTGAACTTTCTAGTATTTATGACCAAATTAATACTACTTATGAACAGATTAATTCTTTAGCAGAAGAAAGGGAAACAGTTCCAGATGAAAAGAAAATGGAGTATACTGCCCAAATTCAGAATTATGAAGCTATGATTAACCAGTATAATTATGATGCTAGTGCAAAGCAGCTTGAAATTGATAGAATGGCTGCATCAATGGAGAACGCAGTAGTATATTCTCCTATGGATGGTATTGTTAAGAGTGTCAAGAAGGAAAAAGATGACAATAATTCAGGCAGTGATTATGGCATGGAAGATTCAAATTATTATGGCATGGAAGATTCAAATGATTATGGCTATTCAGGTGATAATAATAACAGTAACGCATTTATTACAATTATGGCTAATGGACAATACAGAATTAAAGGAACAGGAGATGAGATGACTTTAGGAGGTCTTCTAGAGCAAAGTCCGGTTATTATTCGTTCTAGGGTTGATGAGAATGTAACTTGGAATGGAGTAATTTCTCTAATAGATAGAGAACATCCTGTGTCTAATAATGACAGTAATATGTATATGTCAGGTGGTGGAGAAAAGGCAACAAAATATCCATTTTATATTGAATTAGATAATATAGATGGTCTTATGCTTGGTCAGCATGTTTACATTGAAAATGATTTAGGACAGGGCAATGTTAAGTCGGGAATATGGTTGTACGAATACTATATTATGCAGGAAGATGGAAAAAGCTTTGTGTGGGTTGAAAACGAGCAGGGAAGAATTACAAAGACAGAAGTTATGTTAGGTGAATATGACGATATGCTTATGGCATATGAGATTACTGCAGGGCTTTCAAAGGATTCATACATTGCATATCCAGAAAGTAGAATTGTTGAAGGAATGAAAACAACTAGAAGCTTTGAGGAATCTATTCAGGCAACTCCTAATATGGATGATTATAATCAAGAAGGTATTGATTTTGACCCTAGTGCCTCAGATATGGACGGATTTTACAAGGGGGATGATGAAAATGCGTCTGACACAGATGGATTCTATGATGAAAATTATGAAAATTATGATATAGACAATTCCTATGAGGAAGAACCAGGTGAAGATAATAATACAGAGGACCTTTTTGAAGAAGGCTATCCTGATGATTCTACAAAGAAAAATAGTGATCCTGGTGATTCTATATTTGGGTACATCTCTAGTAATATCGTGGCTTGCGCCGCAGTAGGCATTTAGGAGGCGGCAGCATGTTATTAGAATTAAAGGGAATATATAAGACATATAATCAAGGGAATATGGACGTTCCTGTATTAAAGGATATTAATTTATCTATTGAACAAGGTGAGTATGTGGCTATTATGGGACCATCTGGTTCAGGAAAGTCAACATTAATGAATATAATTGGCTGTATAGATAAGCCTACAGAAGGTGAGTATATTCTTGATGGAGAGAATATTGAAAAGTGTAAGGATAGAGAACTTTCGTATATTAGAAATAAACAGATAGGGTTTGTTTTTCAGAACTTTAATCTTTTACCAAGACAGAGTGCCCTTGATAATGTAGGGTTACCACTACAATATGCAAAGGTGCCTAAAAGACATCGTAAAAAGAGATGCTTAGAGGTATTAGATATGGTTGGATTATCTGACAGAGTGAATTTTAAACCAACACAGTTATCAGGTGGACAAAAGCAAAGAGTAGCAATTGCAAGGGCCATGGTAAATAATCCGAAGATTTTACTTGCTGATGAGCCAACAGGTGCCCTTGATTCAAAGTCAGGCATTCAGGTTATGAAGCTATTTAGAGAGTTACACAAAAAAGGTGTTACAATAATTATGATTACTCACTCTGATGAGATTGCTTCTTATGCTGACAGGGTTATTAAAATCATCGACGGAGAATTAAGATATCCAGAGGATGAAATAAGAGAATCATCTGATATTGATGCAATGATTAATGATGAAATAGATGATGGATTTGAGATGGAGGAATATAAAGAGGGTAATGAAAATTATATTCAGAAAAATGAAACTATTTCAAAAGATGATAAGTTTGTCTCGGATTCGTCAACCGTGGAAGTTGATAATACAGACAGTAGCAATATAACAGACAACGAGGAGGAACAGTATGAGTAAGGTAAAAAAATTTTTAATTTTCTTAATTGTTTTTGCTGTTTTATCTGGAACTGCTGTCGTTGGTTTATGTTATTTAAAACGAACTAATTATAATAAGAAGAAGGTTGATGTATATTCTGTTTCTGAACTTTCAACAGATGCAAGTATGTTCGGCTCATATTCTGAAAATTATGGAATTGTAAACACTGCGTTAGAACAAAAAATTCGAGTAAGCAAAACACAAAAAATTTCAGAGATTAGAGTAGAAGAAGGGGATCAGGTTAAGGCTGGAGATGTTTTAGCTGTATATGATGTTAAAGACAAGGAGCTTAATATTGAAATTCAAAGAACAGCATTAGAAGTAAAACGTGCAAGAATTCAGTCGGCAAAATATGACTTGGATTTATTGAATAATACAATTCCAGTAGAGGAAACAACTGAAACTACAGATACAACAGAAATATTATCAGAAGAATTGAGTGAAGATGTTAGTACTTTATCAGAGGTAGAAGAACAAATTGACAAAATAAATGATGAAAATGGTTGTATTTCAGCTTTTTCAAATACTGTTATTAATAATAGTTTGAATATTATTAATAATGAGAAAATATTAAGAGAAGATGAGGAAGATGATTATATCTCTAGCACAGAATCGGATGATACTACTGAGGATAAGTCAAGTGACCAATCAGAAAATACTACTGAGGATAAGTCAAGAGATGAATCAGAAAATACTACTGAGAAACAATCAAATGATGAATCGAATAACATCTCTGGGGATAATCCAAATGCAAATCCAGATGGTGATATTCCTGATAAGAAACAAGAAAAGTATACAGAAAAGGAACTTGAAGAGGCAATTAAGAATAAAGAACAGGAAATAAGCCGTTTGGAGCTAGAGTATGAGTTAGCAGTAATAGATTTTCAAATATTAGAGCATCAAACTTCAAATGGAGAGGTATATTGCAATTTTAATGGAATAGTAAAATCTGTTATATCAGAAGAAGAAGCACTTGAATCTGGTGAACCTATAATAGTAGTTGGAACAGAAGAAGGATATGTTGTTCAGGCTACAATTGGTGAACTTGATTTGATACATGTAAAATCAGGGGATGAGGTTTCTTTGGAGTGCTATGAAAATGGTATGACTTATACGGGAAAAGTGACTTCTATTTCAGATTTACCAACAGATGCAATGGGTTATAACTATGATGGTTCAGTTCAGTCATATTATCCTATCACAATTTGCATTCAAGAGGCTGACGAGCTAAGACAGGGAATGGGCATGAACATAAAATATAACGGTAAAATATCTGAAACATTAAACAATATATATCTGAGAATGCCTTTTGTTAGAAAAGAAGGTGGAAGATATTATGTTATGAAATCTGTAGATGGCGTGTTGAAAAAACAATATGTTTCTACAGGTAAAGTATTATACAATGAATATATTGAAATACTCGATGGGCTTACACGTGATGATGAAGTGGCATTTCCTTTTTCTAGTGAAGCAGAAGAAGGTGTACAGACAGAAACAAAATCGTTTGATGAGTCTATGATGTATTAGTTTTAAGGTGGACATGATATGATAGAAAATATAAGATTATCTTTTCAGGGTGTATGGGCACATAAAATGCGTTCTTTCCTTACTATGCTGGGAATAATTATAGGTATTGCAGCTATTATAGCAATTGTATCGACTATTAAGGGTACTAATGAAAAGATAAAAGAAAACCTGGTGGGCTCAGGAAATACAATTATAGATATAAAATTAATTCAAGGAGACTGGGAGTATTCTTCTGGTGATTCTTCGCAGCAGATTCCGGTTATTGACGAAACTGTTAAGGAGAGTATTCTTGAGATTGATGAAGTAGTTGATTTAGCAACGTACAGATTAGGAAGACTATACAATCAAGTATGTACAGTAGATACTTCTGTGGAATATGCATCTTTATATGGAGTTGATCAGAAGTATTTTGATGTAATGGGATACACTGTTAAAAGTGGAAGATTTTTTAATGATCAGGATGTTAAGAAATGTAACAAGGTTGCAATTATTGATTCAACAAGTGCCGCCTCTTTATATAGTAAAGGAAGTGCAGTTGGCAAAACAATTGAAATATCTGGTGATACGTATGTGATTGTTGGCGTAGTTGAGCAGATGGATTCTTTTTCACCTACTGTAGAAAGTATTGCTGATTGGTATACTTATTATTCTAATGATGCTGGTGGTAAGATATTTATTGTGGATAAAATGTGGCCATTGATGTTTAGCTTTGATGAGCCATATAACGTAGTTGTTAAACCAAGAACTACGGATGATATTACTGTCGCTGGTAGAAAAAGTACAGATATTCTTAATGAATTTCTTAAAAAATCAAGTAACAACAATTCATTAATGGAAAACAATAACGAAGAAGCAGTAGAGGAAACTTCAATAAAATATAAAAGTAATGATTTGCTGGAAAAGGCAAAGAATTTACAGGAAGTTTCTTCTTCAACTAATCAACAGCTAATATGGATTGCAAGTATTTCTCTTATTGTAGGAGGTATTGGTGTAATGAATATTATGCTTGTGTCTGTTACTGAAAGAACAAGAGAAATTGGATTAAAAAAAGCGTTAGGTGCAAGAAAGATAGTAATATTAGGACAGTTTTTAACAGAGGCTGCTGTTTTGACTAGCTTAGGTGGAATAATAGGTGTAGGAGCAGGAATAGGATTAGCGTATATTATTTCGTCAGTTGCAAGTGTGCCAGTGGCAATTAGTGGAGTAGCAATTGCTATTTCAGTAGCATTTTCTGTTGTAATTGGAATAGTATTTGGACTTATTCCATCAATAAAAGCATCTAACTTAAATCCTATTGACGCATTAAGATATGAGTAGTAGCTGGAGGTGTCAATTTTTTCAAAAGCTTGACATATAGTATCTGTTAAAAACGAAGACAACCTTAAATTAGCTGATATTCAAAAAGGGGAAATATTATGAAGGACGATGAATATATAAGTAAATTATCAAAAAGCAGATTCCATAGAATATTTGCAAGAGTGTGTTTGCTGATTCTTTTTGCACTTATTATTACAACAGTTGTTTTGTGTATTATAGGTAGCGAATATTATATGCCAGTTTTTCTTATTACATTGATGGTTCCTATTTTTATGTACGTCATATTATGGCTTGGTAAGGTTATTGGCAACACAGGGCAAATTAGTGATAGTAACAATAATACAGATGATAATGAGGACTAAAATAGTAGGATGAGTGGCACTAAAATTCTTATTGAAAAGAAAAGGATATTTTGGTATACTCTAATATGGTTTAGTTAAATTCAGATTATACCCCATGTTAGATGTGGGGAATACATATTATGAGGAGAAATAATAATGAGTTTATTAGTTGATTGGCGTGGACATGCATATCGCCTTGATGACAGAACACCAGAAGGACAGGCATTTTGGAATGATTATTTTCAAAGAGAGAAGGCAATATATGAGCAGATTCTTGCAAATCCTAAAGATGTTGTTAAGGGAACAGTTAAGGAGCTAGCAGAGAAATATGATATGACTATCGAGCTTATGGTTGGTTTCCTTGATGGAATTGAGGAGAGTTTGGTTACTCCTAATAATGTAACAGAGCTTGAAGAAGATACTATGGTTTCTCTTGAGTACGATCCAGAGAAGCTTTATAGAAATATGGTTGGTTGTGACGCTGAATGGCTTTATACATTACCACAGTGGGATAACCTTTTAACAGAAGAAAGAAAAAAAGAATTATATAAGATTGAGCGTTCTTCTAAAACTGTTGTTAAGCCACATAAGATTGGCAGAAATGACCAGTGTCCATGTGGAAGTGGAAAGAAATACAAGAAGTGTTGTGGAGCAAATAAATAAATGAAATTATGTAAGGAACAACGAAGTGCAATAGAGCATATTGAAGGACCGATGATGGTAATTGCAGGTCCTGGTTCCGGCAAGACAACAGTAATTACTGAAAGAATAAAGTATATGATAGAATCTGCAGGAGTTAATCCTGCAGATATTCTTGTTATAACCTTCACTAAAGCAGCTGCTATTGAGATGGAAACAAGATTTAAAAAGATGACGAAGGGTAGGGACTATCGTGTCAGATTCGGTACCTTTCATTCTATATTTTTCTGGATTATCAAAACTGCATACAATCTAGGCAGTAATAGCGTTTTATCTGAAGATGAAAAGAGAATAATGGTTGAAAGAATAATTACCAAGATGGGTCTTTCTTATGATAACAAGGACGAGCTTGTATCAAGTGTTTTGGCACAGATAAGCTTAGTCAAATGTGATATGGTTGATCTTGAGAATTATTATAGCAAGGATATGCCAGAACATGAATTTAGACAAATATATAGATGTCTTGAGGCTGAAATGGCAAGGTATGGAAAGATTGATTTTGATAATATGATGGTACTTTGCTATGATTTGTTAAGAAAGAGAAGTGATATTCTTGAAAAATGCCGACAGATCTTTAAGTATATAATGGTAGATGAATTTCAAGATAGTAATCGTATTCAATATGAGATACTCAAGCTATTATCTAAACCGAAGAACAATGTGTTTGTGGTTGGTGATGATGATCAGTCCGTATATGGATTTAGAGGGGCTAGACCTGAGATAATGAATAGCTTTGAGAAAGACTATGAAGGAACTAAAAAGGTGTTTCTTGGTCAAAATTATCGTTCGGATCAGGCTATTATTCTGGCAGCATCAAGGGTAATTGAGAAAAATAATAATAGATTTGTTAAAAAATTTCAGGGCTTTAGTGAAGAGTGTGGAGCAGTAAATATTGTCCCGGTACAAAATGAAAATCAAGAGAATGAACATATATGTGAGAGCATACGTAAAAAATATATGGATGGAATACCATATGAAAACCAAGCGGTGCTATACAGAACCAATATTCAACCAAGAAGGCTTATATATAAGTTAAATCAATATGGAATACCATATACTATTGGCGATACAATCCCTAATATATTTGATAATTTCTTGATAAAAAATATTCTAGACTATATGCGTATTGCAATGGGAAATAGTGATAGAGATGTGTATCTTAGAGTGATTAATAAACCTGGAAGATATATTAAGAGAGAAGTTTTTTTAGAGGATCCTGTAGATTTAGAATTAATTAAAGAAAGAGTAAGCGATAAAGACTATGTATTAGAAAACTTAGTGAATTTTCAAGCAGACATGAAGCTGGTATCTAAAATGAGACCATATCCTGCTCTTAATTTTATTAGGAAAGCTATTGGATTTGATGACTATGTAAAAGAATATGCAGAATATAAAAAATTAGACGAAAATGAATTCATGGAGATACTTGATGAATTTGCGTCAATGATTGTTGATATGGGAAGCTTTGGAGAATTGTTTATGTTTATTGATGATTATACTATGTTACTTGCAAAACAAGCACAAAGACGTAGAGACAAACGTGGTGTTAATCTTATGACAATGCATAGCTCGAAGGGATTGGAATTTGATATAGTATATATTATGGATTGCTTAGAAAATGTAACACCATATAAGAAGGCAAAGAATATTGCTGAGCTAGAGGAAGAACGACGAATGTTTTACGTGGCTATGACTAGAGCAAAACATGAACTGGATATGTATGTGCCTGAAAGCAAGGGTAGTATGAAACAGATAGTTAGTAGATATGTAATGGATGCTCTTGGGAAAAATAACAGAGAATTATAAAAAATCCAGTTGTAATAGATTGTATCCGAAATAGCAGGATAAATCATATTACAACTGGATTTTATTATTGATCAAGTTCGTTGAATTCTTCTTCGTCTAAAAGCTCGTCGAAGGCATCTGCAACAGCTTCATATTCATCTTCTGATTCAATCTGAGAAAGATCGATATCCTCACCTTCTAATTCCTTGTATCTGTACAAGAATACTTCGTCATCCTCATAACCCTCAACGTGTTTGTTAGGAAGAAGTGCGATATAATCCTGTCCATTTACAGGGAAGATAGCAATAACATCACATTCAAGCTCTGTTCCATCTTCTAGAGTCATTGAAACAGTTGCTTCATCATATTCATCATTAAATTCTTCGTTGTTTGTTCCCATAATATACCTCGTACTTTCTTATATATGGCGAGAATAATATCCTTATGGCGTAAAATAGAATATCGTCTAATTGATTATAATAAAAAATTGTTTGATAGACCAGATAATCAAGGATATATCAACCATATCGAATAATTAATAATGCTTGAAAAAACATATATTTTGTTTATAATACTATAATGGAAATTAAGGCTATGGTCAAGGAAAAAACTTAAAATACAATATAATTAAATTATATTGTATTGGGAAGAATAAATAAGAAAGGTAAAAAACATGAAGAACGTATTAAAGTATTTGAAAAATTACAAGTTCAAAGCAATAATGGCGCCAATATTTAAGATGCTTGAAGCATGCTTTGAGTTAATGGTTCCCCTTGTTATGGCAAGTATAATTGATAACGGAATAAAATTTGGCGACAAGGGCTATGTGCTTAAGATGTCAGTAGTGCTTGTATTACTTGGTGTTATTGGATTAGCTTGTGCAATTACAGCACAATATTTTAGTGCTAAGACTGCTATGGGATTTGGAAAAGAGCTCAGAAGAGATTTGTTTAAACATATTGAAAGCTTGTCATATACTGAAATTGATGAGTTGGGAAGCTCAACACTTATTAATAGAATGACAACAGATGTAAATCAGATACAGACAGGAGTAAATATGTTCCTTAGGTTGTTTATGAGATCTCCTTTCATTGTATTTGGTGCAACGATTATGGCATTTACAGTAGATGCCCATACTGCAAAGATATTTTTAGTAACATTACCAGCGCTTTTTCTTGTTGTATTTGGAATAATGCTTATATCAATACCTTTATTCAAGAAGGTTCAGAGCAAGCTTGATTTTGTTCTGCTTAAGACTAGGGAAAATTTATCAGGTGCAAGAGTAATTAGAGCCTTCAGTCAGGAAGAAAACGAGATGAAGGAGTTTGGTGAAGCAACTAATTTGCTTACAAAGGAACAGATATTTGTAGGAAGAATATCATCGTTTCTTAATCCCCTCACATATGCAATAATCAGTTTATCTATGGTTGTGATCATTTGGGTAGGTTCAAAGCAGGTTGATATGGGAATCTTAAAGCAAGGACAGGTTTATGCAGTAGTAAACTATATGTCTCAGATACTTATAGAGTTAATTAAGCTTGCTAACTTAATAATAACAGAAACAAAGGCTGTGGCTTGTGCTAATCGTGTAGCATCTATTTTTAACGTATCTAATTCTTTGGATTATAAGACAGAAAGAGTAATTGAGAAAAATAATGCTCCAAAGGTACAGTTTGTTAATGCAGGTTTGACTTATAAGAATGCAAAGGAGTCTTCAATAGAAGGTGTCAATCTTACAGTTAATAAAGGTCAGGTTATTGGTATAATTGGAGGTACTGGTTCTGGTAAGTCAAGCTTTGTTAATTTAATTTCTAGATTCTATGATTGTACATCAGGCAAGGTTTTAATTGATGGTATAGATGTTAAGGATTATCCAAAGGAACAGCTTATTGAGAAAATTGGTGTTGTTCCACAGAAAGCTTGCTTGTTCCAAGGAACAATAGAGGATAATGTTAGATGGGGTAAACAGGATGCTACTATGGAAGAAATAGATGTTGCATTAGATATTGCCCAGGCAAAAGCATTTGTAAATGAAAAAGAAAATGGTGTCAAATATATGCTTAATCAGGGTGCAAAGAACCTTTCGGGAGGACAAAAGCAAAGACTAACTATTGCTAGAGCTCTTGTGAAGAAACCAGAGATACTTATTTTAGATGATAGCTCTTCGGCACTTGATTATGCAACAGATGCAGCTCTTAGAGTGGGGATTCGTGAAAAAACAAAGGATATGACTGTATTTGTTGTATCACAGAGAACTTCTTCTATAATGCATGCAGACCAGATAGTTGTATTAGATGATGGTTTAGTAGCTGGAGTAGGCAGTCACGATGAGCTACTTAAGAATTGTGAGGTTTACCAAGAAATCTATGCTTCTCAAAACAAAGAGGAGGTGGCAACAAATGAAAGATAAAAAGACATTATCAAGAATATTAAGTTATATTAAGAAATATATGTTTTTTGTGATTTTATCCTTTGTATTTTCTGTTGTAACAGTTGTAACAACTCTATATGCCCCTATTCTTATTGGTGATGCAATAGATAATATAATTTCTGCTGGACAGGTTAATTTTGATGCTTTGAAGGACATTATCCTTAAGCTTATTGCAACAGTAGCAATTACAGTGGCAGCACAATGGTTGATGAATATTATTAATAATAGAATCACATATAGAGTTGTGAAGGATATTAGGATAGAAGCATTTAATAGATTAGAGAAGCTTCCACTTGCTTATATAGATTCCCACCAACATGGTGATATTGTGAGTAGAATTGTATCAGATATTGACCAGTTTACAGATGGTTTGCTAATGGGATTTACCCAACTTTTCTCAGGGGTAGTTACAATAGCAGCTACTCTTATATTTATGATGACAATTAATATATCAATTGCGCTTGTAGTTGTTGTGTTGACACCTCTTTCGTTATTTGTTGCTTCGTTTATTGCCAAAAGAACATATAATTTGTTTAAGAATCAGTCAGAGACAAGAGGTCAGCTTACATCTCTTGTAAATGAAATGGTTGGAGAGCAAAAAATTGTTCAGGCATTTGGCTATGAAGATAGAGCAATTGAACGATTTGAGGATATAAATGATAAGCTTGAGAAGGATAGTATGAATGCTACATTTTATTCATCACTTACTAATCCTTGCACGAGATTTGTAAACAATCTTGTGTATGCAGCAGTTGCAATAATAGGTGCGTTACTTGCTATTGCAGGTAGAATAACACCAGGACAGCTTACTTGCTTTTTAAGCTATGCTAACCAGTATACTAAGCCATTTAATGAGATTTCAAATGTTATAACAGAACTTCAGAATGCATTTGCATGTGCAAAAAGAGTGTTTGAGTTAATTGATGAGAAAGAGATAACTCCTGATGTTGCTGATGCAGTTGAACTTAATAATATATCTGGAAAGATAGATATAGAGAATGTAGATTTCTCATACACTAAGGATAAAGAGCTTATTAAGAACCTTAGCTTAAATGTTAAACCAGGTATGAGAGTAGCTATTGTTGGTCCCACAGGATGTGGCAAGAGCACATTAATTAATCTGTTGATGAGATTCTATGATGTGGATAAGGGTAGTATTAGTGTTGAGGAACATGACATAAGAAATATTAAAAGAAAAAGCTTACGCGACAATTATGGAATGGTACTTCAGGAAACATGGCTTTCAGCAGGTACAATTAAAGAAAATATTGCATATGGAAAGCCAGAGGCAACAGATGAGGAAATAATTGCTGCTGCAAAGATGGCTCATGCGCATAGCTTTATTAAGCGACTGCCTAATGGTTATGATACAGTTATTACTGAAGATGGAGGCAATTTATCACAGGGACAAAAACAGCTTCTATGTATTACAAGAGTAATGCTTTTAATGCCACCAATGTTAATACTTGATGAAGCAACATCTTCAATAGATACAAGAACAGAGATTAGAATCCAAAAAGCATTTAATAAAATGATGGAAGGAAGAACAAGCTTTATAGTTGCCCATCGTTTATCTACCATTCGAGAAGCAGATATTATACTTGTTATGAAAGATGGCAACATAATAGAGAAGGGTTCTCACAAAGAGCTTATGGCAATGGGTGGATTTTATACTAATTTGTATAATTCACAGTTTGCTCACTAAGCTTTTGTAAAATTTTACTACATTTTTATGGAAGAAAAATTAACCTTTGGAAATAATAATAATTGAAAATTGATTTTTGCTGTGATACAATAACAAAGTTTCAAAGGATATTAAGATTCTATAAGGATGATAAGAGGAAAAAATTATGAAAATTTCGAGAGAAGACGTAAGAAACATAGCCATAATTGCTCACGTTGATCATGGTAAAACAACGTTAGTAGATGAATTACTTAAGCAAAGTGGTGTATTTAGAGAGAATCAGGAAGTTGCAGAGCGTGTAATGGACTCTAATGATATTGAGAGAGAAAGAGGTATTACAATTCTTTCTAAGAATACAGCAGTAACATATGGAAAGACAAAGATAAACATTATTGATACTCCAGGTCATGCTGACTTTGGTGGAGAGGTTGAGCGTGTTCTTAAGATGGTTAATGGTGTTATCCTTGTAGTTGATGCATTTGAGGGTGCTATGCCACAGACCAAATTCGTACTTAAGAAGGCATTAGAGTTAGACCTTAATGTTATCGTATGTATTAATAAGATAGATAGACCAGAAGCAAGACCAGATGAGGTTGTAGATGAGGTATTAGAGCTTCTTCTCGAGCTTGATGCTAATGACAAACAGCTTGATTGTCCATTTGTATTTGCTTCTGCAAAGGCAGGTATCGCTTCTTTATCTGCAGATGAGAAGGGTACTGATATGAAACCATTATTTGAGACAATTATTAACTATATTCCTGCTCCAGAGGGGGATCCAGAGGCTGGAACTCAGATTCTTATTAGCACAATTGACTATAATGAGTATGTTGGTAGAATTGGTGTAGGTAAGGTTGATAATGGCACAATTAAGCTTAATCAGGAGGCTGTTATTGTTAATGCTCATGAGCCAGATAAGAAGCTTAAGGTTAAGATTGGTAAATTATATGAGTATGAAGGTCTCAACAAGGTTGAGGTAGACGAGGCTGGAATAGGTTCGATTGTAGCAATATCAGGTATTGCTGATCTTAAGATTGGAGATACTATTTGTTCACCAGAGAATCCAGAGGCTATTCCATTCCAGAAGATTTCTGAACCTACAATTGCGATGCA
Organism: Lachnospiraceae bacterium; assembly: GCA_029338675.1. Taxonomy (GTDB): domain Bacteria; phylum Bacillota; class Clostridia; order Lachnospirales; family Lachnospiraceae; genus Coprococcus_C. The sequence continues at coordinate 68,845 of JAQYAV010000038.1, forward strand.
TTTCATGGTAAATGATTCTCCTCTTGCAGGTAAGGAAGGTAAGTTTGTAACATCAAGACATTTACGTGATAGATTATTTAGAGAGCTCAATACAGATGTATCTCTTAGAGTAGAGGAAACTGATACAACTGAAAGCTTTAAAGTAAGTGGTAGAGGCGAGCTTCATTTATCTGTTCTTATTGAGAATATGAGACGTGAGGGATATGAGTTTGCAGTTAGTAAGGCAGAGGTTATCTACAAGGAAGACGAGAAGGGTAGAAAGCTCGAGCCATTTGAGGTTGCAGTTATTGATGTACCAGATGAATTTGCTGGTACAGTAATTAATATGCTTAATAATCGTAAGGGTGAGCTTCAGGGCATGGCACCTACTGGAACAGGTACAACAAGATTAGAGTTTAGAGTACCATCAAGAGGTCTTATTGGATTTAGAGGAGATTTTCTTACTGCAACTAAGGGAAATGGTATTATCAATACTTTGTTTGATGGATATGAGCCATACAGAGGAGATATGCAGTATAGAAGTCAGGGTTCTCTTATTGCATTTGAGTCAGGTGAATCTATTACTTATGGTTTGTTCAATGCTCAGGAAAGAGGAACATTATTCATTGGACCTGGTGAACAGGTATATGGTGGTATGATTGTAGGTCAGTGTGGTAGAGCAGAGGATATAGAGGTTAATGTATGTAAGCGTAAGCAGCTTACTAATACACGTGCTTCTGGTTCAGATGATGCACTTAAGCTTTCGCCACCAAGAGTTTTAAGTCTTGAACAGGCTCTTGATTTCATTGATACAGACGAACTTTTGGAGATTACACCTAAGACAATTAGAATTCGTAAGAAGATTCCTGATCCTACAATGAGAATGCGTGCTAAGAGAGCAATGCAGTCACAATAGAATAACGATTAACAAAAAATTCCAAGCATAATGCATAGTATGCTTGGAGTTTTTTTGTTAATATCACTTTTTTATTGTTTGTATCTTTTTTTGATTTTTGTTTGCTAATACCTATTTAATATTATAGAAAAAACTTTATGCATATGATATAATTATTTTAATTTATAATGGTGAAATATTTGTTTGATTAAATGCAAAGGAAGGGTTGATATGAATAAAAACATAGTTAAAAAGAGTTCCTTGAAAATTTTAATTTGTATTGTATTATATATTATTTTAGTGATGTGTACCTTATTTATTGATTCAAAGGGTGGAATGATTATTCATATTGGAAAAGGCAGTATTGCGAATAATAGCTTCAATGGCGTTATTAATGCCCTTCAGGTACTGATTTGTGTTATTTTGGTTTGCATAGATTATAAAAAAGGATTTATTGTATCCTGTGTATTATATGGAATAACCTTTGCATTAATGTTTAGAACAATAATTAGGTTGCATGTATTGACACCTTTTGTTGGAATGTCGCATGTTTTTATCTCAATTGTTACATTAGCAATATTAAGTCGATTTTTTTGGCAAAGAGATAAAGCATTAATTACTGATGCGTTAACACAATTGATTAACAGAAGAGGTATGCTTCGTGTGCTATCACAAAAATGTTGTGAGAAGGATACTTTTGATATTGTGTATGTAGATATAGATGATTTTAAGTTTATTAATGACAATTTAGGTCATGAGAATGGAGATTACATATTAAAAACAATTGCAAAACGTCTTGCTTTGCTTGTTGATGATAAAGGTTTTGCTTGTCGAATAGGCGGAGATGAATTTATGCTCATTGTTCCAGCTAAGGATGACAAAAAAGCTTTTATGAATGAAATAATCAATGCAGTTGCAGCAAAGATTGAGATAGTCAACGATGATAGTAGTAGAGATATATATGTAACAACTAGTGTTGGAATGGTTAGATATCCAGAACATGGAAACGACGCTGATTCATTATTGAAGTATGCAGATTTAGCTATGTTTCATGCTAAAAAGGAAGGAAAGAATAAAGGACAGATTTTTGATGATTCATTAGCAAAGGAAATGATTAGGAAATCAGAATTAGAGGTAATTATAAAAGAAAGTCTGGATAAAGATTATTTCTTTCTTGTATATCAACCACAGTTTGAAATAAATAATAAGAAATTAAGAGGCTTTGAAACATTAATTCGTCTAAAAACTCCAGATGGCAATATGATTAGTCCAGGAGAATTTATTCCAGTTGCTGAAGACTCTAATTTAATAACTAGAATTGATGAATATGTTATGAAACGTGCTTTGAGAGAATTTAAGAAATTAGTAAAGAATAGAAAAGAATCAATAGTTCTTTCAATTAATATGTCTACTAAGGATATATGCATGACTGGTTTTTCTAAAAAAGTCGAAGAAGCATTATTGGAAGCAGATTTTCCACCAGAATGTCTTGAAATAGAAATTACAGAATATTGTTTTGCCCATGCAATAGACATTGCAGCAGCTAATATTGAAGCACTTAAGAAACTAGGCATAAAAATTGCTCTAGATGATTTTGGCACAGGTTTTGCATCATTATCATATTTGACTAAGCTTCCAATTGATTTGCTTAAGATTGATAAATCATTTGTTGATAATATTGAGACTGACATTAAGAGTAGAGATTTTGCTTCTGCTGTTGTATCTATTGGACGAGTTCAAGGCTGTGAGATAATATCTGAAGGCGTTGAAAATGAAAATCAGCTTTCGGTACTACAAGAAGTAGGCTGTGATTTTGTTCAAGGATATGTATGGGGTAAGCCACTTAGTTATGAGAAGGCTATAGAATTTTGTAATGCAAATTAGCTATTATTAGTATGTAAGCGAGGGAATTTATAATGCTTAAAAACAAAGGAAGAATATTACAAATTATATATTGTCTTATAGGTGTATTTTTGTTTGGTTTAATTATTGTTGCGATGATAACTGATATGCCAGCTGATTCACCTATTTATTCAAACAGTGATATAGTTTTAGAAGCTGGGTGGAAAGATAGTAGCGACAACGAAGTAGATATTTATAATTTGACTACTGTAGAAAATGCTAATACAGGTGAATGGGTAAGTATATATAAAAAGCTTCCAGATAAGGTATTGCCTGGTAGCAGTTTTTGCATGCAAACAGGATATATATATTACAAAATATATATAGATGGAAAATTAATATATGAGCCAGATATACCTGAAAGCATCTTGTACAATAAATCTTTTGGTCATGCATGGTGTTATGTACCAATATCAGAAGCAGATGCCGGTAAGCAGATTGAGATTAAATTTGTATGTTCGTATCCAAATGATAAAGCATATATAAGAAATGTTAAGCTTTCGAATAGTGGTGATTATATTGTTCATAGCATACATCTTATTACACCTGAATTAATTACAAGCTGTATTATGTTATTTATTGGAATAATACTTATATTAATTAGTATTCCAATTATGATTCAGAGTAAAGCATCAATTGAGATGATTTATCTGGGCGTGGTTTCAGTGTTTGTTGCATTATGGAGCATGTCTGAAACTAAGCTGATACAAATGATATTTGATAACAGTAGGACTATGAATATATTATCTGACATTTCATTATTTATGATTCCTATCCCTGCAATATTTTATGCGGACATGGCGATTCGTAATAAATTAACAAGAGCCTCTAAGTCTATTGCAACTATATCATGTTGTCAGATTATTTTATCCATAGTATTGCATTTTACAGGCATTGCTGAGTTTAGAAGTCTTTTACCAACTACTCATTTTGTTATGATTGTTGGTGCAGTTTATATATTATATCGAGTAATCAAAGCAATAATTAAGAGGGAGATGGAAAGTGCAGTAATCTATCAAATATTTAGAATAGTTGGTTTGGTGTCATTTGTAATTGGAACTATTATCGATATAATTAGATATTATAATGGTTGTACAGAAGACCGTGGATGGTTTGTTAGATTTGGTCTTATTATATTTGTTATGTGCTATGGTGCAGCAACAATTGAAAAGATTATGAATGAAATTCAAAGAAAAGCAGAAAGAGAATTAATTACTAAGCTGGCCTATGAGGATGGTCTTACAGGTGTAGGAAATAGAACCGCATATCAAGAGTACAAATCTGATATTAAGGAAAAAATTAGAAGTGGTGAAAATATTTCCGTTGGTATTGTGATGTTTGATATAAATGATCTTAAGGTGACTAATGATAAATATGGTCATATTTTGGGAGATAAGCTTATTAAACAATCTTCTGAGATTATGAAGCAAGCGTTTACTGGAGATGAATACAAAATTTATCGAATTGGTGGAGATGAGTTCGTTGTTCTTTATGTTGGAAAAGATGCTAGAGATAGACTTACAAGCTGCTTGGAAAAATTACAAAGTAAGATGGATGAATATAACGAAAAAAATTCTCATGATGAATCTATTCCATATATAATTTCCATAGCTGCAGGTCTATCTTGTTATAACGCTGATAATGATAATGACTCATTTGAGAAGATGGTTACAAGAGCAGATAGCAGAATGTACAAGAATAAACGTAATATGAAAAAACATAATATAAAGCAAGAGGATAATGTTGGATAGTTACGTAGAATATATTCAGCATAATGTAAGAATTTATGGGGGATATGCAGTGATGTGCTGTATATTTTGATATAATAAAAATACTAAATTAAAAGGAAGGGTATTTATGTTCGAGCTTAATAGTTTTATATCAAAATATGTAACTAAACGTGATAGAAGCATGTTTTTAGATGATATCACATTTAATAAAGAAATACTTAATAATAAGATTAATGGAGCATCTGTTCTTGTTATTGGAGGAGCAGGAAGTATTGGTTCTTCTTTTATTAAAGCAATTTTGAAATTTAAGCCAGGCAGTCTTGTAGTGGTGGATATTAATGAGAATGGCTTGGCAGAGCTTACGCGTGATCTTAGATCTACTAAGGATATGTATGTTCCGGAGGACTATATTACATATCCTATGGATTATAATTCAAAGGTTTTTGAGAAGATGTTTAAAGCAAGAAATGGTTTCGATATCGTGGCTAATTTCTCAGCTCATAAGCATGTTAGATCTGAAAAGGATGTATATTCTGTTGAGGCACTTATTAGAAATAATGTAATAAATGCAAAGAAGCTTATGGATTTGCTTAAGGAATATCCACCTAAACAGTTTTTCTGTGTATCTACAGATAAGGCTGCAAATCCAGTTAACATAATGGGTGCAAGTAAAAGAGTAATGGAAGATGTTATTTTTGCTTATTCTGATTATTTTACTGTTAATACTGCAAGATTTGCTAATGTTGCATTTTCAAATGGTTCTCTTCCAGCTGGATTTATTGAAAGAGTTAGAAAACATCAGCCACTTTCTGCACCATATGATGTATTGAGATATTTTGTTTCTCCAGAAGAAAGTGGACAATTATGTATGTTAGCATGTATGCTCGGCAAAGGAAGAGAAATATTCTTCCCTAAGCTTGAGGAAGCTTCAATGATGAGCTTTCACGAGATTGCAACTATGTTTCTTAAGGAACATGGATATGACATATTAGAGTGTTCTTCTGATGAAGAAGCAATAGATAAGGCATCTGAATTAGATGATAATTCGAAATTATATCCTGTGCATTACTCTGTATCAAACACTTCAGGTGAGAAAGAATATGAGGAGTTCTTTGTTGAGGGCGAGAATACTGATATGAATAGATTCAGTGCACTTGGAGTAATAACTGACAAAGAATTAACTGATTTTGAAAAAGTTAATGAATTAATTGATAAGTTGGAAATAGTGTTTGATAAAGAGGTCGTTCTTAAAGAAGAAATTGTTGATACACTTAAGGATTATCTCCCTAATTTTGAACATATTGAAAAAGGAAAATCATTAGATGCTAAAATGTAATAGTGTTTAACAAATTATTCGACATAATAATATAAGCATATTTTGAATAAATTAAATAATAAATGTAAATCCTTTAAGTATGAACAATACTTAAGGAGGAACATTAGATGGCACTTAACAAAGTTGTTATTTGTGGAGTCAACACATCAAAGCTTCCTTTACTTTCAGAAGAAGAAAAGGAAGCTTTGTTTTTACGTATAGATAAAGGTGACAATGAGGCAAGAGAACAATTTATTAAAGGAAATTTAAGGTTAGTTTTAAGTGTTATTCAAAGATTTGTGGGAAATAATAATGAAAGCGCAGATGATTTGTTTCAGGTTGGGTGTATAGGTCTTATTAAGGCTATTGACAATTTTGACAGAAGCTTAGATGTCAAGTTTTCAACTTATGCTGTACCTATGATTATTGGCGAATGCAGGCGTTATATGAGAGATAATAATCCAATTAGGGTATCAAGATCTCTTAGAGATATAGCTTATAAAGCTATATATGCAAAGGAAACATTGCTTAAGAAACTTGATAGAGATCCGACGGTTGAGGAAATTGCAAAGGAAATAGAAATGAATAAGGAAGATGTTGTAAATGCTTTAGATGCAATAGCGACACCAATGTCATTATATGAACCAGTATTTCAAGAAGGGCAGGATGTTTTATATCTTATGGATCAAGTAAGTGATAAGAAAAATAAAGAAGAAAAATGGGTAGAAAATATTTCTCTTAACGAGGCTATGAAAAGGTTAGATGACAGAGAGTACAATATTATTAAATTACGATTTTTCGAGGGAAAAACGCAAACGGAAGTTGCAGATGAAATAGCAATATCGCAGGCACAGGTAAGTAGATTGGAGAAAAATGCTCTAAAATCTATGAGAAATTATTTAAGATAATATCTAAATAAATCACTTATGCTTTTATTTTATTTAGTTTGATGCTTAGAAAATAAAGTGTCGAATATAAAAGGGCCATCAGCATATGCTGATAGCCCTTTTAACTTTAGAAGTATTTATCTAGTATATTCCTTCTGAATCTGTATCTTCCGCTGGGAGATTATCAAATAAAATCTCACCGATGTTAAGATCAACAGTATCCAAATCTTTTAATCTTTGAACTTCAGGATTGTTAATCTCAAGTCCGTCGGCTAATTTAGTGACTTCATCTTTAGAAAGTCCAGACATTAAAACCACTTCATCTATATCTATATGTCCCTTAAGCATTTTTTCTGCAAGCTCATATTTCGCTTTTGTGCTATTATTCATAGTTAAACCTCCTACAATTACATGTCCATTGTACTTCATTAAAATATAATGTACTCAAATATAATGTGCATATTGATAAAATTAAGATAATTCTTTGATGAATTTTTCGTTTGCTTCAATAGCTAGTTTAATAGCTTCCTTACCAGGTGCACCAATAGTGTTTCTCTTTTCTACGCATTCCTCAAGACTAATTGCTTTGTATATGTCTTCTTCGAATACTGGACTAATTGCTTTGTATTCATCTAGAGTCATATCATCTAATGCAATGTTCTTATCAATACAGTATAGAACTAACTGACCAACAATACCATGAGCATCTCTAAATGGTACTCCGTGATTAACAAGATAATCAGCAGCGTCAGTAGCATTAGTAAATCCGTTCATGGCGCTCTTTTCCATGTTAGGTTTATTAAGCTTCATAGTAGAAATCATGCCAGTAAATAAAGCAAGACAGCCCTTTACAGTATCGATTGCGTCAAAGGTAAGCTCCTTATCTTCCTGCATGTCTTTATTGTAGGCAAGAGGAATACCTTTCATAGTAGTTAATATAGAAGTCAGAGCACCGTAAACACGTCCTGTTTTACCTCTAACTAATTCTGCAATATCAGGATTTTTCTTTTGAGGCATAATAGAGCTTCCAGTGCTATATGAATCATCTAATTCTACAAATTGATATTCATTTGAATTCCAAATAATTATCTCCTCTGAGAATCTGGATAAATGCATCATAATAGTTGAAAACGCTGAAAGCATTTCAATTACGTAATCTCTGTCTGAAACAGAATCCATACTGTTAGCTGTTGGTCCGTAGAATCCAAGAAGCTTTGCTGTAAGTTCTCTATCGAGAGGGTAAGTAGTACCAGCTAATGCACCAGCACCAAGAGGGCAGTAGTTCATTCTCTCATATATGTCACATAAACGACTATAGTCACGCTTAAACATCTCCATATATGCTCCAACATGGTGAGCAAATGTTACAGGCTGAGCCTTTTGAAGATGTGTGAAGCCTGGCATATATGTATCAACATTATCCTTCATTAATTGGTGTAATACCTTGATAAGATTTACAACAAGGCCTTTAACCTCGAGAAGTTCATCTCTTGAGTAAAGTCTCATATCGAGGGCAACCTGATCGTTTCTTGAACGACCTGTATGAAGCTTCTTTCCAACATCACCTATTCTATCTATAAGATTTGCTTCTACAAAGCTATGGATATCTTCGTATTTGTCTGTAATCTCTAAAGTACCATTCTCAACATCACGTAAAATCCCATTTAATCCGTCAATAATCTGTTCCTTCTCGTCATCAGTAAGAATTCCAACAGATGCAAGCATAGTAACATGAGCGATGCTTCCATTAATATCTTGCTTATAGAACTTTTGGTCAAATGAAATTGATGCATTAAAATTATAAACTAACTGGTCCGTTTCCTTTGTGAAACGACCACCCCAAAGCTGTGCCATATATTATACCTCACATTTCTTATTTCATTTTTATTCTAAAACACAATTTTACAACATATCTTCTTGACCATCAAGGGAAAATATTGCCTAAAAATATACTTAGAGTAAAATATTAGTTGGCAAGAAAATAAAAAAAATAAAGGAAGAGGCACAAAACCTCTTCCATATCACATAAATAAATCTTATTATTAAGTTTGTTCAAGACTAATGATAAGGAGATTTATGTGATACTATTATGGTAAACGAAAATGGATTAACTTTCAAGGACTTTGAGAAAAAACTTTTGAAATGATATGCAAACTCGGTCAGGAGTATACCAGAGACTTTCTGGAACGTTACGATACGTACCTCATGGAAACAAGAGATAAAGAAGCATATCGAAACAAAGGCAAGAAAAAGACAACAGTAAAAACGGTCTATGGTGAAGTTGAATATGAAAGAAGAATCTATCAGGTGAC
>JAQYAV010000039.1 GCA_029338675.1 Lachnospiraceae bacterium
AAAAGCATGCAAATCTTCTTTCTTATAAACAGCCTCGATAAAAACTCTGGATTCTTCTGGTATTCGGCTATAAGAATCGTATAAATCGATTATAGCCTTTTGGATTTTTTTAAATGTCAATGGCTCATTCCGTTCTTCCTGCTCAATCAGCACACCCACAATATCAGATAAATCATTTTTATATTGGCGTCCTGCCATGAGTTTCATTGCTACAAGATATTCAGCTGATACAGTTCTAATCTGCAAAATATTTGCAAAAGTCTTATAATACTTTGAATACTCCACCAATCTTGGCGTATACGAATTTGTATTAACAAAGTCTGTGTTTAACCATCCAACCGGAAGACCAAGTCTATCTCCCACTGTATTAATCGCATCCTTCATTGCTCCTGATGACTTAATAATTGCATCAATATCATAGGTCATTTCTCTAAAACCATAATTTATAAGAATTGATGCCCCACCAATCAGAATAATCTCCGCCGGCATTTGGGTACCATTATTTTTTCGAAATTCTTTTGCCAGATCTTTTAGATAGCTATCCAGATTTTCTTTTGTAAAAGGCTTATCAGCAGACATTTCGCACCTCTCTTTCCACTATATTAAATCGTAAAAATTCTGGTATTGCGTTCGCAAGTGCTTTTTCTTTTATACTTTCATCTCCGGTTGCTGCATATGACACAACTACACCTGCAGGAAAATATGGTTTTTCAAGCTTTTGAGAACGAATATCATTATAATTTGTACAAATAGGCAAACTGTTTATCCTTGATAAATAGTCAATCATTGCCAGCAGATACAATGCTTCTCTATACCATCTACGTTCATAAAGCCTTCGTATTTCATCCGTCTCAAGTGTTTCAATAATAAAATCTATATCACCCATGTCCTTCACATGATGGCAAGTATTGCTCTTAAATGTCTCAAAAGAGCATCTGTAATCCGTCCTGTCTGTGCAATTGTTCTCCAATATTGAATCTACGGTCACTCCAAGTACCTTTGCAATCTTATATAATGTTCCCGCTGCACACTTATCAAGGTCTGCTTTGCCACTACAAATATCTGTGATAGTTGTCATTGCGACCCCACTTTCTTTACTTAAGCGATATCTCGACATATTTTCTTTTTGAAGTAAATCGTTTACAATCATCAGCTTTCCCTCCTTTTTACAGTATATCGGTTTACCGAACTAGTGTCAATAATATATTATGTCCATTTTTATATCTTCCAATTCTGCTATGTACTCACTTGCCTTGGCACATTTTGATGCAGCTTCTTTAATAGCACGCTCAACCTTATCAGCATTAACTTCTATCAGTAACTTACATAAGAAATCTGCGGTATCTTCCGTTGAATTTGGATTATGAAAACGATAATTTAATCTTCTCTCTTTCAAGCGGAATCTCCCCTCCTTCTCCTGCATGTCCTTTTTCCCATACTATGAAAAATAACTTAATGTTAGACCTATCATTTTTTGTAAAAAAAAAGAGCTTCAAGAAATACATTAACTTCTTGAAACCCTTCTTTGCATCTTAACGATAAAACGCTAAATACTAATATTCAATTGTTTTTCGTACCTGATGTACCTGCCATACCTCACGTACCTGATATACCTATATTATCCCTTTTGGTCGACGAAATAGTAAAATTATCCGAATTATCCTTTTTATCCGAATTAGTCATAAAATAGCCGTTTTAAACTGTCTTGCTAATTCTTCGACTTAGCAAGACACGCACTTTGTGCAAAGTCTAGAATAAGAATGTAGGAAAAATCCGAAATAAAAATGTCGGAAAACCTACATTCTTATTTTAGATTTAGGGTATTTATTGCTACACTTCCACTAGGAGGTGTAGCACATATGAATAATCTTAAAGGAGAGCTGGCAGTAATGGATAACCTTGGAATAAAACCGAACTATGCTGCCCTTGGTAGAAAGTATGGAATGGATCCTAGAACAGTCAAAAAATATCATGAAGGATATGAGGGCAAGCCCTCTACTAGAAATAAAGGTAGTAGGCTCGATGAATACAGGGATGAGATAATCGATAAACTTAGTATCAGGCGAATTACGGTTCAGGGTGTGTATGAGTTTATGGTGAAGAAATATGGCATCGACAGAATCGGCTCAAGATCAAATTTTCAACGTTATGTTAATGAGAATAAATTAAAGCCAAAATCAAGTAGTTCAGGACATCCCAGATATGAAAAAGGACCTGGCGAACAGGCGCAGGTAGACTGGAAGGAAGATATCTCTATAGCTGATAGGTGGGGCGAAATATTTGTGGTTAATGTCCTGCATATAACACTTAAATATTCCAGATTCAGTCACCTAGATATGTCTGTTCAGAAACGCTTTGAGGATGTATCAAGAGGCTTGATTAACGGATTTATCAAATTTGGTGGAGTACCTAGGGAACTACTCTTTGACAACATGTCAACTGTTGCAAATATAAATGCAAAACCTAAGAAGCCAACTGATGCCATATCAAAACTCGCAAAGGGTTTTGGTTTTAAAGTTAGATTTTGCAGAAGCAGAAAACCAGAGACTAAAGGTACCGTTGAAGCTAAGAATAAAGTTATTGATTGGATTAGAGCCTATGAAGGTGAGTTTGAAGGATTGGAGGAGTTAGCTGCTATTGTTGAAACAATAAATAAAGATATGAACATAACAATTAATCAGGAAACAGATATGTCTCCTACAGCATTGTTTTATAAAGAAAAAGAGTACCTGCAGCCATTACCTGCAAGAAGTATCATCGATACATACCTAACGCCAATCAAGTATAAAGTGTCTGATGAAGCTCTTATCAGATATGGGGATAACAAGTACTCTGTTGACCCAAAGCTCATTGGTGAAGAGGTCTCTGTGGATCTCTTTGATAACAAGCTTTGTGTCTATTATAACGGAAAACTTGTTACCTTTCACGCACTAAATGAAAATTCAATTAATTATCATAAAGATCATTACACAGCACTTATGGAAGGAAAGGTTAAACAGGAAGATATGGAAAATATAGTAACAGAAAATCTGGCAATGATGGATACACTTCTTGAAAGCAGAAGAGTTAATGTATCTGAGATTGAGGCAACCAAATCAGCAGAAGCACTTATTGCATATATTAATCAGAGTGAGTATGGTCGTTGGATTATAGGATACTTTGCACACTTATCATTAGACGAAAGACTTGTATTTATAAAGGGGATGAATTCTGTTCTTCCATATGTTGGAAATAGAGAAAACCTCATGTCACATCTTAAGTTCTCAATGAGAGAAAACAAATGTAAAACTCTGGATTTTGACTGCTGGGTCAATGATTTCATGGCTATGAGTGAAGCTGATTGTATTCTTACCGACGAAGGATACGAAGTAATAAAAGACAAGTATTCTATAGAGATTGATAACTTACTTGAAGAAATGCGTTTAGAGCATGAACGTGAGGAAGCAGCCACAAGAGCTGAGGTACATACAAGTACTCCTGTTAATCCTGACCTTGATTTTAAGCTACCTGAAGGAGAAGAATTACCGTTTTAATGGAGGAAAAAATGAATACGTATAACAGTTTAATAAATAACCTAGAAGCACTTGAACTAAACAGAATAAAAGAAAATATAGATAAGTTTCTTGATATGATAGCGGATGGGTCAAAGACAGCCTTAGACGCATTGTATGAACTTACAGAACTAGAAATGCGCTTTAGAAATGAGATGGCTATTACCGGTTGTGTAAAAGTAGCTAACTTCCCATATCTTAAGGAAATAAATGAGTTTGACTTCGGATTTCAGCCCTCAATAGATAAATCTAAGATTATGGATCTTATGACTCTACGTTTTATTGAGAATGGAGAAAATATCATCTTCTGCGGCACACCTGGAGTTGGTAAAACAAATCTTGCCGTATCAATAGGAATAGAGGCTGCGAAGCACAGATACTGTGTATACTTTATTACGTTTCAGGACTTAATATCACAGCTTAAGAAGGCCTCTGCCGAGAACAGACTCGAAACAAGAATCAAATGGTTCTGCAGATATAAGTTGCTTATAATCGATGAGCTTGGATATCAAAAGATGGATGTTGATTCAGCCAACCTGTTCTTCAATCTTATAGCCAAAAGATACGAGAAACTCTCGACAGTAATTACAACCAACAGTCCCTTTTCAAAGTGGGCGGATATCTTCCAGGAGCCAGTGCTAACCAATGCTCTCTTGGATAGGCTATTGCATCATTGCTCTATAATTAACATCAATGGTCCTTCGTATAGACTGAAGGACCAGATGCAATTCATGCAGGAAGATAACTAAAAAATCCAATATAAGAATGTCATTTTTCATACATGCTTATACTGGATTAAACCTACATTTTTATATTGACATTTGCATTTGACATGCCATAAAAGTATTTGTTATATATAAATCAGCGGCTGAATGCTAAATCTATTAGCCTTTAGCCGTATCATTATCATAGAAGATTTAATTTACAGACTTTATTTCATAGTCTCGATAGTCATTATAACATTATTCTATATGTCCACAAAAATACACCTTTTCAATGCACCTAAAAGTCAAATGTTTGAGTATTATATCATATATTAACTATAGGAATACTTCTTATAATTAAATCTAGCCATTGTCTTTCCGTTTCCTCCATCTTTTTACAATACTCATAATAAGAGCCCACATCGTGTTGAACAGCAATAGGGAAAATACAAAATTTTTCATTGCTATTCGCATCAGCTATAAGCTTGTACTCTAATTTGTCTAGCTCCTTTTTAGTTTGTGGGCATACTACTCCGCCATTTTTATACTGAAAAATATGCATATAGCTTATAATCTGAAAACAATCACTCCTCAGAACACCTTTATTATCCATTTTACCTGGGTTCTCAACATATTTGCTCCAAGGCATTTTGTATTTTGCATCCAACACCATACTGTGTTTAGGAAATATGAAATCGGGTTTCATATGTGTAACAGCGACCTGATTTTCATCAATGAAAATATTTTTTGTCTGTTGGATTCCAACATTCTTAAATATATTATCCTTTTTTAATATACTTTCAATATATTTTTCCCATAGGCTCGACATCTTAAATAATACACCAAAAATCTGTTCCTTTGATGATTTTTTTGATGCAACCATTCCAAATCTCTTTATAATTAAAACTGCCGTTCTTCTAACATCTTCCCATTCTTTATAATATGAATGTTGTATCTTTTTCGACGTTCGATTTAACAGACCGACACAATGATGCTTATTAACAGGTGTAATAACGTTTCTAAGCTCTGCAAAATACTGATTTACTGTATCATATTGTTTCAGTAAAGATTTTATAAAAAATGAATCCTCTTCCTTTAGAAATTGAAAAGCGGTAAGTATTAATTGATTTATATAATTATCAATAGTATATTCCCTATTACTATAAGCTATTTTTCCATTAAATAACGGATTTAGTTTTTTATGCCTATCTATATCTATTCTACCTTTAGGATGCGAATCATTCTTTTCATAGGTAATATATTGGCGAAATATTCCTTTTTTATAAGCTTTCTTTATTTGTTGAAATAAGACAATTGCAAGCATTCTCCTAAATAGATATTCTTTATTTGCATTCGGATGCATATCATCAAAAATATTGCTCTTATACTGAAGTGCTTTTTCTAGCATATAGTTTGAAAAATCATTTCGTTCTTCCTTATCAAATCTACTCTTAATTATATATGTGGTGCTATTTTCCTGCGATGTATATTCCAAAAATCCTATACAACCAGATATCATCCAGTCTCCATTATAATATTGCAAAATTTGTTTATTATTTGATTGACTATTTTCACCATCTCCAATTACTAATACACTAGAAGAATTTTTTATCTTTTCTTGTAGATTAAGTAGAGTTTCATCTCCATTTACTATATCGTAATCATGTAACGTATATAATCTATTCATCTTTGCTGTCACTTTCGTTAGTATTACTTTCTGATTTACCTAAAAGTTGTGTCTTGCATTTTTCAACAAATTCGTCTATCTTCTTTTTTTCCTCTCCTCTGACATATTCTCTCAATAAAGGTTCTATTCTCCACGCAAATACAAATTCAAGAAATTTTTGAATTCTATCATCATCATTATCATCAGTTTCGGTTCTATTAATTAACTCGGCATATTTATCATATGACAACCCCGAAAATTGACCCTGACTTATATCAAATGCATCATTCAATCCAAATTCATCATCGTTTTTAGTTCTATTCATTTTATTTACACGAAGCGCAATTTTTCTTGAAATATCATTGATTTGATCAAAGTCTATAATATACTCTTTTTCCAGCTCTTTTTTTATAATAGCAGTCAACGCACTTTCAAAAACATCTTCCACCTTAATTTCTTTCCATACAAATCGTCTCCTTAGTGCAAAATCCATACTTTCTACAGAACGATCAATATCATTCATTGTTGCTATAATAATTATATTTTCTGGTATATAGAAACCACTTTTACCTTCTTCATTTTTTCTAAATATATCATCTTCATCTTCAAGTTTTCCATCTTTATTGTATGTAGGTAAAACATCATATTGCAATTGTATCCTATTATTTTTGCCTCTTTTATCTGATTCAAGGCCATACATTAATTCTCCAAACACCTTTGACAAATCCGCTCTGTTGATTTCATCAATAATAAAGAAATATAATTTATCTATACCTTTTTCATTGTTTTCATTTTTTTCATTGTTTTCCGCGACAGTTCTACAAAAGGCCTTAAATATACCATCCATCTTTACAAAGGTAACATTTCCCTCTATCTCTAGTGGCTTTAACCCCTCAACAAAGTCTGTATAATCATATGACGGATGAAATTGAACAAACTTGATATCTGTATCTGAATTTTCCACCATATCTCCAGCAATTTTTTTAGCAAGATATGTTTTTCCTGTTCCAGGTGCCCCTGTTAAAACAATCTGCTTGATTCCATATTTAATCATTGATTGTATTTCTTCCATTATTTCTTTTGATTTACTATTCACCCCAAATATACCCCCTAGTTTATTTTTTAATTCATCAAGTTTGTTATCATCATAAGCAATGCTGCCTTTATTATATATTATGTTATTGTTATACTCAGTGAGTGATGCAAAATATATATATTTCCCCTCATCATCTTTCAAGGTTAATACATAATCACATTCGGCAGTTTCTATCCCATTTTGCATTTGTCCAGCATGAACTTTAATTAAAGGTTTCCCGTCTCTTTTAATCAAACCATTACGATTAATTTCAACATCAGAATTTATAATTTTTCTTCCATTTACTTCAATTATCTTGTCATCCTTATCTGGAGAAAATTTTACCCCCAAATATTCCAATATAATCTTCCTCTTTTTTTCTTTATCCTTTTCTCCTGTTACCTCTTCCCTTAATTCGTTAAGGTTATCTGCCATTTGCGTTTTCCCCTTTCGTTTCTTTGTATTTTTATATCAATATTTTCTAGTAAAACAATACCTTAAATGTAACTCTATACTATCAATTTATTTATGTCAAACGATAATTTTTTTCTTCTCCCCCTTGCACAATCTCAACCTTTTCCCCAATACTATTTTCCGTTCCTATATACAAATGAACATACAAAATAAAAATCTTTTGGTACAAATATACAATTTGGCATCTATCCCCAATACAATTTTTCGTTCCATTATACATACGAACATCAAACATTGCATTTTTTTGTTACCCCTGCACAAATTTTATACATAAACCAAACCAGCTTCACATCCATCTCACATATTTTTAGGGATAGGTAGCAATATTTCACCCCAGTATGTATAATGGCAATCACTCAAACAAAAGCGCTATTGAATATGAGAAAAAAATAGTATAGGAGGGGATATAATATGCCTTTAATAAAACCTAGTTGTGCACCATATTATGAGGAGCACATTAAATCAGATGTAGTCAAAGATTGTATCGTGGAGGGTAGGAAGAACTACCCAGTCATAGATTTATGCAATTCGAGAGAATTTACTCTTGCCTATGAATTACTGTCAAAGGGTTATAAATGCCTGCACGAAGATAGCGGCGCAGATGCAGCCAATATTATACGTAAAACTTTTGTTCCACACGAACCGCAGACAAGCAAAGAGGAAAGTATGTATGCTATAGTCAACTGTTTGCACACGGAAATAAAAGACCTACAGCAGACTGATGAGACCGGATATAAAAGCTTTATTAATTCTTTGGGTTATAATCTGACAAAGCAATGCGACAATAGATTGCTGTCACACATCCTTATCTATATAAAAAGAAATATGCCGGACGTTTATTTATCTATGATTACTCTGGGTATCTGGGATATATCTACTCTTATGGAATTTAATCAAGAGTTTGTGGAAGAATATATCCTCAACCTTAAATGCACAGGTGAAATCAGCCATTTTATTGAGCTAAACAAGCTGACTGAAGATGATGCTCTACCACTCCTATCCTCTCTATTCGAATGTGATGATATGAATACATTAGAGCTTCATTTAGATAACTTATTTGAAATCGGTATAAACTGTCCTGAGATTTATCCATCCGGTTTCACATGTGATGTAGCTATCCTGACTATGATAAAAATGTTCAGAATCGATATGTGGAATAATCCGGGTATCACACCCGCGGACTTTGAAACTGCATCCCCATTCTACGAAAATGTGGGAAGATTCAACAGGCTTATTCGTTTTCATATGCTTAATATTGGGAAAGAGTATCCTCTTGACAGAGTAATCCATACATTGATTGTGTCATATTTACCATATGGTGACAGATTGTCAACATCTATGGAGAGTGATTACTATTTGTTAGATTGTACTATCCATCATACAAGCGTATTCTTACCACATATAAAAATATCTTTATCTGCAGATGCTTTTGAAAAGGCAGATAACGACTGGAAATATGAGTATGTCAGGGAAGAACCAGAGCTAGATGATGGGTATACAGAAATGTTAAACCGCTTAAAGCAATGGTATAACGACAATTTTCTATTTAACGCCTAAAGGCTGGAGGGTTGAACGATCCACTATTTTGGGAGGGTCGTTCAACACATTAATATACTTCATCTCTATAATTTGCATTAAAATGAGCCACTATAAAATTATCCCTATAATCTTTAGGCGTTTTTTCATTTAAATAATTACCATCATTATAACAAGATTCAAAATCAATTTCTAAGCCTTTACCCTTAATTCCCCACATATTTAAAAGAGTATAGTACACTTGCCAATCATAATCTTTATATTCTTTTATTATTTTTGACATTATGTTTATTCTAGCTTCTTTTACTTCCCTAACTGTCTTGCATCTGCTATATAATATACATGATTTTTTATAAAGTCCTTATCTATCGTCTATTGATTTTGCCCCCCAACATAATCTCTCAATATACAATATGGGCGGTAATACATATTCATTATTATATCCAGCTTTATCACACATTTCACTTATAACACCTGATACAGAGCCGGCAATTACAATACACATACATTCCGAATACTTTCTCGTGTATGCAATAAAATCCCCAATATGTTCCCATTTTAATTTATGAACATCATCCAGAAAAATATTCTTTATCTCATTTTTCTTACAGTTCTCAAAAAAAATTCAAAATTAAATTTCCTATCTAATGTACCAACATTATTATAAATAGAGGCAGTCTCCTCAGCTAATTACATCATCATTACAGTTTTTCCTACTCCTTTAGGGCCTACTAAAGCTGTGCAACCATTTTTGTTTAATACATTCTTTTTAAATGCATCATATAAAAATCGTTTGGTATTAAATATCATATTCCGTATTTTTAGTAGAAATTTTATATCATTTATCATCAATAACCAAATCCCCTATTGATGTATGAAAGTATTTTTGCTGTTATATAAGATGATGTCGTAATTTGTGCATTTATAACTCTACCACGTCATTATAAAGTGCCCTGTGTGTATTATCCGGCATATAATCCTTATGGTGATGCCCAAAAAACCACATCTTATACTCCAGCTTATCCTCCAAAGTCATAAAAAAATTAGTAAGCTTATCCTTATCAGGATGATGTGTCCAAAAAAACTTCGATAAAATATTATCTCCACAGCAATGTGTCAGCACATAATCAACCTTCCAATTACATTTGTCCAAATTTGCAAGTGCAGTTTCATACTCTTCATCACTTGGAAGCTCCTCCTTCCACCATGAACAATCCTCTATGCGATACTCTTTATCAACTGAATCAGCACCTCCCATTGTAAAAAGGGTCTTTCCACCAATTTCATATACCTGCCCCCTCATAAGATGAATAACCGACGGACGGATACGGTGTACCAAGCCTCCATGCCAGCTTTCTACCGGAAACGAATTTAGAAGCTTATGGTTTTCATGGTTTCCGTCAATAAATAGAGTTGTATAACTTTTGCTTTCATACCAGTCTAAAAGGTAATCATCCTTTCCTATTTTTGATCTGTGACGTGGTGGTATCTCATATCCAACATTTGTATGTTCAATATCCTTCCCTCCATACCAGCAAGCACCAAAATCTCCCACGATAATAAGGTAATCATCCTTGGTAAGCTGTTCCTGAACTGCAAAGTTTTGTTTATTCAGTTTATTAATGTCGAAATCACCATGTGTATCTCCTGTAACAAATATTCTATTGCATATATTCTTCATTTTTTCAACTCTCCAAATGTAACCAGTATGTTTAATGTATTTTTCCTCATTTGCTATCTCTATAAATCCCTCATTGTTTTCTCAAAAACCGTATAATTTGTATCATCCTTAAGTGAGCAATAAACCGCAAATTCAATAGTCTTAAATGCATGAAGATATTTCTGTATAACATTCTTTGCTGCTCCGGCAACAACCTCTGGATTATTCTCAAACACCCCACATCCAAATGCTCCAAGAATTACCACCTCATTTTCTTCTGATAAAGCTATATCCAATATTCTTGTAAGCCTTCTCTCGTGTATAGCCTGTAAATCTTCATCTGACATCTTTACTTTTTTTACACCATCACCAATATTCATCTTATTACTTGGCATCAGTCTTAAATTTGGAGCAGCACATGTAATAACATTTACCGAGTACCAGTACTCTGACTTCATTACAACCGGCGTTGCAGTATCTGTACCAATTACCACAACGTTAGGAGTATATATACAGTCATCATTATGTACCGGATTCTGTGCATTTCTATGCGGAGTATAAAACCCATCCCACAAGTCCGGTGAATTCAAATTGAAATACAAGGTTGAGCATCTGCATAGACATTCTTCCTGAGCAGAACTGCCTTTTATTACTCCGCCACTGGGCGTAGTCGCACTTGCAAAATTATGCACACAGGGCTTATATCCTTTATACGTAGCTGCCGCTTCAAAGGATCTTTTCTTTGACACAATTATATTAGCAGCTTCTATGTATTTCTTTATTTAAGGTGCACAGAACTCATCATTTTCTAAAATAATCTTCTGCTTTGCAGATGATTGACATATTGCATTCTTCAGCTTTTCGTCAGCTTTACAGAGTTTCTCTGTTTTCCTAAAGATTGCAACATTTTCTTCTCTACTCATTTGTCCTTTTGACCTCCTCAATTCAGACTTTACTGAATATAATTTATATTGATTATTTGAATGGATTATACATACACATTTTTTGTTTTATAATGCTTTTGCTTCATATAATTAATTTTCGTCGAATTAACATTTTTCCGTCATTTCACATTGTTTTTAGCTCTAAAAAGTTTGTTACCCATATACAAAAATAACACATAAACATAAGGTTAATTTCTCCCACATATACAAACGAAATCTAAAACATAAGAAAGTAGCTTTGACCCCTTGCACAAAAAATTCTATAAAGTAAGATTTTTTCTTCTTCCTAGTAACTTAATGCATTCTAGAAACATGTTGCTTTATCCTCCCCCCCAGTATGTATAGTAACATTCACCCAAACAAAAGCGCTATTGAGTATGAGAATATACAACGCAAAGGAGAGTTTAATATGCCATTAAAAAATTCAGATTGTGCAACTTATTATGAACAGCACATTAATTCAATTTCCTCTTTTATATCTGCTTCTTTGGCAGCTTCTTCAATAGCACGTTCAACCTTATCTGCATTAACTTCTATCAGTAACTTACATAAGAAATCTGCGGTATCTTCCGCTGGATTCGGATTATGAAAACGATAATTTAATCTTCTCTCTTTCAAGCGGAATCTCCCCTCCTTCTCCTGCATGTCCTTTTTCCCATACTATGAAAAATAACTTAATGTTAGACCTATCTAAAAAAAAGGGATTCAAGTAATACTTTAACTTCTTGAAACCCTTCTTTACATCTTAACGATAAAACGCTAAAAACTAATATTCAATTGTTTTTCGTACCTTATATACCTGCCATACCTTATGTACCTGCTGTACCTTATGTACCTGCTGTACCTCACGTACCTGATATATCAATAATAGCCCTTTTTATTGCTAAAATAGTCAAATTATCCGAATTAGCAGGATTATCCGAATTAGTCATAAAATGGCTGTTTTTAGCTGTCTTGCTAATTCTTCGACTTAGCAAGACACGCACTTTGTATATCACTTGCGTAGATATTACAGGTGCAGCTTGTTAGGAGGACCTAATACCCAATTATAACCCTCATTTGTATATTCAGCCTTACTTGCTTAGATAGTTTCCAAATGATAATATTTCGATATAAACAACGGAAAGGATTATATTTATGGCGTTCAGGGCTCTTGAAATCAGCAACGAAGCAGAAATACATATCAAGGATGGGCAGTTAGAAGTAACCAATAAAAACGGTATAGCATTGATACCTATAGAAGATTTGTTAATTATTATGGTTCATGGAGCAAATATACGTTTATCAACAATGGACATATCTATTCTTTCACAGAACAAAGTGGCAATTGTAACGCTAGATTAAAAATATCTACCTACTGCTATAGTTCTCCCCTATGAAGGTAACGCAAGTCAATCAATGTTAATGCACGCACAAGGCAATACATCTGAAGAAAAGTATAGAAAAATATGGATAAACATTATAAAACAAAAAATAAGTAATCAAGCAAGGGCTCTGTCTATTCTCGGAGTTGAAGGTACTGAAACTATTGCTACCTATATATCTCAGATAAATATTAACAATGTTGACTATATTGAAGCAATAGCAGCAAAGGATTACTTTTCATATTATCATGTCGGACTTAACAGAAGAACCGAGGACCCGGTAAATAGTCGCCTGAATTACGTGTATGCTATTGTTAGAAGTTCTATTGCAAGGAGCTTAGTAGATGTCGGCTTTCATCCAACTTTCGGAATTCATCATTCCAGCCAGTTAAATGCTTTTAATCTGGCTGATGATTTAATTGAACCTTTTCGTGCAATTGTTGATGTAGTTGCATACAATAATATTAACTCCAATGTAATACTAAATAAAGCTGAACGAAAAGAATTAACACATACACTTCACAATGCCTGTATAGTAAATGGGATAAAAACCAATGTCCTATCTGCCATTGATATGACCTGTGAAAGCTTAAAGAGAATAATACTTGATAAATCCAACGAGGAGTTATGTCTTCCAACAATATTACCTGTTGAAAATATGGAGGGGATAACGGAATGAGATTAATAGCTATATTAAGTCCAACAAATAGGTGGGGAACAAAAACCGAATATACAAAACTCAGAAAATTCCTGCATAATGATGGTTATATTAGAATTGCTCCTGAGGTTTTTATGCGTATTGTTACAAACAGAAAAGCATCTGAAAAGCACTATAGACGTATTGAACAATTCGCACCTAAAACAGGAACCGTCAGACTTCTACGTCTTACCGAGAAGCAATATCAAAATATCTATATGGTATCCGGCGAAGCTGATTATCAAGAAAAAAC
>JAQYAV010000040.1 GCA_029338675.1 Lachnospiraceae bacterium
GCACTATTCATTTTCCTCAACCGAACATGCTTCAATGGTTTATACAGGGTTAATTCCAGAGGCGAATATAATGTTCCTATGGGAGCCTACAAGTCGCCTACTATATGCGATGAAGATAATCTTCGAAGAGTTGCTAAAGCTCTTAGTGGCGTTACAATAATATGCGGAGATTATAAGGAGTCGGAAACCTTTGTGGATAGGCATACATTTGCGTACTTTGACCCACCTTACAGGCCATTGCCAAATTCCGCAAGCTTTACAGCGTATACAGAAAATGATTTTGATGATGACTGTCAGACGGAACTTGGTAAATTCATAAAGAGAATCTCTGAATCTGGAGTATATGTCATAGCAAGTAATTCCGATCCCAAGAATACGGATCCGGACGATAATTTCTTTGATGACTTATACTCTGGAATGGAAATAAACAGAATTTACGCATCTCGCATGATAAACAGCAATGCAAGTGCACGGGGAAAAATTAGTGAGTTGCTAATTTGCAGCGGTAAGGATGATAATAATATGAAAAGAGACTTTGATGAATGGCTGAGCAAATTCAGATTAAGTATCTCTGGATATGATTATTATGTTGATTTCAAAAAGGTAATTTCCAATGTTGAGAGCATAAAGGTTGAACTTAATATACTTAACAGCTTAATTGGCTCCAAGAATATCGCGGATGATTTTGAAACAATACTCGCCAAATATCCGGAGGTGTTGAAATGTGTTCCAATACTTCTTGCGGTTCGTGGATATGAAATATATGTACAGGATAATAATGGTTCATTCCTGTATCGGTTTGACAAGATGAACTATTCCGTGGAGCAGTACAAAGACTTTATGAAAAAAACCGGACTATTCGATATGATAGCCAATCACCTCGTGAATAACCTTGTGGATTATGTATATGGTGTTGAGACCGGGCTTGATTCTAATGGACGAAAGAATCGTGGTGGGCACCAAATGGAGGATTTAGTTGAAAGCTATATCATCAAAGCGGGGTTTACCAAAGATGTAACATATTATAAGGAAATGTATCTTTCTGAAGTAGAAGAACGCTGGGGCATTGACTTATCGGCATTATCAAATCAGGGAAAGGCAAGAAAACGCTTCGATTATGTTGTAAAAACGCCAAGCATGATTTATGCAATTGAAACGAATTTTTATGGGGGTACTGGCGGTGGC
Organism: Lachnospiraceae bacterium; assembly: GCA_029338675.1. Lineage (GTDB taxonomy): Bacteria > Bacillota > Clostridia > Lachnospirales > Lachnospiraceae > Coprococcus_C. The sequence continues at coordinate 1,186 of JAQYAV010000040.1, forward strand.
TCAAAGCTAAACGAGACGGCAAGAAGCTACAAAATGCTTGCGCAAGAGTCAGAACAAGTTGATGGTTTTACATTTGTGTGGTTTACAGATGGGACGGCGTGGCGTAGCGCACGAGGGAATTTAAGAGAAACATTCGATGTGCTTGAAACCATTTACAGTATAGACGATATGGAAAATGGCATAATGTCTAAGCTTTTTGTATAGGAGTAAACCATGATTGAGAAAAAAATTACTAAATGGGGCCCAGAAGATTTTGAACTGGAAATGACAACTGTATGGAGTTTCCCTGACAGAGGAAATTGGGCTACGCATGATTCAAAATGGCGTGGGAACTGGTCTCCCTACATTCCCCGTAATATAATGCTTAGATATTCACAAGAAAGAGATTTAGTTCTTGACCAATTCGCTGGTGGTGGCACGACGCTCGTAGAAGCGAAATTACTTAATCGAAATATCATTGGCGTTGATGTAAATGATGTTGCACTTGCAAGATGCAAAGAGAAAACAAATTTTGAACACAAAGGTGAAGATGGCAAAGTATACATAAAGAAGGGTGATGCAAGAAATCTGGATTTCATACCGAATGATTCTATTGATTTAATATGTACCCACCCACCGTATGCTGATATGATAAAGTATAGCAAAGACTTAAATCTCGACATTCCGGAAGATTTATCCAATTGTGAAATCTCAGCCTTTTTAGATGAGATGACAAAGGTGGCGGCAGAAAGTTTCCGAGTATTAAAACGAGGTAAGTTTTGTGCTTTGCTTATGGGAGACACAAGAAAAAAAGGGCATATGATACCCATGAGCTTTGATGTTATGAAAATCTTTGAGGCAGCAGGCTTCAAATTGAAAGAACTTATTATCAAGGAACAACATAATTGCAGAGCTACGGGATACTGGAAAACAAATAGCGTTAAATATAATTTCTTGTTGATTGCTCACGAGTATCTATTCATATTCAGAAAGCCTTAAAAAGAAAGGAGCTCCCTATAACGGGTTGCTCCTTTCTTCGATATTATCATTCCTCTTCATCAGAACCTTTAGAGCGGCACTCTCTGCACCACGACGGTGGGGTTCTCCTTCCATCACCCATATTCCGGTATCCAAATCCTTCTTCAATTTCATTTCCCCGTGTGCAAATTTACCGCAATTGGGGTACTCTACATAATATCCGTACAGCATAATTAACCCATTCTTTATCTACTCATAGCCTTGATATCGTATACGAACTGCTTTTGAAAATAAAAAGCATGGTTTTTATTGGATACGTATCTTCCATATATATCGGAGTAAATGGGATGATATGGTCGCGAATCTTTACTACGGATTTGTATATGAGACCCATTTGAGGTATGTATATAACCGTCGCAGCTGTTTTCAATGTGGTCGCGCAATTGCTGACAGATAGAATAATAATCGTCACGCCATATATAAAATAGACGTTTATATTGAGGTTGCTCTAAGTCAATATGTATACTCGTCAGAAACATCCAACTGCGTGGATCTCCATCCTTGCAAACTGGAACATACAGAATATTACGTATTTTTTCATATAGATGAGTGTCTTCAAAGGTGCGCTTTTGGATGAGCTCATCTATAATTCCACTTATCTGCGTAATAAACACGGTTTCGCGTGGGTTTCCAAGGGCATCGCACTTGTTTGTTTTGAGTTCTCCGTCTTCAAAATCGAGATTTGTATTTGAAAGATTGAGCCCTAGCGCGAGCTCTAGCAGCTGACCAGTTTTCCCTTTGTTAATGATGATTGAACGCATATCATTTGCAGAGAAAAGTTCACCAAATGGGATTCCGGACAATTGATTTAGCCGTCTATTTGCTTCTTCAAGTTTCATAATATAATACCCCTTCTAATCAAGGCTGTGGAATGATATTCCATGTCATATTTCTTCCAGAATAATTCCAATAACGGACATCCTGTTCAATGAATAACCACTTTATTACTTTGAGAATGTGGTCAACTGGCAAACCCTTAGTGAAACTGACAGATGCCATTTCAGAATCAGAAACGTCATCGCATGCATAGACCCGTTGTATTAATGTAAATAAGCGGGTATATTCTGTTGGGGATTCATTCTTCTTTAACATCAAGTCATCGCTAATATCATCGTGCTTAGGATAATTCCTTCGTCGTTCACTGGCTTTTGCATAATTCGCATTTTCTACACAAACCAAAAAATCAAATCCGTTATGCAGATTGGCAGGCCGCTGCAAATAAACTCTATTGCCATCGCTCAAAGTTTCAACATAGTATATATATTTTGATGCATCATTTCCTTTTCCTGTTCCGGGTTCCTCAAAGGAGAAAGCTTCAACAACTCTTAGTCTAACTTCATTCCGACTACCTTTATTGGAAAACTGTCTCGTTATCTCATGTTTTGCCATATGACGTCCTCCTTATAATCCTTCAAATAGTTCACTGAGCGTAACGCCAAGGCCGTCGGCTATTTTCTTTATATTGCAGATTGCAATGTTTCGCTTACCGGCCTCAACAGATGCAAAGTACGTTCTGTCCATATATATCTTCAATGCGAACTTTTCTTGGCTCAATCCGGTTTTCTGACGCAGCTCCCGTATTCGCTTGCCTAAATCATCAGTAATCATAGAGATATACCTCCCCCATAATAATAAAACTATATAAGTAGACTGAGTTTAAAACAACGGATTATAAGCAACAAAAGAAAGACCGAAGCAAAAAGCCCTTGCTTTTTTACTTGCCAAAAAGCAC
>JAQYAV010000041.1 GCA_029338675.1 Lachnospiraceae bacterium
ATTTTCTCTTCCTTCTTCTTGTTTGCTTCCTTCATCTGCTTAATCATAAGCTGACTTGACTCATACCAGAAATCATAGTTTCCTGCGTATAACTGAATCTTAGCATAATCAATGTCTGCAATATGAGTACAAACCTTATTAAGGAAATATCTGTCATGTGATACAACAATAACTGTGTTTTCAAAGTTAATTAAGAACTCCTCTAGCCAAGCAATTGCATCTAAATCAAGGTGGTTAGTAGGCTCGTCCAATAAAAGAACGTCAGGATTACCAAAAAGAGCCTGAGCCAAGAGAACCTTGACCTTATCTCCACCATCTAATTCACTCATCATCTTGTAATGAAGATCAGTTCCTACACCAAGACCATTAAGGAGTGTTGCAGCATCTGATTCTGCATTCCAGCCATCCATCTCTGCAAACTCGGCTTCAAGCTCAGAAGCTCTTATTCCGTCTTCATCAGAAAAGTCTTCTTTGCAATATATTGCATCTTTTTCCTTCATGATATCATAAAGTCTCTGATTACCCATGATAACTGTATCAAGTACAACGAACTCATCATATTTGAAGTGATCCTGCTGAAGAACAGAAAGTCTCTCACCTGCATTCATGATTACTTCGCCATTAGTTGGCTCTAATGCACCAGATAAAATCTTAAGAAATGTGGATTTACCTGCACCATTTGCACCAATTAATCCGTAGCAGTTTCCTTCAGTAAACTTGATATTTACATCTTCAAACAAAGCCTTTTTGCCAAGTCTAAGTGTTACGTTATTAGCACTTATCATTTATGTGAACCTCTTTTCCTATAATCTATTTTCAATATTTTTGAGTATAACAATACAAATATGTAGTGTCAAGTAATTACAATATGGTTTCCATACCCACTTTATAAGGCTTTAAGCCTAAGCTTTCATAGAATTTCATTGCTCCAGGATTTAAGCTCCACACATTAAGGGTTACATTGTAGAAACCATTTTCCTTTGCAAACGAAATAACATGCTCATAGATTCTCTTTCCAACATGTTTACCTCGTACTTCTTCATCAACACATATATCATCTATATAAAGAGTTTTTATATCTGTTAAAACATTATCATTAATATGCTGTTGATATACGCAAAATGCATATCCAAGAACTTTATTATTTTCATCAACACCAACAAAAATAGGTCTTTGATCATCCTTGATTATCTCAATTAATTCATCATCATTATACTTTTTAACGTTAGCTTTAAATAAGTCTGGACGACCATTATGATGCACCATAAGGACCTGCCTTAGTAATTTATTTATTCCTTCTAAATCTTCTAATTTAGCTCTTCTAATTTCCATGATATTTTCCTCTTTTCATCAAAAGCTTAAGACTTCTGCCTATTAATACATAGCCTTTTCTATTAGCAATTTTCAACCAAAGCTTTTATATATCGTACATTTTCATTGTTTCACGATTTCTGTATTCGTGTTTTTCATAATAACCAATAAGCTTATTATTTTTATCTCGTAATGCAATCATATATACATCTTTATTTTCTTTTTCGTTATAATATGTATAAACTAAATTGTTTTCCTCACTTTTTGAAAACCACTCAATTACTTTCTTAATCATAATATTAGATTGCTCATTATGACAACACAGCAGACTTTGTCCAATAAGTGCCCTTCCTCCCCGTTTAGAATATCTTTCTATTGCAACAGGATTCATATATATTATTTCGTGTTCTAAATTACAAACTACAACTGCTGCCCGATCTTGTTCAAGAATGCTTTCAAAATACACAGCCAAATCATTATTCATACCTTTTCCTCCTATCAAAACTATCTATAGTATTAAAGGTGCAAAAATACACTTTTCTTTCTAATGTTTTTTATGCATCAGTTTACACTATATAAAAATACTTATAAACATCAACAAACTATTTTTTATTATACTCAATCAATATAATTAACGCCATACATGTTTTATTATTTCAAACACAAAATAACTGCTTTCAGATTCCAATTAACCCAAAAGCAGTTATCTCTATCTTGATGAAATAAATCCATCTAATTTACTAATTATTGCAAATTCAATTAAAGCTTCTTTGCGATGTCATCATATAAATCTAATCTACAATGCTCATCATCAGCAAAATGTCTGCAGTTTAAGCAACTCTTTTTGTCTCCTGCCATATTGCAAAAGCAATCCTTTTTATCCTTCTTATCATAAGAACTACAACGCTGTGCAACCTCATTATATATTTCTGCTGAACTACGCATAAATATATCCTCCTTATTATGCTTGGTTATTTCTATTTATAATCCCATAAACAGATTACATAATAAGTATGCTCATTTTATCTAAATCTATTCATTTTATTCTGTAATATGCATTATTGAGTTATGAGTTAACATAATTTGATTTTAAGAAGGCGGCAACACCATCCTCTTCGTTGCTCTTTATTATATTTGTTGCAATTTGCTTTAACTCGTTACATGCATTTTCCACTGCATATCCTTCATCAGCCATTTCAAACATCGATATATCATTTAAGGAATCCCCAAATACTATCAGTTTATCAAAAGAATGCATTTTCATTAATTTCTTAATTGCTTTAGCCTTTGATGCATTTTTTGGACATATCTCCATCCAATATTCTGGTCTGTAATTGTCTTTTTGATATACAATATTGTATCTTGCATCCTTAACTAATTCTTCATAAAGAGGATCTAGCACCTTCTTGTCATCAATATACGCAAAATAAAATACTTCTCCCTCATACAGATCTTCTTCTCTAAAAACCTGTCGCATCCTTTTGTCGTCACTATGCTCCTCAAGATAGCTTCTAAAGCCTTCGCTTTCAAATCTGTATCCTCGCATATAGTTCTTTGATTCTTTGCCATTAATAAACGAAGTAACTATTCCTGCTAAGTCATATTTTGCGACAATCTTTCTAATAAAATCAACTTCATCCTCTTCAAATATTTCCACATCGATTTCCGTAGCATCATGATTATTAGAAAGCGCCGTTCCATTTCGCGTAATCACAGGCAACGTAAAATTTATTCCATTAGTAATTTCCGAAGAGCTGACTACAGAACGAGCAGTTGCATATGTAAAAGCTAGTCCATTTTTAATTAATTCATTTATTGTTTTTATACTGTTATCTGAAATAGATTTATCATTTTTCATCAAAGTTCCATCTAAATCAGTTACATACAAAGTTCTTTTCATTTTTTTATTATTCCACACTATTGTCGCTTTTGCAGCGCCAATCATATTCCTAAATTATTCTATATTCCTACAGCAAATACTGTTATTGGGGTTTAGCCCATTCTCCAGTATTTTTATCTTTAACTAGAACTAATTCATATCCATTAGTTGAATGATAAAATTTGCTTTTTCCATTTTATTTAATCATTCAATATTAGTTGCATTGTTCTTACTCACAGTGTTCTCAATTTTCATCATATCTATACTATAACGATTATTACGTCATATTGTAGTAGTTGTTATAATAAACTAACGTTTATTATATGTTTCATAACGACAAGTACATACTATTATACAAAATATGTTCTGTCAACAAGATCAACTTAATCTTAAATATATCTTAAATAAATCTTAAAATACTTGCTATTTAGTTGCATTAATCAATAAATAACATTCTTTTTAATCTATTCAAACCACATTTTAAAATAGAAAGAAAAAACTAGGAATAACCGCTGTTAACAACAGTTTTCCTAGTTTTTTATTGTTTATCTTACTTTAGCGGAACGTATTTTTAACAATGCATTCCATCTACAACAAACGTATATGTTGCAATAATTTTTCCAGTAAGTTTTTTTCTGTTAGGTTTTATGGATGAACCTCCGCAACATCCTCCTTCGCCTCGAAAATGTTTTACAGATTCCTTCAAGCCAATAAAAACAGCAATAATAATGAAAAGGACAATGATAAAATTCTGCATATAATCACCTGCTTTAATATAAAAAATATGTTTTGATTTGCCATTAAAGGATTTTAGCTTTTATTGATTATTAGGATTGCCTTTAAATAATCTTCTTTTGATTTTCCTATTGATTTATTCTCCATGTTTTTTCCTTTACATTATTTTCTTTAGCCATACATCCTCTTGAACAGCTGCCAGCCATAGGGCATCCAATACATCTTATCCCCTTCTTTTTTTCTTTTTTTATATATCTGACAGCTAAACCTACAATAATAATCAATAAAATTAAAATAATAATATCTTCCACACTAAAGCCCCCTAATACTATGTATTGTATCAAAAAAATTTATATGATAACAATCTAAAAATCAATATAGTGCATTAGCTCAACTCATTATGCAGCTTTTTCTAACGCATATTCAATATCAATATCTCTACGTGCCTTTATTATTAATCCAGCAGCAATTGTACCAAACACAACAATAGCTATCAAGCCACCTACAAAACCAGCGCCTAAGCTTCCTGTTGTAATAACTGTACCAATCTGGTATACCAGATAACCCACTGTAAATCCAGTTGCCATCTGAAGTGAAATTGCACCTAATAACCACTTTCCACTTTGAAGCTCTGAATTAAGCGCTCCTAATGCTGCAAAGCAAGGTGGTGTATAAAGGTTAAACATAAGATATGCAAGGGCCGCCACCTTTGTAAGGCCCATTACTGTTGCTACAGAATTACCGCTTCCAATCAACTCTAATTCATCTGTATCTATAAAATTAGTAATCGCATAAACCGTTGCTATTGTTCCAACAACATTTTCCTTTGCAATAAATCCAGTGATTGCTGCAGCTGCTAACTGCCATGCTGCAAATCCTACAATAGGAACAAGCAGATATGCAAACGGAGAAGCAATAGTTGCTAGAATAGAAGTATCTTCCATTCCCTCCTCTACCAATTTAAAGTGTGTGTTAAAGGATTGCATAATCTGAACTACTGTATTACAAACGAGAATAATAGTACCTGCCTTAATAATATAAGCTTTTCCTCTTTCAAACATAGAACCAATAGCAAATTTCAGACTTGGTAATTTATACTCAGGCAACTCTATAATAAAAAACGATTTTCTATATTTCATACCTGTAATAGCCTTAATTAATAACGCACCAAGTAAAATAAGTACAATACCTACAAAGTACATAAGTGGTCCAACCCAAGAAGCTTCTGGGAAAAATGCACCTGCAAAAAGTGCAATTACGGGTAATTTAGCACCACATGGCATAAATGTTGCCAGCATGGCAGATGTTCTTCTCTCTCTTTCATTTCGTATTGTACGACATGCCATAATAGCCGGTATACCACAACCTGTTCCAATAACCATTGGTATAACACTTTTTCCCGAAAGACCTACTCGCTTAAATATTGGATCAAGAACTACTGTTGCTCTTGACATATATCCACAATCTTCGAGAAGAGCTATAAGAAAATACATAACCATTACAAGTGGCAAGAAACCAACAACAGCTCCAACACCACCAATAATACCATCAACTAACAACGCATAAAGAAGTGGGTTAGCATCTGACATTTTGTCTCCAACAAAATCCTTAAATGTATCAATCCACCCTGTTAACCAATCAGCTATCCATGTTCCAACAGTCGACTGTGATATATAAAATACAAAAAACATAATTACTGCAAACACAAATAGTCCAGATACTGGATTTGTAAGAATTTTATCTAATTTATCGCTTTCATTTTTTTCTTTTGTCAAAACTTTTCTAATTTCAACTTCCTTAACTATTTTATTTACAAATTCAAATCTCTTACGATCAGCCTTTTCAACTTCCTCTTTATCATGTAGATTGATATTCCCTTGAACATAAGGTGCTTTTTGTTTTGTACCTACTAACATTATCGCTTTGTTTACAACCTCTCTTAGGCCCAAATTTGATGTTGATACTGTATCAATAACAGGGCAACCAAGTCGTTTTGATAATTTTTCTTCCTGAATCACAGTTCCTTTTTTCTTATTAATATCACTTTTATTTAGTGCAACCACAACTGGAATACCAAGTTCAAGAAGTTGAGTTGTAAAAAACAAGCTACGACTTAAATTTGTTGCATCAACAATATTAATTATTACATCTGGATTTTCATTTCTAACATACGAACTAGTAATACTCTCTTCTGATGTAAATGGTGACATTGAATAGGCTCCTGGAAGATCTACCGCAATCACATCTTTTTCTCCATCATAATAAGTCTTTTTTATCTGACTTTCTTTTCGGTCAACTGTTACACCTGCCCAGTTACCAATTTTTTCATTACGGCCAGTCAGTGTGTTATACATCGTGGTCTTTCCACTATTAGGATTTCCTGTAAGTGCAATCCTCATGTTCTTTTCCTCCTGTTTTTACACTAAAAATTATATATGCAATAAATGTATATCGTTGTTAGTTTTGACTAACTATGCATTATAAAAAAATCGAATCCCACGATTCATTTTTATAACCTTAAACTAAATTCTACACAACAATAGCCTTTGCTAAATCATTATCTATATTATATCTAGCATCCTTTATAGAAACAACACAGCCTCCCTTAACACGCGAAACAACTGTAACAGGTTCACCGCTATAGCATCCCAAAGAAAACAAAAAGCTCTTCAGCTCATCATCACTAGAAACAATATCTTTTACAACATAATCTTCACCAGTTTTTGCTTCTGTTAAGTCCATATTATCTTACCCCTTTTTTCATGTTATATCTTATGTTAGTTTTATCTAACTATCGTCGAGTTTAACATGACTAACTTCATATGTCAACACTATAATGTTATTTTTACCATGATAATTTTATTACATTTTGTAAATTTAACATTTTTATGATATATTAATCTATATTATTAATACGCAGAGAGGATTATTATGAGTTATATAAAACATCGTTCCGATGAATCAATGGAGGATTATCTTGAAACTATTCTTCTTTTACAGCAAAGAAACGGCTATGTTCGTTCTATAGATATAGCTAACGAACTAGAATTCACAAAAGCTAGTGTAAGTGTAGCAATGAAAAGTCTTCGCGAAAAGCAATACATCACCATGGCAAACAACGGATACATTACGTTAACACAAGAAGGTCAGACAAAGGCTGAAAACGTACTAGAACGTCATATAATTATTTCGGAGTTACTTGTCAGTCTCGGAGTCAGCGAAAATGTTGCAATAGAGGATGCTTGTCGAATTGAGCACGACATTAGTGACGAGACATTTGCTGCAATTAAAAAGCATCATTTTGAAAAGCTAAAATTATAATTAGTAAAACTTTCTTCCGAGCTTAAATAATCTTCCTTGGCAACAAAGGAATTTGTTAATTACAACTTTTCTATATAACAAGTTATAAAAAATAGCTATGGGTTTTCTCGCCCATAGCTATTTTTATGTGTAAACAATTATGTTGCTAACTCTTAATCGAAGCAATAGTTATAAAGCTAGTTTATAATTTATACCAGCGCTTCACTTTGTTTCGCTGAATTTCCTGTATATAACTGATAATATCTTCCCTTTTTCTCAATAAGCTCATCATGTGGTCCTCTTTCAATTATCCTTCCTTGTTCAAGAACAATTATACAATCACTATTCTTTACAGTAGATAATCTATGAGCAATTACAAATGTTGTTCTACCCTTCATAAGCTTATCCATACCTTCTTGAACAATTTTTTCAGTTCTTGTATCAATAGAGCTTGTTGCTTCATCAAGAATTAGGACTGGTGGATCTGCAATAGCTGCTCTTGCTATGGCAAGAAGCTGTCTTTGTCCCTGACTTAAGCTTGCACCACCATTTTTAAGCATTGTGTTGTAGCCATTAGGCAATTTTCTAATAAATGAATCTGCATTTGCAAGCTTTGCTGCTGCAATTACCTCTTCATCTGTAGCATCAAGTTTACCATATCGTATATTATCCATAACAGTTGCAGTAAATAAATTAGTGTCCTGAAGAACCATTCCTAATGACTTTCTCAAATCATCTTTTTTGATTTTATTTATATTGATTCCATCATATCTAATCTTACCATCCTGAATATCATAAAATCGATTAATCAAATTAGTAATAGTCGTTTTACCAGCGCCTGTAGAACCTACGAATGCAATCTTCTGTCCTGGTGTCGCAAATAAATCTACGTTATGAAGAACTATTTTTTCTTCATTGTAGCCAAAATCAACATCATCAAATACTACATCACCAGTAAGCTTAACGTAGCTTACAGACTTATCCTGCTGATGAATATGCTTCCATGCCCACATTCCAGTTCTTTCTTCACATTCAACAATCTGACCATTTTCTTCTTTAGCATTAACAAGTGTTACGTAGCCTTCATCTGTTTCAGGAGCCTCATCAAGTAGCTTAAACAATCTATCAGCTCCTGCAAGTGCCATAACAACTGAATTCATCTGCTGACTTACCTGGTTTATTGGCATATTAAAGCTTTTGTTAAATGTTAAGAAGCTTACCAAGCCTCCTAGAGTAAAACCTCCAAAGCCCTTTATTGCTATTATTCCACCTACAATTGCACATAATACATAACTTACATTTCCAAGTTGAGCATTGATTGGACCAAGCATATTTACAAAACTATTTGCCTTAAATGAACTTTCGCAAAGTTCATCGTTAAGCTCTTTGAACTTTTCTTTTGCCTCTTCCTCATGACAGAATACCTTTATAACCTTCTGGCCCTCCATCATTTCCTCAATGTATCCATTTACAGCACCAAGACTCTGCTGTTGTTTCATAAAGAACTTACCACTATTACCAGCAATCTTAGTACTTGTTTTTAACATTATTGCTACCATCACTATTGTAAGAATAGTAAGAGGTATATTCAAAATAAGCATACTTATAAATACACTTACAATAGTAACAACACTTGAAATAAACTGTGGAATACTCTGACTAAGAAGCATTCTTAATGTTTCAATATCATTTGTATAAAGAGACATAATGTCGCCATGTGCATGCTGATCAAAATATTTGATTGGAAGTTTCTCCATATGTTCAAACAAATCGTTTCTTATATCACGCATAGTTCCTTGTGTAACATACATAAGAAGTCTACCCTGCATATATGCCGCAAAAATACCTAACGCATAAAACAAACAAACTCTAATTATATCATGTAACAATGGACCATAATCTGGAACATCCATTTTAAGTAATGGACTAATAAAATCATCATATAATGTCTGAATAAACATAGTTCCCTGAACAGTAGAAAATGTATTAGTAAATATACACACAACTACAAATATACAATGTAGCTTATACTTTCTTCCTACATATTTCATTAATCTTGCAAATAATTTCCCAGGATTTTCTATTTTAGGCATTGGTCCCTTCATTCCTCTTGGGCCTCTTCCCGGTCCTTTAACTACCTTTGTTTCTGCCATCAGAACCTACCCCCTTTGCTCATCGAAATCACCACTACCACTAGTCTGTGTTTCGTATATTTCTCTATATATTTCATTATTTTTCATTAACTGCTCATGGGTTCCAACACCAACAATCTCACCATCATCAAGCACAACAATTCTATCCGAATTCTGAATACTAGCAACACGTTGAGCAATAATTATTTTAGTAGTATTAGGTATTTCTTCAGCAAATGCCTTACGAATTTTTGCATCAGTTGCAGTATCAACAGCACTTGTACTATCGTATAGATTCAATATTTTTGGTTTCTTAAGCAATGCTCTTGCAATACAAAGTCTTTGTCTTTGTCCACCTGATACATTAGCACCACCTTGTTCAATTACAGTGTTATAACCATTTGGCATCTTATCAATAAACTCACTAGCACAAGCTAATTCACATGCTTTCTTACATTCTTCATCAGTCGCATCAGGATCTCCCCAACGAAGATTCTCATAAATAGTTCCTGTAAATAATACATTCTTCTGTAATACAACAGAAACTTCTTTACGAAGAACATCCAAATCATATTCTTTTACATCCACTCCACCAACTTTAATTGTTCCAGAAGTAGTGTCATACAAACGGCTAATCAAATTAACCAATGTTGACTTAGAGCTACCTGTTCCTCCTAAAATACCAATTGTTTCCCCTGATGAAATTGATAAATTGATATCCCTTAAAACAGGCTTTCTATCGCTATTTTGATTATCTTCAGCATTCATATTGTACATGAAGCTTACATTGTCAAATAAAATACTTCCATCCTTTACCTCCATAACTGGATTCTCAGGATTAGAAATATCTGGAGTTTCATTAAGCACCTCCGCAATTCTCTTTGCACTTGTCTGACTCATAGACATCATTACGAACACCATAGAAAGCATCATAAGATTCATAAGAATATTCATACAATATGCAAGTAAGCTTGTTAACTCACCCTTAGTAAGTGAATCAGAAACTATCATATGTGCACCAAACCAGCTAATTAATATTATACAAGTATACACAGTAAACATCATTACAGGACTGTTTAATATTAATATTTTTTCTATTTTTACAAACATAGAATAAATATTATTACTTGAATTGTAGAACTTTGAATTTTCATACTTCTCTCTAACATAAGCCTTTACAACTCTGATACCAGAAATATTTTCCTGCACATTTGCATTTAATTCATCATATTTCTTAAATGTTCTTCCGAACATTGGTGATACAATTTTAATAATTGAAAATAAAATAGTTCCCAAAACAATAACTGCCACCAAATAAACCATAGCTAATCTTGCATTAATCATAAATGCCATAAACATAGCAAATATTATACAAACTGGAGCTCTAAAACACATTCTAAGCAGCATTTGATATGCATTTTGAACATTTGTTACATCTGTTGTCAAACGTGTAATAAGTCCTGCAGTTGAGAATTTGTCAATATTGGAAAATGAAAACGTCTGAATCTTGTCAAACATTCCCTCTCTTAAATTCTTTGCAAGTCCTGTTGATGCCTTAGCACCATAAACGCCTCCTAAAACACCTGCAGCAAGACCTCCTATTGCTAATACAAACATGACAATTCCTATTTTTACAATATGCCCCATATTGCCTTTATTAACACCATCATCAATAATTGACGCCATCAAAAAAGGAATAAGAGTTTCAAGAATTACTTCTATTATCATAAAAATAGGAGTTGCAACAGATGCTTTTTTGTATTCTTTTACGTATTTTCCTAATGTCTTAAACATACTATTTCCTTTCCTTTTGCCTATACTTTTGCCTATACTTTTTCCTATACTTTTTCCTTTATAATCTATGATAAAGACAAAAATTTATTATATATTTCACATAACTTCCTTTTCAGCATTAGCCTTAACCTGATCCAAAACCTCATAAAAAATATCAAGCTTTTCCTTATCAATTCCCTGAATAAGCTTAATGTCAGACTTAATAATGTTGTCCCACATGGCAAACATAATATCTCTACCTTTATCTGTTAAGGTTATTTGTTTAAGTCTGTCATCATAATCAACAGATTTTCTAACAATTAATTCTTTTCTCTCCATCAGTTTAAGAATACTTGTTGTTGTTGATTTAGCAAGTTCAAACTCCCGTTCAATATCTTTTTGAAAAATTTCCTTTGGTTGTGTTTGATAAATATAACCAAGAATCCAGGTTTGCATTAATGTAGCATCCTCACCAACATACTTCTTAGTATATTTATAGAATCGTCTCGTTAGAATCTGATGAAGATTCTTAATTTCTCTTCCGATTATTTTCTCCAATTAGCCATTTACCTCCTATGCAATTATTCTATAAAATTCATATCTTATACTTATATACTATATAAAACTATTTAATTTTGAACAGTTTTATATAGTATAGTTCTATACAGAACAATTATATCAACATAATTCTATATGTCAACACCCAATAGTCAATAATAATTATTTAGCATCATTTCAAAAAAAAAAAGATATCACTTAAACTATGATATCTTCTTATATACTCTCTCTATACTCTATTTATATACTCTACATGTTTATTCTTCCTTCATTTTAGGAATAAATACTCTAGAAATACTTTCACCAACGACCTCTAAAGCATTTGATTTCTTAAGTGCTCCCATAGCTTGCTTGCAGAAATAATCCTGTGCCTCAAGCTTCTCTCTTCCTCTTAAATCAATCTTCTCATAGTGTCCATCATCCTGCATAATGTGAGCCTTAAGAGTATCTGCAAGTTGAATGTTAATTATATTAATTACTTCCTTCTTCAAATCAGAATCTTCAACTGGGAATGTAATCTCAACACGCTTATCAAGATTACGAGGCATCCAGTCTGCGCTTCCCATATAAACATCCTCAAAACCTTCATTATAGAAATAGAAAATTCTTGAATGCTCTAAGAAATTACCAACAATTGATCTTACTGTTATATTTTCGCTAAGTTCAGGAATTCCTGTTTTAAGACAACATATACCACGAATAATCAAATCAATCTTAACCCCTGCGTTAGAAGCTTCATATAAGCTCTGTATTATTACTGGATCACACAAAGAATTCATTTTAGCAATAATTCTTGCTTTCTTACCCTGTTTTGCATTATCAGTTTCTCGCTTAATAAGAGAAACAAATTTGTTCTTCATCCAAATTGGAGCAACTAAAAGCTTATTCCAAGCTGGTGGTTCCGAGTATCCTGATAACATATTAAATACTGCTGTTGCATCCTCGCCAATCAAAGCTGAAGCAGTAAGCATACCCATATCTGTATAAAGCTTTGCAGTAATATCATTGTAGTTTCCTGTTCCTAAATGAACATAACGTCTTATTCCATCCTCCTCTCGTCTAACAACTAATGCTATCTTCGAGTGTGTCTTAAGACCTACTAATCCGTATATAACGTGACAGCCAGCTTTTTCAAGCTTTCTAGCCCAAATAATGTTGTTTTCTTCATCAAAACGAGCCTTCAATTCTACCAAAACTGTAACCTGTTTTCCATTCTCTGCTGCTTGTGCTAATGCAGCAACAATTGGAGAATTGCCGCTCACTCGATAAAGTGTCTGTTTAATTGCAAGAACATTAGGATCTACTGCTGCCTGTCGAATAAACTCAATAACAGGAGTAAATTCATCATATGGATGATGTAATAATATATCCTTTCTCTTAATCTGTTCAAATATATTTTCATCAGGATTAAGTGCCTTTACTGGCTGCGGAATATATTTTTTGTTCTTCAAATGATCAAAACCATCCAAACCATTAACCTTCATAAGAAAAGTTAAGTCAAGCGGACCATTAATCTTATATACCGCATCTGTTTCAACCTGAAGCTGTTTCTTTAACTCCTTAAGAAGTCTCTTATCCATATCAATGTCAACCTCAAGCTTAATTACTTCACCCCAGGCACGCTTTTTAATTTGCTTTTCAATTTCTTTAAGTAAATCTGCTGCCTCATCCTCATCAATTGCAAGATCAGCATTTCTCATAATTCTGTATGGATGTGCGCATACAATCTCATAGTTAAGGAATAGCTTATCCAGATTTTTCTCAATAACCTGTTCAAGCAAAATAATCTCTCTTTCTTTTCCTGTCGCTGGAAGTTCTATTACTCTAGGCAAAACAGAAGGGACTTGAACCGTTGCAATATCTACAACATCCTTCTTCTTATCATGAATCAACGCTCCAATGTTAAGTGTTTTATTTCTAATGAGCGGAAATGGTCTAGACGAATCCACTGCCATAGGAGTAAGTACAGGATATACTTCCTTTTCAAAATATTTATCAACATATTTTGCCTGTTTTTCAGTTAAATCCTCATATCTTTTTACTAGTTTAAGTCCACTAGCTTCAAGAGCAGGAATAAGAGATCTGTTTAATGTTGAATATTGACTATTCATCATATTCTTTGTTTCTGGAATAATCAAATCAAGCTGAGCACTTGGAGTAAGTCCAGCCAAATCCTTCTTTGTATAGCCTGCATGAACCATATCAATTAAGGATGCAACTCTTATCATAAAAAATTCATCTAAGTTAGAAGCGGTAATAGAAAGGAACTTAATTCTCTCAAATAAAGGAATGGTTTTATCTTTTGCTTCATTAAGAATTCTATAATTAAACTGTAACCAGCTTAACTCTCTGTTGTAATAATTCTCTGGCTTTTCAAGTAATTTTTTATCCATCTTTTACACGCTCCTTTTCTGTCTAAGTACTGGTCTGATTCCATATACACCTTCAAAGAAATCTGCACGTTTTTCAAACAATCCCGCCTCAAGAGTAATATCTTCATATGTTTTTACTGTTAACACAAGCTGTTCATTCTTTATTCCAACCTCAAGATTTTCAATTTTTTGTGTATGACTCTTATCCAAAATGTTAGCTATTTTTAATATTGCAGCTAATTTGGCTACCTTTACATAATCACATTCTTCTCGATCCGCAAAGTTGTTTTTCTCTGGCAATGCAAGTGGATTATATAAAATTACATTTGCAATCTCCATTCTCTCTTGGTGAGACAAACCAATAATCTCCGTATTGGCAACAATATGGTACGAATTCATGGCACCATCATGTAAATTAATGAAATTACCACATTCGTGAAGAATAGCTGCAATATGAAGCTGTAATCTTTCTTTTTTAGTAAGTCCGAAAGACTTTGCAATACTATCAAATATACATAGTGCATTTTCAGCAGTCTTTTCAATATGAGGTCTGTTGCATCTATATCTCTTACTAATATTGAAAGCTGATGCTAAAATATCATCATCAAAATTGTGATCAAACACACTTCCAGAGCCCTCATCCATGTAAGACGCAACAATACCCTCGCAAAAATCCACTTCAGGAGTATATATTTCTTCTGCCTTACAGTTGTTAAGGAATGACTGGTAAATTATTACACTCGGCAACAATAATGTAGCCTTCTCATATAAAATCCCATACTTTTCAGCAATTTCCTGAGGTGACATCCTAACAACAGTATTGTACACTACATCAAACTGCTTTCTTGTAATCTTCTCATCCTCATACTCATAGTAAATTATCTTCTTGATAGAATTAACAACATCACCAACTGCAATTATGTTCTTAATCTCTTTGTCATTAAGATACATATTTCTAAATGTAGCAATATCATTTTCAACGTACTCTTCAATAATCTTATCAAGTCTTCCATTTCTATTTCCTAGAATAGATAAATAATCACGAACTCTTATTGTTCCTATTGGTATATTCTCAGTTACCACAAGATTATTCTTGTCAAATAATGAAAGCTGAACACTACCCGCACCAACATCAACAAATGCAGTATTCTTACTAACAACCTGATGGAAATCCTTGTACTTTGCTACCAATCCCTTAAAAATAATATAACGTTGTTCAGAGTTACTTAATACATTTACAGTAATGTTTGTACGTCGCTTTACAGTATCTAGCACAAGCTCCGAATTAACCGCCTCACGAATTGCACTAGTCGCATACGCCCGATAGTCTGATACCTTATATTCCTTCATCTTAAGCTTAAAACCATTCAAAATATCGCACACCTGGTTTATAAGTTTTGTCCCTACAGATCCCTTGCTGTAAGTGTCTTTACCAATCTCAATCCAGTTATTCACACTATCAATCTGGCGAAAAGTCTTCTTGGCATTAACTTCAAAAATCTTCATAGCAATTCTGCTAGAACCAACATAAATCGCAGCAAATGTCTTATATGCCACTTGTATCCACCTCCATATTAAGTTTGTATATTATAATTATTCCATTGAATTCTCTTTAAGTAATTCAAATAATTCCATAACTGTTTTGTTATAGCCTGGGTGATATGCGTATGGCGCGATTTCATTCAAAGGCTCTAACACAAATTGTCTCTTAGCCATCTCAATATGTGGAATGATTAATTTTTCTTCCATAATAATCTCTCGATCATAAAGTAATATATCGATATCAAGAGTTCTAGGTCCCCAGTGAATAAGTCTTTTTCTTCCTGCCCCCTGTTCAATGTCATTAACAACAGCAAGTAGGTCCATTGGGTCATATAAAGTTTCAATCTCAAGACACCCATTCAAAAAGTCATCCTGCTCAACATCCCCATATGGTTTTGTAACTATATATGTTGACACCTTATTAACCTTTATATACTCATCCTTGTTAAGCTGATCTACGGCATAATCCAAATACCCTTCTTTATCCCCTAAGTTTGAACCAATGCTAAGATATGCAATATGCTTCTTTCTAGTAAGGTCTACATATACTGTATCAAAGACCATATCAATAGGTGCCTCTGGCTTTGAAATAATAATTCTGATTTCTTTTATTTTATCATATTTTAGCAAAATTGTGCTGGAAATATTCTCAGCAACTGCCTCAATTAAGTCATAATTTTGCTCTGTCATTATCACATTAATATCTGCACAAATATCTGCATAATTTACAGTTTTTTCTAAATCATCTGTAACACCTGCTTCCTTCAAATCCACAGATAATTCAGCTGTTATTATAAAGGGCTGACCATTTTGTTTTTCACTTGCAAACACTCCATGATTTGCATATATCTCCAAGTCTTTTATTACAATCTTATCCATAAGCCCCTCCTAAATATTTTATAGGCCGTAAACTACTGCCTTTGTCATATCAAGCGCTCTTTTATTTCCTTTTACATTATGCACTCTAAAGAATCTGCATCCCTTCATATATCCCATAACTGAAGTTGCAATTGTAGCCTCTTCTCTTTCATCCACTGGTAAATTAAGGGAATTTCCAATCATAGATTTTCTTGAAGTACCGACTAATACAGGGTATCCCATATCAACTATTTTCTCTACGTTATTAAGAAGCTCTAAATTCTGATTCAAATCCTTTGCAAAACCAAATCCAGGATCAAGAATTATTTTGTCCTCTCTAATTCCTGCCTTCTTGGCAATGGCAAGACTTTCTTCTAAATCTTTAACTACATCCTCTAAATAATTAGTATAATTCACATCATGACGATTATGCATTAAGCAATATGCTACATTATACTTTGCAACAACATCTGCCATTCCATCCTCCCACTTTAATCCCCATATATCATTTAGTAAATCTGCTCCAGCAAGTATCCCCGCTTCAGCAACTTTAGTTTTATATGTATCAAGGGATACAGGAATGTCAAAATGCTCCTTAATTGCCTCAATAACAAAACAACATCTCTCAATTTCCTCTCCATCAGAAATCTTAATATGTCCAGGTCTTGTTGATTCTCCTCCAACATCAATAATATCAGCACCCTCAGCTATCATCTCTTCTGTATGTTTTAACGCAGCATCAATATTGCTATATTTTCCACCATCTGAAAATGAATCTGGTGTAACATTAAGAATGCCCATAACATAAGGTTTTTTTCCAATTTCAAAATTTCTTTTTCCAATTAACATTGCTATTCCCTCCAAGTAAATACATTAGTTTATTTTTATATTATTATCCCTTTGTTTTTCTTTGCTTCATCCCAATAACACTCTCCATACGCATTACACTCAAAACAATTTCTTGAAAGCTTATCTGCCTTATATAGAACATATCCAAATATATTATCTTCCTCCAAATTTGAATTCCCATGAGATTTGATTGCTTTTATTATGCACTTTATCTCATCTTCTTTGAAGCTACAATTCTTAAGTATATTCTCTGCAATTGTTACACTTGCAGTTCTATGTTTCTCATTAGTTGTGTATTCTTTACTTCGTCCAATATCATGCAATAGTGCCGCTGCATATATGTGACTTTTTTCAATTCCGTACTGTTTTTCGAGGTTTATTATGTATGCAATTCTCGCAACATCTATGCTATGGTCCATACCATGCCTGCAAAATATTCTATCCACCTCATGCTCAGCAATCACCCTCATACACTCTATAAATTTGTCATTATTAAGTATCAAATTAATTCTTTCCATATTAAGTATCCCTTTTGTTCTACCAGCTGTCATTTTCTATATTGAATCATGCCTTGATTTACTTGCTGTAATGGGTGTCAGCTTTGCTAACAACTTCATTTCCGCACTTCTAAAATCCAATTATCTAAAAATTTATATTAAATAATCTGACAAAAATGATAATGAACCACATACTATTATTTCACCATTGTCATCACAGACCAAATCTGCTTGCTCCATTGCCTTCATAGGATTATCTGCCAAAATAGTTTTTACCCCTTTTTTATTAAGTAGCTTTGCAAGAATTTCCTTGTCTAAGCCCCTTATATTATTAGGAGTAATAACTACTGCCTGCTGCATTGATGGAGCTAATATATCCACCATTTTTTCATATTCTTTATCCTTTAATACTCCTATTATATAAACAAACTTATCATTTGTAAAATACTTATTCAAGGACTCCTTAAGCATTAGCCAGGCCTTCTCATTATGCGCTCCGTCCACATACATTTCATGCTTTGTTTTATGCTTTATACATGTTAATCTTCCTATCCAAAATGTGTGAATTAAGCCCTCTTTTACTGTTTCTTTTTCAATAAAATATCCATTATTATTTAATGCATTTATCACTTCAATTGCTGTGCATGCGTTACTTATCTGATGTTCTCCCAGCATAGATATTTCATAGCTATCCCCTTTGTAATGAAATACTGTGCCATTTTTTGTTCTACTGTTAACAACGATATCGCTTTCATCTACTTCAACGTAACAACTTCCCTTATCTAAACAATTCTTCTTTAACACATTCCCTACTTCTTTTTCCTGTGGATGTGAAACACATATACTGTTTTCTCGAATTATACCTGATTTATGCATTGCAATTTCAGATATTGAATCACCTAAAAACTGCATGTGGTCTAAACTTATAGATGCAAATACAGTCATAAATGTATTAGATATTACATTTGTACCATCTAAATCTCCGCCCATTCCACATTCAATAAGTGCAAAGTCAACCTTTTGTTCTTCAAAGTAAATAAAAGCAATTGCTGTTTCTATTTCAAAAGCAGTAGGACTATTATAGCCCTCTTTTACCATCTCCTCAACAACATCTGCCACCTTTTGAAGTAGCTTTGCAAATTCACTTTCACTCATTTCTTCTTTATTAATAGTAAATCTCTCAAGATAAGTGAACAGTGTTGGGGATACATATCTTCCAACTTTTTTTCCCGAACGAATTAATATTTCTTCAACATACGAAAAAATGGAGCCTTTACCATTAGTTCCACCAATATGCAAACAAGTGCATTTATCCTGTGGATTTCCCAATCTACGTAAAAGCTCCTTAATATTCTCAAGACCTGGTACAATACCAAGTTTATTTTTTTCATTTATATACTGCATTGCCTGACTAAAGTTCATCATGTTCTCCCTAATAGCATTATTAGTATTACTCTGAGAAATGCTGAACAGGATCAGTAGACATATCGATAGGTAAAATCTGATAACCTTCTTCCTTAAGTGTTTTAATCAAACTATCCAATCCATCAACAGTTTCGTGCTTATAATCTAAATCATGTAATAAAACGATTGAATCACTCTCATTACTTCTTACATACTCAAGCACACTATCATTAAGTTCATCTGCTGTAAGACTATCATCAACCGCATCTCCAGATAACGCATTCCAATCAAAATATGTAATACCTTTACTATCAAGATATTCTATTAATTCTGAAATGTCAACCTCAGAAACCGAATTAGAGCTTCCTCCTGGGAATCTATAAAATCTGCAGTCCACACCTGTTTCATCATACAAGAAATTATGTATTGATTCTACATCCTTAACAAAGGCTTCCTTATCAGCATATATTTCTTCATAAACATGTGAAAATGAATGCATAGCAAGCGTATGCCCTCTTTCAACAATATCCGTATAATACTGCCAATATTCTGGATTCTCACTCTTAACAACAAAGAATGTTCCTTTCACATCATTTTGATCAAGGATATCTAATATTTCTCCTGTATACTGACTTGGTCCGTCATCAAATGTAAGATATACTCTCTTGCCGTTTAACTTAGGTTCTTCAATAACAGTAATCTCCCCCGTAACATTGTTATACTTTGGAGCAGCAAGATTATGGTTACTCGACTCAGTATTTTTATCCAAATCCTTATATGCAGCCTTATCAAGCAATTCTTTATCTAAATCGCTATATTCTGAAGTAGCTTCTTCTACCTTAGCCACAGACTGATTAGATTTAGCCAACTGTCTCTCTAGTATCATATCAACCTTACGTTCTATACCATTCATTTTGACCAGCAAATACAGACAAAACAATATTGGAACAGCACACATAATAAGCATCATCATCAAAAGAATTTTCTTTATGCTATCAACATTCTTTCTATTATATGTTGTTGCATACTCTTCCTCAGCTTCATCAAATATATCTTCCTCAAAAGAATCCTCATCCATAGTAGAAATATCTCCATCAAAAGAATCCTCTTCTTCAACAGAAATATCTTCTTCGTTAGACATATCTTCATTAAGCTCCATATCCTCATCAAAAATATTATTTTTTTCAGTTGTAAAATTTTTTTCTGTCTTCTTCATAATTAGTCCTTTACATCCCTAGATATTGTGGTATAATAAATACATCATACAAATTGATACATACAACCTTTAGATTTTTTCTTCAAAAAGGTTGTATTTTTTATTGTAAAACTTTGTTAATATTTTGTCAAGTTCTTCAAGTATATTTCTTAACACTTTTGTAATATTTATCCCGCCATTTTTTACCCTCATTTTGAATATCAATTGCCAGCTGTTCTAATTTAATATATTCTCCTTTCCACTTGTTTTCCATTGATTTTACTATATTTTCCAATTCTTCATTTTTTATTTTTATCATTTTTTCAATTTCATTATCACATTTTTCTTTTAGTTTTTTTATTTTATTCTCATACTCAAATATTACTTTTTCATTACAAATACACAAACTTTCCCATTTCAGTTGTTCATCTCTTCCAACTGATATTTTTAGTATTTTTTCGCATTTTTCGCCATAAAAGATCTCCAAAAATGCATTTTTTACATATATGTGCTTGTCACTCAAACCACAAGATATAGTATTTATTTCATATATTTTATTTTTGTCTACAATATGCATATATTTTATGTTTATGCCCTCGCTAGCTTTAACGCCAAATAAAAGATAGATTCTGCTACCAAGCACCACTAGCTTCATATAGCAAATTTTACTAATTACTTCATCATCTTTAAGCAATATTTCGTCACTATCATTTTCTGTATTATGTAGCACTTCACTTATATCATTTTGCAATTTTTTAATTATTATTTCTTTATTAATAGTTAAATAGGCTATATATAGCTTTCCCTCATACACTTCGCAAGTTAAGTTCTTTTCATAATCTCTTGCCACATAATTCCACCATGCTCTTTTTGTTCCATCCATATTCATGGCAACCACATTTTTTCCCTCACAAAAGATAGCTATTCTTTTGCCTGTATCTACCTCATATAGTCCATCTTTCATTATTCTTCTCCTTTTTACTCTATAATTTACTATCTAAATACAGTTTTTATATTCACCTGCAAAGCTATACTTTATTGCTACGTATTAAATTAAGATTTCTTTATACAATATATGTTTTTCCAATCACAAAAATCACTTTTTTGAATACCTTACTATAAAAGAATAAGCATTTTATTTTGCTTTATAATAAGGAAAGGATAATATTATGGCTAAATCATCATGTCCTTGTAATAAACGGATTTCTAGTAATAATGCTTCTAACTGTTCAAACTGTTGCTTTGATATATGTACAAATCCTCAATGTGGCGATCCACATTTTCTATCGTTATTAGCACCTGTTGTATACGATGAAATCGGAATCAATCTGTGCCAGACTGTACCAGTTGCCAATCTTTTAACAAACTATCCTACTGCCGAATATGCATCAGCAGAAGCCATTTCACTTAATTTCACATCTCAAACAACTGCAAGCTCGATTGTGCAAATACCTAGCAGGCCAAATTGCTACGAAATTAACCTAACGAACCTCTCATTTACAATCAAATTAAATTTATTTGATTGTTGCAAAAGGCTGCTAGGTTCAATACCTCTATCAAATGTTATCTATCTCCCATCAGATACAACCTCTGCTGGTTATGACGAAGAAACCAATCCTTCTAATGTTACTCTTGATTTGTTTGCGCCTTATGGTGTTTCTTACACTGGTGGTGTATTAACTACTCCATACATTAACTTCATTGGCTTTTCTTCGGAGTCTAATTCACCAGCACAAGGTCTTAATGCTCAGGCTATATTTAAGGTATTAGATTTCAATCTTGCAAATGAAGCAATAACTCTCGGCTTGACTCTTACAATTAATTCTATGTACTACAACGAATATCAGATTCCACATAATGGAAAAACAATTATTTCAAAAGGTAAAATTATATCATCAGAGGATTCAGTTTGCATGGATTTTGTAACTGGAAGCTTGTTGGATAGGGATATCAAACCTCTAGAACTATTTAATGTAAAAGATAGCAAGGAAGATTGTTCTAAACCTGATATAACACCTTGCATGTGCGATTTGGACGTAACTACAACAGTATAATTATTCCAAAACAAACGAATGTATCAACAAATAGAAAATTTTTTTAATGAATTCAATAGTAATTATTAAAAATTTATTTTTTCTATAAATATTTTTTGTATTTTTGATAATACTAATGTTACAAATGATTATGTGAAATAAGGAGAACATATAATATGAAGAAAATCAAATCAATTATACTAATTAGCACATTGTGTCTTATGACAATCTTTTGTTTTACAGGCTGTGGTGAGCAAGAGACTTCATCTGACGGGAGTACTAGTACAACAAAAGACACAGAAAACACAACAACTATTCAGCCAACAACTGAAGCAACAACCGAGGCTCCAACTACAAAAGCAACAACTGAAACTCAAACTACAGAAAAAAATAATAACGGTGATGGTTTAATCAACGATGCTGAGGATGCCGTTGACGACGTTGGAAATGGTCTTAAAGAAATGTTAGACGGGGATGACTCAAAAGATACAGACAACGCCCCGAATAGCAAAGATACAAACACAAAAAACAAATAAAAATAATCCCTCTGATAATATTCATTATAGTATTAAAAACTTTACTATAATGCAGCTTAACAGAGGGATTTTTTTCTTTTATTAATTTATTTTTATGAATCAATCTTTCAACTTAAAGCTTTTTTTCAGTTTATTTTGCATTTCATCATACTGCCTGTACATCCTTTGGACGCTATTTTCAAGTAAGTAATAATGCATAACATAAGGAATAAGTAACACAAACAAGCCAACTGTCAAAGCAACAATTGCCATAGAACCAGTATAATTTACATATAATATACATATAACTGTTCCAAGTGCAAACAAAACAGTCACAATTAAATGAACTAATCTTTCATGGGCATAGAATCCTATTTGTATCAAATGCTTTTTTATCTCTTCTTCCCAATCAGAATCATCATTTTCTAAAACTTCATCAATATAGCTCAAGTATTGTAATATTCTCTTTTTCATAGTCACTGCCTCCTGCATTTAATGTTTTTCGCAAAATAACACAAACAAAAGCCAAATAAGCCTTGTATAATTTATTTTTTATTTACATTATCAAATCTGTTATTTTGTTATTTCAATAGTGTGATTATTTCGTTATTTCAATGGTGTTATTTCGTTACTTCAATGGTGTTATTTCGTTACTTCAATAGTGTAATTAAGTTGATTTTACAAATAATTTCTCATATAATGTATTCTATATTAAATACTATATCATAATATAGTTATTTACAATATAACTATTTTGTATTGGAGGATAGATATTATGTCGGATAAAATAAACGAAAATAACAATAACAATAATAATGATGATGACGAATATGAAAAATATTGCTACCTGTGTAGGCGTCCTGAATCATCTGCCGGTCCATTTATTTCATTGCCTGGTAATTTTCATATATGTAATACTTGTATGCAAAAAAGCTTTGATACAATCAATCAAAATCCAATGCAATTCATGGATTTTAGCAAAATGCAGAATATAAATATGTCACAATTCATGCCATTTGATGATATTCCAAAATCTCAAAAGGTTAAGAAAAAGAAAGAAAAAGAAAAACCCGAAAAAGAGGAAGTTCCTCTTACACTAGAAAATATACCAGCACCACACAAAATAAAGGCTATGCTTGATGAGTATGTTATTGGACAAGAATATGCTAAAAAGTGCATTTCCGTTGCAGTATACAATCATTACAAGCGTGTTATAACTAACACAATGGATGATATCGAAATCGAGAAATCAAATATGCTTATGCTTGGACCAACCGGCTGTGGTAAAACATATCTAGTTAAAACCATCGCCAAATTACTTAATGTACCTCTCGCTATTACAGATGCAACCTCTTTAACAGAAGCAGGTTACATTGGTGACGATGTAGAAAGTATTTTATCTAAGCTTTTAGCTGTGGCTGATAACGATGTAGAAAAAGCCGAACATGGTATTGTATTTATTGATGAAATCGATAAAATTGCCAAGAAAAAAGAAACGAGAAGTCGTGACGTAAGTGGTGAAGCAGTGCAGCAGGGATTGCTCAAAATATTAGAAGGTGCTGACGTTGAAGTACCTGTAGGGTCAGGTAGCAAAAACGCAATGACTCCTATGACAACAATGAACACTCGCAACATTTTATTTATCTGTGGTGGTGCTTTTCCTGAAATCGAAACAATTATTAAGCAACGCTTAAACAAGCAATCTTCAATGGGATTTAATGCGGAGCTTAAAGATATATACGATAAAGAAAATAATATCATAAAGGAAGTAAGCAATGAAGACTTACGTGAATTTGGTATGATACCTGAGTTTCTAGGCCGTCTTCCAGTATTATTTACTCTAGATGCCCTTGATAAAGATATGTACATCAAGATATTAAAAGAGCCAAAAAATGCCATACTAAAGCAATACCAAAAACTTCTTGAGCTTGACGAAGTATTACTTGAATTTGATGATTCAGCATATGAAGCAATTGCTGATTTAGCTATGGAAAAAAATACTGGTGCCAGAGCTCTTAGAGCTATTATTGAGAAATTTATGCTTGATATTATGTATGAGATTCCTCGTGATGATAATATTGGAAAGGTTACTATTACAGGAGATTACATAAGAGGTAAAGGTTCTCCTGTAATTGAACTTCGCGGAATCAACTAAAGGTACATCAGCGAACACATTAGTAATAGCCCATTGCGGAATCAACCAAAGGAGCTCCTATGAACACATTAGTAATAGCCCATCGTGGTGCCTCAAGTCTTGCAAAACACGAAAATACATTAGAAGCATTTCAAATTGCTATTGATTTAGGCGCCAACATGGTAGAATTAGATATTCGAAAAACATTAGATAACAAGCTTATAGTTTTTCATAACCCTTCTATCAATGATATTCCTATCGGAAGCTTAACCTACAAAGAGCTATGTGATATCACTATCAAAGAAGGCTACACAGTTCCTCTGTATACCCAAGTACTTAGGCTTTGTCAAAACAAAATTAAGCTCGATATAGAAATCAAGGAATACGGCTACGAAAAAAGCATTGTTAATCTAACAAAAAAATATTTTGACTATAAGGATTATTTTATGAAATCCTTCATTGATAAAACCGTTGCAAAAATCAAATCAATCGACTCTAACATTACTGCAGGATTGCTTATTGGTACTACAAACCATTCATTGTACAATCGTTTGAACGAGTATTATCCTGTTAGACGCTTACGACTATGCAAAGCTGATTTTGTTTCACCTCATTACAAATTTGTAACTAGAGATTTTATCAAAAGAATGCATTTTCACCATTATCCAGTTTATAGTTGGACAGTTAATACTCCTGAAATTATGGCCAAGCTATTATCTAAAAAAGTTGATGGAATCATATCTGACAGACCGGATATTGCAATTCAATTAAGAAACGGCTTTGCAATTAAGCAAAGCAAAAAACATTATATTAGAAAGGATGCATCAATTTGATGCTCAAGGTATTTACAAAATGACTTATAAAGTAGGATTTATCGGTTGCGGAAATATGGCTTCTGCAATAATAGGCGGTTTAATAAAGAATAATTGTGTAAACAAAGAAGAAATAATCGCAGCTGACGCTTTCGAGGCTGCTCTTAAAAAAGCTTCTACTAATCTCGGAATACATACAACTTCCGACAACGTGGAAGTTGCAAAAAACTCTGATGTGTTGTTTCTTTCAGTAAAACCTCAATATTACGAAGAGGTTATTGCTGGAATAAAGGATTCAATTAAAGAAGAACAGATTATTGTTACAATTGCTCCAGGAAAAACACTCTCATGGCTTTCAGAAAGATTAGGTTCCGACAAGAAAATTGTACGTACAATGCCTAACACTCCTGCACTTGTAGGAGAAGGAATCACTGGTGTATGTAAAAACAATCTTGTTAGTGACAATGAATTTGAATATGTACTAAAATTACTAAGCAGCTTTGGTCTTGCAGAAGCTATTCCAGAATCACTTATGGATGTATGTGTATCTGTAAGCGGAAGTTCTCCTGCATATGTATTTATGTTTATCGAGGCTATGGCAGATGCTGCTGTCGCAGATGGTATGCCACGAGCTCAAGCATACAAATTTGCTGCTCAAGCTGTTTTAGGTAGTGCAAAAATGGTCCTTGAAACTGGCAAGCATCCAGGTGAATTAAAAGATATGGTTTGTTCCCCTGCCGGAACTACTATTGAAGCCGTTAGAGTACTAGAGGAAAAAGGCTTCCGTAGTGCTGTAATAGAAGGAATGAAAGCTTGTACAGCAAAAGCCAGAGGATTGTAAGAAAAATAATTCTATAGTTCTGCAATAAAGGAAATAAAGCTTATTCTGCAAAAGCCAGAGGATTGCAAGAAAAATAATTCTATAGTTCTGCAATAAAGGAAATAAAGCTTATTCTGCAAAAGCCAGAGGATTGTAAACAAAAAGAGTTGATATATTCTATAGTTTGAATATATAAACTCTTTTTTCAATATACATTTTCAAATACCTAATAACAAAAGCATCCATATTAATTAAGTTCATTAGATATTATAGAAAAATCTAACAAATCAATTATAACGGATTAACCTATTATTTAAGCTTCTCAAGCATTTCAAATGCAGCCTCGATTGTCTTATCCATATCAAAATACTTGTACATTCCAAGTCTTCCACCGAATACTACATTATCTTCCTTGTTAGCCAACTCAACATAAGCCTCATATAATTTTGCATTCTCATCGTTATTAACTGGATAATATGGCTCATCTCCAATCTTCCACTCTGCTGGATACTCTTTAGTAATAACAGTTCCTGCTTCTTTTGAGAATTCAAAATGCTTATGCTCAATAATTCTTGTGTAAGGAATTTCTCTTTCTGTATAATTCACAACAGCATTACCCTGGAAATTATCTTCTTCTGGCAAGTATTCATGTTCGAACTTAAGACTTCTGTATGCTAAATGCCCTAACTTAAAGTCAAAGTATTCATCAATCATACCTGTGTAGATTATCTTACCAAATTCATCAGAAGTATTGCTCATAAATTCCTTAAACTCTGTATCTAATTTAACTGAAACTCCATCAAGCATCTTCTCAATAATCTGAGTATATCCACCTTTAGGTATACCCTGATATGGATCATTAAAGTAGTTATTATCATATGTAAATCTAACTGGAAGACGTTTAATAATAAATGAAGGAAGTTCTGTACAGCTTCTTCCCCACTGTTTCTCTGTATAACCCTTAACAAGCTTCTCATATATATCTGTTCCTACCAATGATAAAGCCTGTTCCTCAAGATTCTGTGGATCATTAATATTAAGACTAGCTATCTGCTCTTCAATCTTAGCCTTAGCCTCCTTAGGAGTCTTAACATTCCACATCTTACTAAATGTATTCATATTAAATGGTAAATTGTATAATTCATCCTTATATACAGCAACTGGCGAGTTAATATAATTATTAAACTCCGCAAATCTATTAACATACTCCCAAACCTTTTTATTAGACGTATGAAAAATATGAGCACCATACTGGTGAACATTTATGCCATTAGTATTATTAGTATAAACATTACCCCCTATATGATTACGTTTATCAATAACTAAAAGCTTCTTATCCTTTTTCAACTCATTAGCTAAAACAGCTCCAAATAATCCTGCTCCAACTATTAAATAATCATACTTCATACTATAAATTGTTCCTTTCCGTTTTCAATCAAATATACAGATTAGTATACACTATTTCATACTATCTGTAAACAACAAAAGACCCTGGGATAAACACCAAGGTCTTTTATTATTACAAACATATCCTAATAGAATACGTGATTTCCAATTATTGTATATGAACCAATTGAAGATGTATCAACATTCCATGTTGGTCTGAAATACATATATGATCCAATATTATTTATACCACTTGCAGCATCTCTTACAGCCTGTATACAGCTTGCCTGAGCACCATTTTGAATGTAGTAATCAAGCATTGGTGAAGATGTTACACTAAACTGGCATGGAGCATAAATTACATCTGAAACTGAACTTCCCCAAGATCCATTTAAGTATCTGTTAATAATTACATTAGCAACTGCCAACTGACCTTCATAACACTCGCCACCGCACTCTAATGTAAGTACACTTGCTATTAAATTAATATCTTCCTCACTAAACGAAATAGCACCTCTATTAGATGTTCCTGGATTAGTTTCATTGTTCTTCGAATCATCTTCAGTAGTAGCTTCTGTTGTTGTCTCAGTAGTTGTAGGCTCTTCCTCTTCTGTTGTTGTAGCTTCAGAAGTTGCTTCATTCTCAGTTGTTGTCTCTGAAGAATCCTTTTCTGTTGTTTCAGAAGTCTTTTCTGTTGTTGTAGCCTCTGTATCCTTTTCTTCAGCATTCTTATCCTTTGACTCTGCAGGGATAGCTGTTGGATAACCCTCTACAACATTCATATAATCAGCATTTACAAAACCTTTATCACCTGAATGAATCACAACACATACCCATTCATCTGTTGTTTTGCTCTTATCAACATCATACTTAACATCCATATAAGCAGGCTCCATAATATCAGCCTCTTTAGATGCCTGTGTACGAATACACACATCATCATCTGTTACTTCACCATATAAGAAGTAAAAATCTTTCGCATACTTTGCAGCCTTCTCACCAGATAAAACACTGCTAGTCTTTACAAATCCTTCAACATCACCAGACTTAATTCTGTACCATTCACCGCTTGTTGAAACTATATCACCAACAGCTCCATCTGGTAAAGTACCAACTATCTCTGACTTCTCACTTGCACTCTTTACAATACTAACATCATCGCTCGTT
Organism: Lachnospiraceae bacterium; assembly: GCA_029338675.1. GTDB lineage: Bacteria > Bacillota > Clostridia > Lachnospirales > Lachnospiraceae > Coprococcus_C. The sequence goes on from JAQYAV010000041.1 coordinate 29,273, forward strand.
GAAACACATTTGTCAGCAAAGTTCTGCGCATTTGCAACTACCTGTTTTGAATCCGCCTGTACTACTGCAGTATGACTGTTATCCAAAACACCTCTTAATAAATCAATTGATTTAGTGTCTAACTGAGCATCAGCAGTAACTACTAATACGTTTTCTTCAACTGCAGTTTCAACAACCTCTTCCCCATTGCCCACATTCATCTGAACAAGCTTTACTGTTCCAATTGTTAAAGCAACAAAAGTAATTGCGATTGTTATAGCAAGTATATTTCTTACTACGTATCTTCCGTTAAGTATGTACTTAGAAACAAATAACTTCATATTTCTAAGCTTCAACTTTGTTCTTTTACTCATTATTTCCACCTATCCTGTAATATAATTGCAACAAAAAGGCATAAAAACACCATTTGTTACTTTTTTGTTACAGAAAGATTCTAACATTATAATTACAATATGTCAACACTTTGTTACATTTCTGTAATATATTGATATATTTTAGTAATTATCTGAAATAATATTCAATGCCTTTTACTATACCATCCACCATTTTATTCATATATTCGTCAGATATAAGCTTTGCCTCCTCAGCCTCATTGCTAAGATAGCCTAGTTTAATCAATGTAACAGGCAACCCACTCCAATTAATAGAAGTCATTTGATCTGTTTCATATATTCCATGATTAACAACATCATTTTTCTCTGATATACCCTGTAACAATCTTGTTGCCAAAGTATTACTTTCTTCATACAATTGTGAATTATATATATTATCTGGTTTCATACTTACAGCCATAATTCCTGTTTCATATGGATTACTACTATAATTCATCTGAATTCTTATAAATGCAGAAGCTCCTGATTCATTTGCAATCTCTGCTCTTTTTTTATTAGAGATATTTACATCATTTGTCTCTCTTGTCATAACTACTTCATAGCCTTCTTTTTCTAGCTTTTCTTTAAGTGCCAAGGCATATTTCAAATTAAGCTCATATTCCTTTGTATCCATAGATACCCCAATATGCCCAACAGAACACCCCTGTTTTTTTTCATCGCTGCCAGGACCTATCTCTTCTGTGTCAACATTTATTTCCATCTGATTGGCAGGGTCTATAACTATCTTTTTAGGTTTAGAATATTCTTCCTCTGTAGATGTAGCATCAGACACTGAAGCAACCTCTTCAGATTCCATATCCGCTTCCTTAAGTGCAGAAGAAGCTATGTAAAAATCATAATCATCTACAACAACTCTTGTCCAGCCATCCTTATATCCAGTTCTTTTAATTACATCATCCTTCTCAAAAAGACGATATGTTGTTGACGACTGAGATGGTTCAGTCTGAACATATGCAACCTCATCTACTACCTTAACATAATCGTCTACAAGCACATATCCATCTGAATCTTTATCAAGCTTCTCCTCTGTTGTCGCCTCTTCAGTGGCGTCCTCAACAGTTGCAACTATTGCCTGCGTAGTAACCTCTGTGGTTGCGCTTTCCTTTTTTTCTGTATTTTTATCCTTTCCACATCCTGAAAAGATTACAATCATAGCTATCATTGATAAAGCTATACTTCTCTTGATTTTCATGTTTCCTCCTAAGTGTGCAGAGAAATCTAGAACGATACAATTACTCCGCCTCTACTTTCATACATAGAGCTGATTCCACCTGCATCCACAATCTTTATGTCCTTAAATCCAATTTTTTCTTCCATTACCTTCTTAATATTCAAGCATCTTTCGCGACTATCACACTGTGTAATAACAACTTTACGATTTGTATCAAATTTACCCTGATCAATATATGCCAAAAGTCTGTTAAGTGCCTTATTCATGCCTCTTGCCTGATCAAGCTGATGTATCTCACCATCTACTCCATATAATACTGGTTTAATATTAAGAACATTAGCTACAACAGCCTTAAGCTTTGTAAGTCGACCATTCTTACGCATAACCTCCAAATCTTCAAGAACAAATACAGTCTGCTGATTGTTAATATAGTCTGTTGTTTTTTCAACTATTTCTTCAAACTCTAACCCTTTATTCATAAGGTTTTCTATGAATTCACAAGTCAAATACTGACCAGCAGCAGCTGTTTTTGAATCAAAAACATGTATTTTAACACCAGGATTTGTTTCATTATATAGCTGACCAGCTAATACTGCACTATTATACGAACCGCTAAGTTTAGATGATAATGTTACAACGAAAACATTTTCAGCACCTTCATAAGACTTCATATATTCTTCTGGAGATGGGCAAGAAGACTTTGGACATTCCACTGATTTTTCAAGTTTCTCTAAAAAAGGAGCCTGTTCAAATGTTTCGTCATCTATTATTTCTTCACCATCAATATACAATTTAAGTGGAACACTTTCATAATATTCCTTTGAAAGCATATCACTTGTCATATCACAACAGCTATCGCCAATAATTTTATACTTCATAATCGTTCTCCTTGTAAAAATATCATTTTATAAATGTTTCGTAAAGTATTTTTTCTTATTATAATAGGAAATTATAACAGAAATGAATATCAATTATTCAACACATAGTTTTGAATACTACATATTATAGCATGCAAAACTTTCATTTGCAATAAACGAAATCTGCACTGTGTAGTCCATTTTAATCTACAAATATAAGATTATGTTTGTAATTTTATTAGCCACATTGTATAATACTTCACATGTATAGACCATACTATATACTAATATAGTTACTTTGGTCAAGAAAGGTTATCAAAAAGGTGTTATTATGAATTTTATTATTAATTTTATCAAAGGCATTTTTGTTGGTGTTGCCAATATTATTCCTGGTGTAAGCGGTGGCACTATGGCTGTTTCCTTCGGAATATACGATAAAATACTATCGTCGATTTCCAATTTATTTAAGGATTTCAAAAACAGTGTAAAGGCTCTTTTACCAATTTTTGTAGGTATGGCTGCTGGAATTGTAGGATTTACATTTATTATCCCATATTGCTTAAAAACCCAGCCATTTATCACTTCAATGGCTTTTACAGGATTAATTATCGGTGGCCTACCAGCTATTGCAAAATCCTTAAAAGAAACTATTTCAAAAGAAAAGCCTTCTTATTTGTCTAGTATTATTGTATTCATATTTATGTTAACAATTGCTCTTGCAATGCCCTTCATTAATGCAAATTCGGAAAGTGGCGTATTACTTAACCCAGACGGCAAAACCATAATAACTGTATTTTTTATGGGAATAATTGCCGCAGCAACTATGGTTATCCCAGGCGTAAGTGGTTCACTTATTCTAATGATTCTTGGATATTACTTTGGAATCATTTCAGCCGTTAAAGATTTCATTACCGCTCTAAAGGATTTAGATTTTGCTAAAATGTTTAATCTTGCTCTTATTTTAGCTCCATTTGCCCTAGGTTGCATCCTCGGTATATTCTTTATTTCTAAGCTTATTGCTTGGTTATTAAAGGTTTTTCCTACGCAGACCTTTAGTGGAATACTTGGATTAATCATCGTATCTCCTGTTTCAATTTTTTACAAGGTTAACGAAGAATATTCAATGACAAACACTTCTATAGCAAAGATATTAATTGGAGTTATATTATTAGTGTTATGTATTATTGTTACTTTATACATTGGAAATCTTGACACAAACAAGGAAGAAAATAATTAATATTATTATATTTAATTTAATATATCAATCTTATATTAATGTTATATGCTGTTGTAATATACAAAGCATAACGATTTATTCAATAATTTTAATTAATAAAACATAATCATTTATTCAATAATTTTAATCAATAAAACATAATCATTTATTCAATAATTTTAATCAATAAAACAAAGCGGTCGATTAAATAATTTTAATCAACCGCTTTTAATTATTACATTATTATATGTGTTTTTATTGAAACAAAGTTATTCTACATGCCCTCTAATAATATATCGACATCACTTCTACCGAATTCACATAATACTCTACGAATCTCATTAATCGTAGCTTCATCTGCATGAATCTCAACGACATCAAATAGCTTATCAACATACTCGCACCATTTCACGAAAATAAGTTCAAGATCTTCTCTAGTAGGTTGCTTAAGCTTATTCATTGAAGCCATCTTAGATTTTCCTGACATTATTTCTTTTAATGAATATGATTGTGGCACAATACCATAAGCAATGTATCTAATCTCTTCTGTTCTTACTAGAGCACTATCGTACATCTCAACTAACAAATCTTCAATAACATCACTTGCCTTGTCAAAATTATGGTAGTACATCTCTGGAGTCTTGTATTTTGGTCTTGACAAAACATCATCCTTGTTATACCAATAAAATTGTTCGTTACTAGCTACGGTATTCTCAGATTGTTTTTCAACCTTTTTTGGTGTTTGAACAATCTTATCTGCTTGTATATCTGAAGCATTATCTGTAACAGCACCCATCTGCATCATATTTACATCCTGATAAGCCGCATTATTATCTTGTGCAGCTATATCCTGTACAGCAAAGGCTTCTTCCTGAATCTCCTCCATCATATATTCGTCTTCATCACTTTCATCATCGTCATATTCATACGCCTTTGATGAAAATGCACTATCTTCATATGCTTCACTCTGTGCTATTACATCATTTGTTGTGTCTTCATCACTACTATTGTTAGCAAATGCACTATCAATAGTATTAGATGTATCATTTTTGTCTATAGTATTAACCGCCTCATTCGAAGCTTCATTTGTAATACTATTTTTTGCATCTGACGCAACAGAATTGCTATCTGCTACATTCGTAGTAGCACTTTCTTGTTTGTCCTCCTCGTTATGTCTAAAACCAAGAGTTTCCTTAATATTATATCCAGGAATACTTGTAGTAAGCCTTTCCTTTTCAAAGGATAAATTATTTCGATTCACAATTCTTGGTACTGTCTTCTCTGAAGAAATCACATCCTTATTATCAGCAGAAGTAGATTTTACAGAAGACTGTTCAGCTTTTGTTTTACCAATAAGCTTATCAGTATCTTCGTCCATCTCTTCATCGTCTTCCAATTCTTCATCATTTGATTTAATATTAATCTTTTGCTTATCAACACTAATGTGCTGCTTATTATCTGACTCTTTATCTGTAATTGCAGCATCTGCAGCATTCAAAGGTGCTTCTTCAATTACTGGAGTTTCTGTGATTATTGGAGTATCTTGAGTTTCTATAATTGCTGTATTTTCTATAACTTCTTGTTTTTCTTCTGTAGTTTCATCAGAAATCTTTGTCTTCTTCGCTAAAGTAGGTTCAATATTCTTATCTGCAGCAGCCTGCCTTTTTGCTAACTTATTCTCAATAGAAGAATTCTTAACCTTCTTAGTATCAATCTCTTTTGTATCTCCTGACAAAACACTATCATCAACTGTCTGTTCTTTTTTGTTATTATCCTTCTTAGAGTTTTCTTTTGTTGTAGCTGCTATATTCTTCTTATCTGTTGCTTTTTTTAAAGCTTTGTTCTTGTCAATCTCATCTCTACTACCAGACTTCTTAACATTATTAGTTGATCTCTTTGAAGCCTTTGCTTCAGTCTTTGTAGGCGACATTTTGTTTTTATCAGAGCCTTGCTTAGACGGTGTTTTTCCTTTTGTTGTATTCTTCTTTATCTCATCTTTATCTTCAGACGATTTCTTCACTTTAACTTCAGATTCATCAATTTCATCTGATTTCTTACTACTTTTAACAATAAGAACAATTGTCAAAACAAACAAAACAACGAACAAAAATACTATTGTTCCAAGCATAATTAAAGCTATTGTTTGATTACTCATTTCCTATCTAACCTCTTTTTCTAAATGTATATCTTTGTTCTAAAATCAGTACACAAATCATACTGCAAAATAGAACAACATTCCTTGTTAGTATACTAAAAATTCCACCATTAATCAACATTGTGTTGTAAAATATCAATCACTTTGTTATAATTTCAACTGATATATTCATAGATAAATAGTTTATATATATTTTTATATTTAAATAGTAAAGGAGAGTAACATGGCAAAGATAAGAACAAGATTTGCTCCAAGTCCTACTGGTAGAATGCATGTTGGTAATTTGAGGACTGCTCTTTATGCTTTTCTTATTGCTAAGCATGAGGACGGAGATTTTATTTTAAGAATAGAGGATACTGATCAGGAACGTGAAGTTGAAGGTGCTGTAGATATTATCTATCGTACTTTAGCAAAAACTAAATTAATTCATGACGAAGGTCCAGACAAAGATGGTGGCGTTGGTCCTTATATTCAAAGTATCCGCCAGAAGAATGGTATTTATTTAGAGTATGCCAAAAAGCTTATCGAAAAAGGCGAAGCATACTACTGTTTCTGTGACGAAGAGCGTCTTAATACTCTTGTAACCGAATTGGAAGGAAAAACAATTTCAAAATACGATAAGCATTGTTTAAGCTTATCAAAGGAAGAGGTAGAGGCTAACTTAGCAGCCGGCAAACCTTATGTAATAAGACAAAACAATCCATTAGAGGGAACTACTACTTTCAAGGACGAATTATACGGCGACATTACTGTTTCTAACGAAGAATTAGATGACATGATTCTTATTAAATCAGATGGTTTCCCAACATACAATTTTGCTAATGTTGTAGATGATCATTTAATGAATATCACACATGTTGTCCGTGGAAATGAATATCTTTCTTCATCTCCAAAGTATAATCGTTTATACGAAGCTTTTGGTTGGGAAGTGCCTACATACATCCATTGTCCTCTTATAACTGATGAATCACACAAAAAGCTCAGCAAGAGAAGTGGACATTCTTCTTTCGAAGATTTACTTGAACAAGGATTTTTAACTGAAGCAATTATCAACTTTGTAGCTCTTTTAGGCTGGTCACCAGAAGATAATAATGAGATTTTCTCTTTAGACGAGCTTATTAAGGTTTTCAATTACAAGAACATATCTAAATCTCCTGCAGTATTAGATATGACTAAACTTAAATGGATGAATGGTGAATACATTAAGAAGATGGATGCTGACGAGTTCTACAAGATGGCTCTTCCATACATCAAGGATGTAATTACAAAAGATGTTGATACAAAGAAAATTGCCAGCATGATTCAGTCTAGAATAGAAGTATTTACTGATATTAAGGATCAGATTGATTTCTTTGAGGCTGTTCCTGAATACTCTATCGATATGTACACACACAAGAAGATGAAAACTAATGCAGAGAATTCACTACAATTACTCAACGATGTTCTTCCTACTTTAGAGACCTGTGAGAATTTTGATAACGATTCATTATTTGAGTGTTTACAGAATTTTGCAAAAGAAAAAGAATTAAAGACTGGCTTCGTTATGTGGCCACTTAGAACTGCTGTTTCAGGAAAACAGGCAACTCCTGGTGGAGCAACAGAGCTAATGTCTATCCTTGGAAAGGAAGAAACACTAGCTCGTATTAAGGCTGCAATTGCCAAATTATCAAATTAAATATTTAACTCATCAAGAGTTTTGTAATATGAAGGAATAAATTCCTTAACAAAATCGGCGACTTCTGGATATTCATTACGCATGGTATTTATTGATTTTTCAATAGTTTCCTTAGCTTTAATGAACTCCCTGTTGCCGGTTTTTTCTTCTTCTATACACTTAATTAATGCAGATATCTTATCTGCTGCTTTTACCAATTTCCACTCATAAGCAAAAGCCTCTTCCTTAAAGAATATATCCTGATATGCTTTTCGAATATCTTCAGGTAGTTGTGACAAAAGCTTATTATTCGCTTCATCCTCTATTGTCTTAAATGCGTCTTTTATATTCTTGTTATAATACTTTACAGGTGTTGGCATGTCCCCTGTTATTATTTCTGACGCATCATGATACAACCCAATTAATGCAGCTTTCTCGCAATTCAAATTCTTTGAATATCTCACATTTCCAATAACGCACAATACATGTGCAATCATGCTAACCTCTAAAGAATGCTCCGATAAATTCTCATCAAATGTATTTCTCATTAGCGCCCATCTGTCTATATATTTCATTCTTGCCACAGTAGCAAAAAAACTATATTCATTATCCATAATTCATTTCTTTATGAACTGTACTTGTCATCAGAACAATTAATCTAAAAATAATTCATCTAATAAATAATTCATCTAATAAATAATTCGCCTAACAAATAAAGCTCACAGTATTCCCCTTTCTATAAGTTTATCTATAATACACTATAATATATAATACAAATAAAATAATTAACTCAACATATATAACACGCCCAGTCAACCAATGACTGAGCGTAATAAAACATTTATTTTTCTATTGTTTTTTCTTCAAGAGTTACATGTTTTGTTTCTTTATAAAGCTCCATAAACTCTTTACCTGATAGATTTTCTTTCTCATATAAAACCTTTGCAATTGCGTCAAGAGTTTCTATGTTATTATTAAGAAGCATATATGCCTTGTCGTACGCATTCTTAATCATCTTCTTAACAGCATCATCTATCTTAGCTTCCGTCTTAGGAGAACAGTTAAGCACTCTCCTTCGATCAAGATATTCACCTGTAATACCTTCAAGCTGTACCATACCAAATTCATCAGACATTCCATACATTGTTATCATTGTTCTAGCAATATTAGTAGCCTTTTCAATGTCATTAGATGCACCTGTTGTAACCGAATCAAACTTGATTGCTTCAGCAGCTCTACCTGCAAGGCATATTACTATCTCCTCCTCAAGCTCCTTCTTACTTTCAAGATTCTTTTCTTCTTCTGGCACCTGCCATACATAACCTAATGCACCATTTGTTCTTGGAACAATTGTAATTCTCTGAATAGGAAGTGTATTCTTCTGTAATGCTGCAACAAGAGCATGACCAACCTCATGATATGCAACAATTTTCTTCTCTTTCTCACCAAGAAGCTTTTCCTTCTTCTCCTTACCAGCAAATACTACCTCAATTGATTCTAATAAATCTTTCTGTGATACATACTCTCTTTTTTTACGAACAGCCATAAGTGCAGCTTCATTAATGATATTAGCTAAATCAGCTCCAACTGCACCAGAAGTTGCAAGAGCAAGTTCCTTAAAATCAACTGTTTCGTCCATCTTAACATTCTTAGAATGAACCTTAAGTGTATCAATTCTACCTTGTAAATCTGGCTTTGATACAATTATTCTTCTATCAAAACGTCCCGGTCTAAGAAGAGCCTTATCAAGCACCTCAGGTCTGTTTGTTGCTGCAAGAATAACAATTCCTTTAGATGTATCAAAACCATCCATCTCTGAAAGAAGCTGATTCAAAGTCTGTTCTCTTTCTGAATCTCCACCTGAGTGTCTTGTATCTCTGCTTCGTCCAATTGCATCAATCTCATCAATAAAGATAATACATGGCGACATTGAATTAGCCTTCTTAAACAACTCTCTTACTCGCGATGCACCAAGACCTACATACATCTCAATAAATTCAGAACCTGAAAGTGAAAAAAACGGCACCTTTGCTTCTCCCGCAACAGCCTTTGCAAGAAGAGTCTTACCTGTTCCCGGAGGTCCAACTAAAAGAGCACCCTTAGGAAGCTTAGCTCCAATTTGTAAGTATCTTTCAGGTTTATCAAGGAAATCAACAAGTTCTGTAAGAGACTCCTTCGCTTCTTCTTGTCCTGCTACATCATCAAATGTAACACCTGTTTCTTTTTCAACATATAGCTTGGCATTAGACTTATTTACACCCATAAGTCCACCACTCTTTGATACAGACTTCATCAAAAGCATCATAAGCAAATAGAACGCAAGTATCATTATACCATAAGATAATATTGTAGAAACCAAGGCATTGCCGCCCTCGTCCACTCTCTCATATTCTACATTTGCTTTGTTAAGTCTCTCAACAAGATTATAATCTTCAGTCCTTACTACAACGTATTTTACGTCATAAGCTGCATCTTCATCTTCAGTTGCTGGTTCAAAAATAATTTGACTGTTGTAGATTTTAACCTTGCTGACTTTATTTTCTTCAAGCATTTTAATAAATTCATCATATGTTACCTTTTCCTGCCCTGCAGTTTTAAAATTGTCATACGCCTTCCAAAAAATAAGTGCAAATCCAATAGAAAGAATCAATAGAATCAATGTTCCTGTTGGTTTCTTTTTATTGTTATTATCATTCCCACCATTATTGTTCTGGTTTTGATTATCGTTATAATCAGAACCATTATTATAATTATTTTCCATTTAGTTCTCCAATCGCAAAGGCTGCCCTAAAGCAGCCTTTAATAATCTTACTTATATAATGGATACTTGTCAGTAATACTCTTAACAAGCTCCATAGCCTTGTGGTTATCCTTGTCGATAACTGCTGCCTTAATTGCATCGGCAATTGTAATCATATCCTCTTCCTTAGCTCCTCTTGTAGTAATTGCAGGAGTACCAAGTCTAATACCACTTGTAACAAATGGAGACTTAGGATCATTAGGTACTGTGTTCTTATTACAAGTAATGTGTACAGAATCAAGGAGCTTCTCAACCTCCTTACCAGTTAAATCCAAGTTCTGTAAATCAACAAGCATTAAATGATTATCTGTTCCACCTGATACAATCTTGAAGCCTCTCTCTGTAAGAGCCTTAGCAAGACATGCTGCATTCTTAACAACCTGAGCCTGATATGCCTTATATTCATCTGACAATGCTTCCTTAAGACATACTGCCTTACCAGCAATAACATGCATCAACGGACCACCCTGAATTCCAGGGAATACTGCCTTGTTAAAGTTATATTTTTCATTAACCTCGTTGCTTGATAAAATCATACCACCACGTGGTCCACGTAAAGTCTTATGAGTTGTTGTAGTTGTTACATGAGCATATGGAATTGGACTCTCATGCATTCCAGCGGCAACAAGACCAGCGATATGAGCCATATCTACCATTAACACTGCTCCAACTTCATCAGCTATCTCCCTAAATCTCTTGAAATCAATTGCTCTAGCATATGCCGAAGCACCAGCTACAATAAGCTTTGGCTTACATTCCTTTGCAATTCTTAACACTTCATCATAATCAATAAATCCATCGTCATTAACACCATAAGGAACAACGTTAAAATACTTTCCAGATAAGTTAACTGGTGATCCATGAGTAAGGTGTCCACCATGTGCAAGATTCATACCCATAAATGTATCACCAGGCTCCATAATAGCAAAGAAAACAGCCATATTAGCCTGTGCCCCTGAATGAGGCTGAACATTAACATACTCACATCCAAAAAGCTCTTTTGCTCTTTCAATAGCAAGTGTCTCAACAACATCAACATGCTCACATCCACCATAATATCTCTTTCCTGGATATCCCTCAGCATATTTATTAGTAAGTGGGCTTCCCATAGCAGCCATTACTGCTTTAGAAACAATATTCTCCGAAGCAATAAGCTCAATATTATCATTCTGTCTGTTAATCTCTGCTGTCATAGCAGCAGCCACTTCAGGATCAAAGCCTGACACCTCTGTAAAATCGTACATTACAATACCTCCATAAACAAATTTATATTACGTAAGTGACACCGTCACATAATACCACAAACAAAAAAACAATCTCATGCCTTAGTTCGAGATAAAAACAAGACAATTATCTCATATTGCTTTTTTAGTGTCAATAAAATCAATATATAAACATCTCATAAAAATATGATTTATTTGTGAACTTTATTTTTCTTATTATTATCTAAAATCTGTGTAAGAAAATAGTTTATTTCAGCTCCATATAAAATAATCTGCATCCCGACATAAAGCCAAATTAATATTAAAATTACAGAAGTCAAGCTTCCATACATATACGAGTTTTTGGTCATTATTCTAATATAAAACGAAAATGCCTTTGTCATAACAAGCCAAGTAAGAGAAGCCGTTGCAGCACCAATAACCTCATATCTTATCTTTCCTTTTCTTCCTGGTAATTGATAATATATAACAAGAAGAAAAACAAAAATAATGGTAAATGTTACCACCCCTTTAATACTTACAATAAAAAATGTCGCGTTTGATAAAATAACATTTTTCTCTAATATCTTCTTTGCAAATTCTGTTCCATATACATGTAGTGTCATAATAAATATACTCATCACAATAAAAACAAGGGTGTAAAGCGAACAAAGCAACCTAACCACAAAGAAATTTTTCTTTCGTTCCACGCAATAAATTTTGTCCAAACCATATGATAATGACTGTATTCCCTTTGCTGAAGACCATAAACTGACCAATACAGTAATGATTGTAAACGAATAACTATCTGAATATACAATATCATCTATCAAAATGTAGATATAAGACCTTAATTCTGCTGGAGCAATCCTTAAAATATAATCAATTACATTTGTATGTATAAGTGATATTTTTGAAGTAATCATAACAACTAAAAACACAAAAGGAAAAAAAGAAAGCAACACAAAGAACGTAACCTGTGCAGCATATGCTGCCAGGCTATCTTCGCTTGCTTTCTTAAAAAATACAGACATTCCATTTAGTATCTTTTTCATAAATAATACCCACTCACTAAATCCATTATTATACAACGTAAATTGCTTATATCAATCTGGTATTGTTACACTACTCAAAATATCTAACAAACTATTCTTCATTTTCCTCATCATCTAGCTCAATATCAGATATCGAAACAACATCTATATAAGGGAAATAATATCTTAATATATACTTATAATTATACCCATTATTTGCCAAACAACAAGCTCCATTTATACTAAGACCGGCTCCGCTACCTAGTCCACCACCATTTACAACAAATTTGTCATTTTCAAGCTCCACATAGAAAAATGGACTCGGTAAATTACTCCAGTCAATAGAAGTTGTTCCATCATTTTTTATTATCTCATGATTTTCAGGCGAAATCATTGTTCTTATAACGTTAATATTGTTAATTTGAACAATCTTTTCACTTCCCTTAATAATAACAGAGCAAACTGCACCACTTACTGTTCGCTTACATACTGTTATTTCTAAAACATCTCCTATATCGTATACATCGTCACTTAAATAGTTTCCTTCATTATCAACAACAGCGCAAGTCTCAATAATATTCTCAAAATTATTCTCAAGATAAAAATTAATCATGTCTGACATTTCTTTTTTAGAAAATGAAACCTTCCATCTATAGTATGGCATATCCTTTTCAATCATATCTATTGACTCACTATTGATAAAGCCTTTAAAGTTTTCTTCATCAGATATATCAACTACTTCTTTCTTCACTGTTTCATATGCATTCTGGTAAAAAGGATATACCTCACCTTCTTCATCCTCCTGGTTGCTTGCACTAAGTGTTCCACAAGACGTAGAATAATAAAATGGCACAATTAGATTATTTTTATATACAGGAACCAAACCATATGTATTCTTTACTGCATTTACAGCCTGATTATTTGTCTCGACATTAGCATACATCTGACATGCTGATGTATCATCTAAATCAGCCCCCAAATCACTATATGCTCCAGATAATAATATTGAATAAGCATAACCTCTTGCGCATACTGCAAGTGCATTATTAGCTTCTTCAAGAGAATCTGGTGGCATCATTCCAGAAACAACACTGTATAAATATTTTTCCATAGGAATTTCATTTATTAGTCTCATTCCAGCTTCAGTAATATATATATGAAGCTTTCCGCTATACTGTGGTACTCCACAATCCCTCATTATTGAAAAAATAGATATTTTCCCTTTTTCATTAGAAGGTTCAATTATTATCTCGTCTTCAAGGGCATATTCTTTTGCTGAAAGCTCAAACAAATCGTTTGTCTTGTAGTTTACTTTATTTCCATCAGGCATAGTAACCACGTAATCTTCATCACAGGATAGTCTAACCTCTGTAAAATCATATGTACCTCTGACCTTATTTGAAATAATTACTCTTACATTGTCACAAGCTATATCATCATTAATTATTCCAGCGACAAGATAATTATCTTTGTCAATAAATAACTCCATAGACTTATGACCAAGCATAACATTTTTGTTATCCTCACAATAAGGCTTTGAATATATATCATACAGTTCAAAATCATCAGCAAGCTCAAGTGTTCCAAGATTAGATATTCTTACTTTGTCGTTATCAATTTCAATAACCTTTTCATTTACTATGTTGTTGCACGGATATATATTTACAATGCCATCATTAGTTATATCTATATCTGCTACAAAAGGCTTTATTCCTGTTATAGCATCAGTCTTACTATGTTTTTCAACAAAACCTTTTATTACTTCCTCATTATTATTCGCATCAAAAGGCATACATTTTTCAATATCCTTATATAAGAAATAACACTGATTACCTATAATTTCTTCAATTAAAACATTTTTTAATGTGTGCGTTCCTTCGTTTAATCCGAGAATCTTGTATATTACATCCCCTCTAACATATACCTCAATAACAGTATCCTTATACTTATCATTAATAGTATATTCTGTCTGATAATACTTTTCCCCATCAAACAAGGTATCATGCTCACCTTTTATTATCTCATATACAAAAATACTCTTTTTATTTACTCCATTAATCTTCTTTGAGCTTACAACCGTATAATAAAACTCATCAAATTCATCCCTTGTAACCTTTTCATCCTTTCCTTTTGAAGAAAAAGGTTTGCAGAAAAATCCTGAATCAATACTTGTCACTTTACATATATCATACAAATATTGCACTGTAATATTCTGACTCTTATTAAGCGGATCAACAAGGCGAATCAAATCGCGTTCTCGCTCACTAGTGTTACCTAAAAATTTAACTAAATCCTCTACTTCGCCATATGTATAGTATTCAGAGGACTTTTCAATTTCAGTTGTTTCTTCACTATGATTATCATTAGCATGAAATGTCTTATATAATTCGCTAACAATTCCACTTATAAGACACACCACCAAAAACACGATAACAATAGTTTTAATTTTGTTACTTTTCATAAAACCCCCACTTGCATAATAGACTAATACATCTATTAAAAAAAAGACAGCAAACCTGCTGTCTGGCAAGCATAAATGTTCAATTAAAATCCGTATAAATAAAAATATATCCGGGATGCCGTGTTCTGCCTTTTGACTCCTAGCAAAGCTAGGTGGGCAACCGCACATAATATTCTGCCTTCCACTGATACGAAACGAGGCCTGACATAGGATTATGATGTAGGAATCCCTTTTAAAGTAAATGTAGGTTCAAAATAAACAGAAGGGTATCGAACATTCCAGATATATTTACAACTTTCTTATGGTTATATTATATATGATTTTGACCTAAAACACAAGCAAATTATGCCTTATATATTAAGCTGTTTATACATTATACATTAGGCTGTTTTATTATCTCAAGAAACTCTTTTTCAGGTACAGCCTTCGAGTAATACCAGCCCTGCATAAACTGGCAACCTGCATTTTTTAGGTAGTCCTGCATCTCAAAGGTTTCTACTCCCTCAGCAACAATAAACAAATTAAGTGCATTTAACATTTTTATTGTGTACTCAAGGGTTATGCCTGCTTTGCTATTCTTAAAGGCGTCCCAAATTATTTGTTTGTCAAGCTTAATTATATCAAATGGCATTCTGTTAATATATGATACATTAGCACTTCCTGATCCATAATCATCAAGCGAAAACTTAATTCCGTATTCATACAAGATACCAATATTGTCATTAACAACTGCTGTAGCTGCCATTGTTGCAGTTTCAGTTATTTCAATAATAATCTGGGATGGCGAAACATTATATTTCTCCATACACGCTATTAGCTTCAATGCATAATTAGGTTGCATCATCTGAACTGCACTTATATTTACATCAATATATTCTATTGATGTGTGATTTAAATTATTACCACTTATAAATCTACATACACTTTCAAATATAATGTCACCAAGCTCAATAATCATTCCATTTTTTTCAGTAATTGGAATAAATTTTTCTGGCGAAATCCACCCGAGTTTTTTATCATTTATTCTAACCAAAGCCTCAGCGGATGCATATTTCTTTTTAACTACGTTGTAAATTGGTTGGTAATAAACCATTATTCCATTTGTATCAAGCGCCGTTCTTACTGCCTTTTCAACAGCCTTATCAGTTATTATGTTATCTAATTCAACATCCTCAACCATAACAATAGTTCCCTTATTATTATTCTTTGCATACAAATTAATGTAATCAGTTTTATCAATAAGCTCACTATAATTATTTGCTTCTTTCGGACATTCTATGCATGTAATTGTTGCAGACATCATAATTGCAACATTCGAATCATAAAACCAAGGATGCTTAAATCTTTATTAATTTTTTCAGAAATGTCACGTATATCAATGTCTTTCTTAGGAATCACAAGGCTAAACTGGTCCGAACCAAATCTAAAACAGCTTCCAATTTTTTCTAGTTCTTGTTGCAAATACTATCCTACCTGATAGAGCAATATATCGCCTACTTCAACGCCGTATGTCTTGTTAATAAACTTAAATAAGTGCCATATTATCAACATGCATAATATCATCTTCTTATTATTCAAACCAAACATTAATATCAACAGGACCTTCTATTCCATATATATATCCCTCTTCAGTATACTGCCAACCAGCATACCAATACGGAAAATCTGGAACACTGGCATACTGTGCCAGCCACAGCTTATATTCTCCTAATCTAGTCATATCCAAACTTTGTGCAAACCAGTTTCTATTAGAATATATCATTGGTATATATCCTTTTTCTTTCACTGTTTCACAAAATCCAACAATTGAATCCGTTCTCTTGTCGTTAGTAAGATCCTTAGTTCTTGCCTCGTCATCAAAAACCATCTCAGTATCAATTACCACAGGTCCATCAAGCTTATAATTCTTAATCTTATCAAGCACATATTTTGCTTCCTCAACGCCTTCATCGTAATTAAGCGCCTGACTATAAAAATACACACCTACTCTAAGCTTCGCATTTGTTGCTTCCTCAATATGAGATTCAAACATATCATCATCTACTATCTTACCGCTTCCATATCCTCTATAGCCAACTCTAATTATTACCATATCCACGCCATTTTCTTTTACCTGCTCAAAATCTATATTCTCTTGAAAAGCAGAAATATCAATAGCTACTATGCTTTTTCTAGCACCTTTCTCATCGTGATAATACATATAATCGCCATTATCAATGTAAAATCCCTCTAGATTATAATCATTTCTTGGCACTTCATTTGCAATTTTATATATCTCGCAATCTGGTATATCGCCAACAATTATATAGCTGGTTTTAACAAATTTCCAATAATTGTCCACAACCATATCACTAATTTCATTTTGCTGGATATACCAACTTCCTTTTTCTCTAAAATTGCTTATAAATGCAGGCTGCGCCTTATTTTTATTTATGTTAATTCCAATAAGAACACCTATCATAATAAGTATTACAGCACTTGCAAATAGAACTGCCACTTTTCTTACGTCATATTTCATGTTGTATTTCCTTTACAATAGCTATTATTGCCTTTTCTTCTTATCTAATAGCCTTACCAACAGTAAACCTACTATCAAAAGTCCTGCTCCAAATAAACCAATAATAGCCAAATCTTTTATCTCTATAGTTTCCTTCATAAGTATAGGGAACAGCTTAGCCACCTGCTCCGGATAAAATGTAACTACACAAGCTAACGCGTTATTTATAAAATGCATCAGCATACCTGTAAATATACTTCCTGACTTGTAATTTACATAGCATATTATACATCCTAAAATAGCCGTTGTAAAAAACTTAACCAGGCTAATATGGTATATACCAAACAATGCCGAAGATACTAATATTGCACTGCTTATCTTCATGCCACTTCTCATTGAAGAAAAAATATAACCTCTAAACATTAACTCCTCGCATATTGCTGGAGTAACTGCTATAACCAATAGCGAAATAACAAAGCTGTTATTGCCTAATATCTCCATGGTTTCAGCTTGATTATCCACGCTAGATTTAAAAATCTTATCTGCAACTGTGCTAATAACAATTCCAATAGATGTGGCACCTATACTCATAAGCACACTAACAATCAAATAAATTGGATTAAACCTCTTAATTCTAAAGGTTTCTATCAAATCCTTCTTTGTATAAATTGCAGTTAACATTGGAATACCTACAATAATAAACTGTGTAAGCCAAACACCTAGAAGGCCATATTTAAGCTGCAGCATACTTCCAAAATAGATAATTGCTACTATTGCAACTGCAACAACAAGCCATCCATCGCCTGTTGTAGGCAAACCGCCTTTTTTAAGATTTGATCTTCTCTCAAAAATCTGAAAACCATTACTTCCATCGCCAAACAATATATCTTCACTGTTATATATTTTTGCCAAAAATGACACCGCTGCAATACCATATGCAACATTGCTGACTAATACAATTGCTATAATTGTTACATTATATTTAAATATCAAAAGGTCCTTTATTAATAAGCAAATATTAGCGACAGGAATTAATGCCATCTGCACATCCATTTCTATATTAGGAATAAATGCAACAAAAGACGCAAACATGACTACTAGCATAAGGGGAGTAATATAGTTATTAGCTTCCTTGTATGATTTGGCAAATGCACATACACACATTGTAATAGCGCTAATAAATACAGCAAATGCCAACACACACAATGCTCCAACAATAATAGCCGGAATAAATCTTGTCATATCCACCTTTGTTCCATTAGCAGAAATCTGAGCCACCTTATACATATATACACCAACACCACACATCGATATAAGATTAAGCAACGCAGACACAATTCCTATTGTCGCTACTGTTAAGAACTTACTTATTATCAAATCCTTACTGCTTACTGGAAGAGTTAAAAGAGTTTCCATTGTTCCTCTTTCCTTCTCTCCTGCTGTTGTATCAATAGCTGGATACATTGTTCCCATCAGCAAGCTAACAACAAGCATAAATGGAATTAATGTTCCAAGCAAATTTCCCGCTGTTTGCTCTTTGCTAGACGAATCCTTATACTCAATTGAAATAGGTTTCAATATATAATCCTTTTCAATTCCCGCATTTTTTAATCTTTCATCTGTTAAGCTATCTGCATAAGACTTTATTACAGTTTCAATATTATCTACAGCATAGTTTGAGTTAGTAATCGATGACATATAATGTATGTCAAATTGTTCTTTTCCAATTTCCTTTGAATAATAAATAGTAACATACGCATTGATTTCTTCCTCTGCCAAAGCCTTTTTGTAATCGTCTACCTTTACTATTTCAAGGCCCGTTTTCTCCTGCTTATTAAAGAAATTCACAAATTCACTTTCTTCATCCAAGCACTCAATAGCAAATTTATATGTGCTTTCAGAAAGATTTTTAGTAATTTTAGTCATCATCTGCATGCTGACAAGCATAATAAGGGGATACACAATCAAAGGCACAAGAAGCATCATAATTACTGTTTTCTTGTCTCTTAATACATCTAATATTTCTTTTTTGTATAAAAATTTAATTGCTTTTTTATTCATTAGAAACACCCTCCTCCATAATAAGAGAGCTGAAGATATCTCTAAGATTCTTACCATTTGTCGCTTTTTTTAATTCTTCTATAGTCCCTTGACTAATAATTTTGCCACCATTAATCAAAACTATTCTATCACACAAATACTCGGCTTCTTCCATATAATGAGTAGAATATAATACTGACTTTCCCTTATCTCGCTCTCGCTTCATAAATTCTATTATTGCGCTACTGCTAATAATGTCTAATCCAAGAGTAGGCTCGTCAAATATATACAAATCAGGATCATGAACGATACACCTTGCAATAGATGCTCTTTGAGTCTGACCAGTAGAAAGCTTTTCTATTCTATTATCAATAAAGCTTTCCATATTAAGCACTTTGCATATTTCTTCAATACGCTGGTTAATTACATCCTCCTCCATTCCAAATATATTGCCCATGATTGTGAGTAGTTCTCTCGAGCTAAGTCTTCCATAAAGTTTAGTATTTCCTGATAAATATCCAATCTTACGCTTTATGTCCTTTACATCAACAATCTTTTCTCCATTAATATTAAAGCTTATTTCTCCACTTGTAGGCTCCATCATGCAACTCAACATTCTAAGTAGTGTTGTTTTTCCTGCTCCATATGGAACAAGAACGCCCACAATCTCCCCCTTATTAACATTAATAGAAATATCATCCACCGCATTAAAACTTGTTTTTTTATGTTTCTTTTCATTTCTAATAAAAGTTTTTACTAGATTATTCGCACAAAGCATATAATTCTCGCCCCCACAGCATTATATTTTCAAATCATACTTTTCTCCACCAAGCTTGATTCTTATAACCTTTTGATTATACGAAATCTTGTTGTATACAATTCTTAATTTAGTAAATAAAGAAGTATCCTCCTGTTTACCAATTGCCTTAAATACCGGCTTTTCCTCTAATAGCTTATAATCAGCACTCCAATTATCCAAAATACGCTGAGTATCATTAACATAAAACTTTGCATTATAACGCTTCAACGCATTCTTAGATGATTTTAAGTTGTTTGCAATTGCTCCCCCCACAGAGCAAGTTCTAACAACAATCTGACTTCCTGGAAATATTGAATGTATCTTATCCAATATCTGTTCAATCTGACTAAAGGAACAATGATTAATGGAATCTCCAAATATAAACATTATGCCCTTACTCTTGTCACATTTAATATCATCTAACCATGTTAAATCCATTATATCTCTTCCAATAGTCTTTTCTCTATTAAACTCCCCGAAGATATTACGCCTAATAGTCATAATACTTCGTGAGTCAACGTTGTACCAATTAATCCAACCATTATCAACTCTCTCAAATGCATTATCAAGCCTACATCCAACATAAACTATAGTACTTCTTGGATACTGAACCATATATTGCTTAACCATATCATCAATTAATTTATATGTAGCGGCCAATCTCAAATAGTTATATTGCCCTACCTTAGTATTTAATTCAGAAAAATCAATTTTTTCATCATACATATACTTCATGATTCGGTCATCCTTAATCACATCTGGCATTTTTTTTGTCCAATCAGCAATAAGCTTTAATTGAAATAAATCCTTTATGTACGAATTTCTTTTACCAAGAATAATATCTGTCAAATATATAAATGCCTCTTTGCTTTTTCTTGAATTTGAATATATTAAAAAATCATGTTCTTCAATTTCAAATTCGAAAAGTGAAGCTCTAATTCCCTGTTTTTTTAGTTTATTATAAAATGCCCTTGAATAATGATTAAAAGCATCTCCTATTCCAGATAAAATAGTTACATCATCAACAACATCTGTATATTCCTCATAAAATGGACTAGTATATTCAGTTTTTGCTGCAAATTCTCTTACCCAATATTTGTTAATAAATTCCTTATATCCATTAGAATAGAGTATCTTATGATTTTTCTCTGCAACCTTCTGAAGCATATTCTCCATATTTTTATCAAAAAACTCTGTATCAATAACTGGAGAAAGAAGAACCATTTTATCTGGCTTTCTAAGTCCATTTGTCCATGCAACAATACTAAGTGAAAGAGCCAGTCCTGCTCCTGATGAATCCCCAAGCATAACAATTCTTTTAATATTCGTATCCTTTGCCAAATGCGCATAAACCTGCTTTAATGCTGTGAACACTTCCTGACATGAATGTTCTGGTGCCAGCGGATAAAGAGGCACAAAAACACCCATTCCTGTTTTATTGCATATTCTCTCAACAAAACGCCACTGTTCCTTATTAATTTCCATAAATGTTCCACCACCATATAAATAAAAGATGTATTCTCCATCATTTCTTTTATTCTTAGGTAAAACATAGTAGCAATGGCATCCACCTACATCCTTTTGCGAAATGTTCAGCCTTTTATACATATCAACAGATGGAATACACTTCTCACCCTTATGAAGCTCCAAAGCCGCCTTCTTAATGGATTCGCAATCTAAACTAAATAACTTATTCATTCCGTTGTTAATTTTATATTTTTGTGGGCTCATTATATTCCACCTTTCACCACATTAATAACTAAAATATATGTTATGTACATAATAATACTTCTCAACAATAACGAAATACAATTTCACAGAGTAATTATAGCATATAAAACAAAAGACGGAAAGCAATTTAATATTGCTTTCCGTCAATAAATGCAGCTGATGGGACTTGAACCCACACCCACATAAATGGACATGAACCTGAATCATGCGCGTATGCCAATTCCGCCACAGCTGCGTATTACACTCAAGATAATATCATCTGGATATAACCTTGTCAATTGAGTGTAATTATCTATATTTTCAAAATATATTGTCTATATCTTTCAAACCGATAAGCATCTATAGTATTCAAGCACAATTTACTGTGCATCAGTGTTAGTTGCAGGAACACCCTTACCCTTCTCAAGTAGAATATCATATACCTTTTCTGAAAGTGCGAAATATACAAAATCTTTATTATTGTACTGCTCATTAAGCTGCTTTTCTGTATATCCAGTTTCTTTCATTACCTTCTTCTTAATAGCTTCAACATCTTCTTTAGTAACAGTAAGATTTTCCTTCTTAGCAACTGAACAAATTACAATTTTCTCTTTCATATAAGATTTAGCTTGCTCAGAAATGTAATCTCTAAACACCTGTTCTGAAGCCATTCCATAAGTAGTTGTAACATAAGTAGCAAAATCATAGCCTACATTATCTGCTTCCTTCTGAACACGATTTATTATATCATCAATCATTTCCTGCATATCTTTTTCAGGATATTCTTTAATTGTAACCTCGTCCATCAAAGCTTCCATAACAGCTGACTTATTGTAGCTCTCATCGCTCTTTGAATAATAATCAACCATCTCTTCCTTAAGCTTTGTTTCGTATTCGTCAACTGATTTTGCATCTGTATATGAAGCAATAAACTCATCATTGTATTCTGGAGCATTAACCTTAACAATATAGTTAATTGTTATTGTAAACACAACAGATTCACCAGCTAAATCTTGGTTAGCAGGATATTCCTTTGGAAATTTAACTGTAATGTCAAATGTTTCTCCTACCTTATGATTAGCAATCTGCTCTTCCATTCCTTCAATAAATGTTCCTGAGCCGAGTTCAAGATCCTTTCCTTCACCATTCGAACTACCACCTTCGAACTCCTCGCCATTATGCTTACCTACAAAATCAATATTAACAGTATCTCCCATTACAGCAGTTCCTTCTTTAACCTGCTCTGTTGTACTATACTGACTAATAAGTCCATCTATCTGACTTTGAACCATTTCATCGTTTACTTCTGTTTTTGTTTCTGTGTACTCTAAGCCCTCGTAATCTACAAGTTCACAACACTTAGAATATCTGTCTATCATTCCATCTACATCTACACCAGCAACCTTGCCACATCCGCCTAACATAGTAAGGCTTAAAGTTAATGCTAATGCGCAACTTACTTTTTTTAATTCCTTTTTCATTGTATGTATCCTTCCATATTATATAAATTTATAAAAATGTGTTTCCACCTAAACTTTTATATCACATTTCCTAGTAAATTGGAAGTTTTTTATTTTTTTTCACATTTTTATCACATTACTCTTCCATTGTGCTCAAAAGTGTGATACTATATATAGTGTCTTGAAGGGCAGCAAAATACAACATTTTTTATATTTTTTTTGCCTTTAGGCGCTTTTTTTACGGCCAAAATGTAAATAAAAATTTACCCAAAACACAACATTTAGTATGCTGTGTTTATTTTTTTCTATATTTAGTATTTCTCTATTTACAAACAAAAATAAGAGTGCTATAATATCAAATCGTAGGGACAAACACTATATATATTATTTATTAAGCAAAGCCTACACATTGCTTAATAAAGCGTTTTTTTGCGTCTCTATTAGCATTCGGCTAACGCCCCTTGCAAAATTACGAAAAAATGCTACGAACTATCAAATGGTTACTGGCATTTGTTTTTAAATAATACATAAATCTAGCATAGCTAGAAAAAAATTTAGGAGAAGAGATATGAAAGTTATCAAAAGGGATGGTCACACCGTAACATATGACCGTGCAAAAATTGTTACTGCAATCAAGAAAGCTAATGCAGAAGTAGAACCTTGTGAGAAGGTATCTGATGAAAAAATCGAAGAGATAGTATCTGGCATCGAAGCTAAGAATAAGCAGCGTATGCTCGTTGAAGATATTCAGGATATTATCGAGCAAAAGCTTATGGACGACAAAAAGTTTATATTAGCAAAAACTTATATTATATACAGATACACAAGAGAGCTTGTCAGAAAAGCTAATACTACTGACGATTCAATTTTAAGCTTAATCCAAAATCGTAATAAAGATGTTATGGAAGAAAACTCTAATAAGAACGCAACTGTTGCATCTACTCAGCGTGATCTTATTGCTGGCGAGGTATCTAAGGATCTTACTAAGAGAGTCTTACTTCCAGAGAAGATTTCTAAAGCTCACGAAGAAGGTGTGTTACATTTCCATGATGCTGATTATTTCCTTCAGCCTATATTCAACTGTTGCCTTATTAACATAGGCGATATGCTTGATAACGGAACAGTTATGAATGGCAAGCTTATTGAAACTCCTAAGAGCTTTCAGGTTGCATGTACTGTAATGACTCAGATTATCTCATCTGTAGCAAGTAGTCAGTACGGTGGTCAGTCTGTCGATATTAAGCATTTAGGAAAATATTTAAGATACAGCTTCAACAAATACAAAAATCATCTTGTGGAAGAATACGGCGATAAGATTGACGACGAAATTCTTGATCAAATGGCTAGAGAAAGACTCAACGATGAACTTCGTTCAGGTGTACAAACTATTCAGTACCAGATTAATACACTTATGACTACTAATGGTCAGTCTCCTTTTGTTACTCTCTTCCTTAATCTTGATCCAAATGATGAATATATTGAAGAGAATGCTATTATTGTAGAAGAAATATTAAGACAACGTCTTGAGGGAATCAAAAATGAAAAGGGTGTGTATGTAACTCCTGCATTTCCTAAGTTAATATATGTTTTAGACGAGCACAATTGCCTTAAAGGTGGAAAATACGACTATATCACAAAGCTTGCTGTTAAATGTTCTGCAAAGCGTTTATATCCTGATTACATTTCAGCTAAGAAGATGCGTGAAAATTACGAAGGAAATGTTTTCTCTTGTATGGGATGTCGTTCTTTCTTATCACCTTGGAAGGACGAAAACGGAAACTACAAGTGGGAAGGTCGTTTCAATCAGGGTGTTGTTAGTATTAACCTTCCACAGATTGGTATTATCGCTAAAGGCGATGAAGAGAAATTCTGGAAATTACTTGACGAACGTTTAGACCTTTGTTTTGAAGCACTTATGTGCAGACATAATGCACTTTTAGGTGTTACTTCTGATGTAAGCCCTGTACATTGGCAATATGGTGCAATTGCTAGGCTTAAGAAGGGTGAAAAAATTGACAAGCTTCTTATGGATGGTTACTCAACTATTTCACTTGGATATATCGGTCTTTACGAGCTTACAATGCTTATGAAGGGTGTAAGTCATACAGATCCTGTTGGTGAAGAGTTTGCATTAAGGGTTATGAACAAGCTTCGTTCTTCTTGTGAAGAATGGAAGAAGGAAACTGGACTTGGCTTTGGTTTATATGGTACTCCAGCGGAATCACTTTGTTACAGATTTGCAAGAATTGATCAAGAGCGTTTTGGAACAATTCCTAATGTTACAGATAAGGGATACTACACTAATTCTTACCACGTTGATGTAAGAGAAAAGATTGATGCATTCAGCAAATTCAGATTTGAAAGTCAATTCCAGACTATCTCATCTGGTGGTGCAATATCATACGTAGAAATTCCTAATATGAGACACAATCTTGAAGCACTTGAAGAAGTTGTTCGTTTCATCTATGACAACATTCAATATGCTGAATTTAATACAAAATCAGATTTCTGCCACGTTTGCGATTATGATGGTGAAATCATAATCAATGATGATAACGAATGGGAATGCCCACAGTGTGGTAACAAGGATCATACAAAAATGAATGTTACAAGACGTACTTGTGGTTACCTTGGCGAGAACTTCTGGAATGTTGGTAAAACAAAAGAAATTAAATCAAGAGTTTTACACCTATAATTTAGCTAGGTTAATCGGGGTTAAATTTAGTCGAAAAAGGGCTAAAAAAATCTGAAAGTGTCTGAAAAATTTTTAGGATATTAAAAAATTTCAGCTCAAAAATAGTCAAATAAACAAAACGGAGAATTAATTTCTCCGTTTTGTTTTAACTAATTATTCAAAAGGAGTTTATTATGAACTACGCAGACATAAAAGAATTTGATGTAGCAAATGGAACTGGTGTCAGAGTTTCCCTATTTGTATCAGGCTGTACTCATCATTGCAAAGGTTGCTTTAACGAAGCTACATGGGATTTTAATTACGGCAATCTTTTCACTGATGCTGAAATAGATAAAATCATAAAATCACTTGAGCCTGATTATATTCAAGGTCTTTCGCTATTAGGTGGCGAACCCTTTGAATATGTGAACCAATTAGGAGTGCTTCCGCTCGTCAAATTAGTAAAAGAAACATATCCAACAAAAAATATATGGTGCTACACAGGCTATACTTTTGAAAAGGATATATTAGATGATATGGTTAAAAAATGGCCAACAACTAAAGAGCTATTGTCATATATTGATATTCTTGTAGATGGAGAATTTGTGGAAGAAAAGAAGGATTTATCTATTCGCTTCAGAGGTTCTACAAATCAACGAATCATCGATGTTAAAAGATCCTTATCAGAAGGAACAACTATCCTATGGAATAACGGAGACTACAACGAATAATTCAAGTACGCCTTTGCAAGCTTCTGCAAAGTGTACAAAAAAATGGTGTTTAACATTCTACAACCAAGGTTGAGATGCTAAACACCATTTTTATATTATCAAAATATTAAATCTACTTTGCAACTGCCTGATCAACAATAAAATCATTTACCTTTTCAGAAATTGTAAAATAAATAATATCATCCATAGAATATTGACTTTCCATAGTTTCTCTATCTATTGCATTATTAAGAATAATCTTTTCTTCAATTGCAGTTATCTCTTCCTTTGTAAGAGTCATGTTCTCTGCCTTAGCAATAGCACAAACAACAATCTTCTGCTTTAAGAAATCTCTAGCTTGCTCATCAAGCTGCTTCTTAAAATCATCTACAGTTTCAATCTGGAAATATGTTTTAAGAAGTTCCTCTAATGTAATACCTGATGACTTTGCACTTTCCTCATAAGAAGCAACAACTTTCTCAACAAGTTTAGTGATTTCCTCCTCTGGATAAGATTCAACCTTTGCATTATCAACTACTAACTGCAATACAGTATTTCTATTTGTATTATCAGCTTCTTCCTGACGAAGCTTCTTTATATCTTCTCTTGCCTGTGCTTCATACTCAGCAGTTGTAGAACAATCAGTATTAGAAGCAATAAAAGCATCTGTATATTCAGGCAACTTCTTATCTACAATGTAGTTTATTGTAACCTTAAACAAAGCATCTTTTCCTGCTAACTCTTCTACATGATACTCCGTTGGGAAAGTAACATTAACATCAAATGTTTCTCCAACCTTATGATTCTCAATCTGCTCTTCCATTCCTTCAATAAATCTCCCTGAACCAAGCACTAAATCAAATCCTGCACCATTAGTAGATCCACCCTGAAATT
The DNA here is from genome assembly GCA_029338675.1 of Lachnospiraceae bacterium. GTDB lineage: Bacteria > Bacillota > Clostridia > Lachnospirales > Lachnospiraceae > Coprococcus_C. Next base: position 56,999 of record JAQYAV010000041.1, read on the forward strand.
CAACTCCATCGATACTTCCAACATAATCAATGTTTACTGTATCTCCATTCTTAGTAGTTCCTTCCATAATCTTATCTTCAACTGCGAATGTATTACGAAGTGCCTCTACTCTTTCCTTAACCATATCATCTGTCACTTCTACAGTTTCAGCATTGTACTCAATTTTCTTATATTCGCCAAGAGTACAATATCCTGCCCAATTATCTAAAAGCTTTTTATAATCCTCTTCCTTGAATTCTCTTGTTGCATTACTTGCTGTAGAAGCATCTACTCCTGCACTTGCTGTAGCAGTTGTCTCTATATTATCCTTCTTGTCGTTATTATCTTTGCCGCATCCACCAAGTAAAGATAGGCTCATTGAAAGCGCAACTACTAATCCTAATTTGTTTAATTTCTTTTTCATAACTTACTCCCTTCATTTTGAACACTTATTTTTATATCATACTTCCATAGAAAAATAAAGCTATTTTCTGTGAAAAAAACGTGTTTATTATATGAATTATGTTTGAAAACATATAAAAATGTGCTATTATGTTAAAGTAAAAATAAAAAGTATCGATTAGCATTAATGCCAATCTTGAAGAAAGGATATCATTATGGTTACAACAATACCTGTAAATATTAAAAAAATAAAACCTAACGCCACTGTTCCAACTTATGGGTCCGCCAATGCAGCTGGCGCTGATTTGTATGCTTGTATTGATGATAGCCTTACAATAAATCCAGGCGAAACTATTCTTGTTCCTACAGGTTTAGCTGTTGCCCTTCCTGAAGGGTATGCAGGCTTAATTTATGCCCGTAGTGGTTTAGCCAGTAAGAAGGGGCTTGCCCCCGCTAACAAAGTAGGTGTAATCGATTCAGATTATCGTGGTGAAGTTATGGTTGCATTACACAATCACTCTAATGTGCCTGCAACTATAGAGCCTAATGAAAGAGTTGCTCAGCTCGTTATTACTCCATACATTGCTGCTTTATACAATGTTGTTGACGAGCTCGACGAAACCGAGCGTGGCGAAGGTGGATTTGGATCTACTGGAACCCATTAACCTTTCATTTATTCTGTCAGTATAGACTTCAACCACCCTTGGTTGAAGTCTTTTTTACTTTTGTAAGATTTACACACTATACAAGGAGGAAGTCATGGAAGAATTAAAGGATATAATTGACGAATTAGTTAATCTTTTAGATTGTGGCAAAATATATTCTGCGAAGGAATGCCTTTCTAATTTAAATGAAGCAGATATAGCTGCCGTATTAGAGGAAATACCACCAAAATATTTAGTAAAAGCATTTAGAATACTCCCTAAGGGAATTGCTGCAGATACATTTTCATTTTTAGATAGCGATACACAAGAGACATTAATTAAGGCCTTCTCGGATAAAGAGCTTCGTGATGTCATTAATGATTTGTTTATGGATGATACAGTTGACTTGCTTGAAGAAATGCCAGCAAGTGTTATCAAAAGAATCTTAAAGCACACTGACCCACAAACAAGACAGATTATCAATGAAATTATGAATTACCCAGAAGATAGTGCTGGAAGCATTATGACAACTGAGTATATTAGTCTCAAAAAGAATATGACTGTAGAACAGTCCTTTGAGCGTATTCGTGCTATAGCTATTGATAAGGAAACAATTTACACTTGCTATGTAACCAACGAACAAAGCGTTCTTCAAGGAATCGTAACTGTCAAAGATTTATTATTAGCTCAATATACAGATACCATTGGCGACATAATGGAAACAAATATTATTAGCGTTAATACACTTGAAGACAAGGAAAATGTTGTTCATATGTTTGACAAATATGATTTTCTTGCTATGCCAGTTGTAGATAAAGAAAATAGATTAGTCGGTATTGTAACCTTTGATGATGCCATGGAGGTCTTGCAGGACGAAAATACAGAGGATATCGAAAAAATGGCTGCCATTATGCCAACAGATAAGCCTTATATGAAGACAAGCGTGTTTGAAACCTTCAAAAAAAGAATTCCTTGGCTACTTCTTCTTATGATATCTGCAACCTTTACTGGTACTATCATTAAACATTACGAGGATGCACTAGGTACATATGTTGTTTTAACTGCCTTTATTCCAATGCTTATGGATACCGCAGGTAACGCTGGAAGTCAGGCATCAGTAACTATCATTCGTGGTCTTTCGCTTAACGAAATCGAATTCAAAGATATATTTAAGATTCAAGGTAAAGAATTTTTAGTTGCACTATGCTGTGGTACGACTTTAGCATTGGCTAATTTTGTCAAGCTCATAACCTTGGATGGTCTTGCGATGAATATTGCCTTTGTAGTATGTGGTACTTTACTTTTAGTTGTAATTGTAGCAAAATTCGTAGGCTGTTCTCTACCAATTATTGCCAAGAAGATTGGATTTGACCCTGCTGTTATGGCAAGTCCTTTCATAACAACTATTGTAGATGCAATATCTCTATTAGTGTATTTCCAGATTGCTTCACACGTACTGGGAATATAAATAAACAGGCAGGATAGAATTTATCCAATACAAATTCTATCCTGCCTATTTATTTAAGTATAAATTATTCACTTATCTTTATCGTGTCGTACACATCCATATCAACTGAATCCTCATACGAAAACTTTGGATCAATATCCTGTTTCCATTTATCGAGTGTTTCAGCTAATACCTTTTCAACTACATCATCATACAAATCTTCTTTTCTTTTATTTGTAGCATCTCTATCTGTGAGGGCTATCATTTGAAAAACATGATATCCATATTCACTTTCAATAACAGTACTATAATCATTATTCTCCATAGCGTAAAGAGCGTTGTAAATTTCTTCACCATATGTCTCTAATATTTCATCTGGAGTCATAGTTTGTGTTTTTGCCTGTTTTAGCTTATAGTATTCGGCTAGCTTCTGGATACTCTCTAAATCTTTATTTCCATCAATCTTAGATGTAGCTAATGTGCTACAAGCTTGAAGTGCGTTATCATGTTGTTTTTCCCTCTCTTCAGCTGAAAATGGTACTATATTTCCAGACGAATCAATGTTATAGCATGGAAAATACATGTCAAAGAAGGTTGTAACTCTAGCCTGTTCTTCTGAAACCTCAACAGGATTTTTTTCAAGAAGCTTATCCTGAACCTTGTTAGCAATTGCATTTTCAGTAAGAACCTTCTCAATTAAATCATTTGTAAGCTCCATAGAAGAAATTTGTTCATCTGTTAACCCTTTAAAAAAGCTAGCAGCACCTTGCTTAATATCATTTAATTCGCCATCTGTTAATGAAATATTATACTTCTCCTGATGTGAAATTAGTGTTTTTACTTTGATTATACTTTTTATAACTTCTTCCTTTGTAAGATTGACCATTGAAACATTATCATTATTCTGTGGAAGTGTAAGTTGCCATACATCGTCACCATATTTTAATTCGTACTGCTCCTTTACTGTGCAAATATATACGTACACTTCTCCCTTTGTAACAATATTGTCTCCATACTTAAATACTACTGTGCCTGGTTTTTCTTCTATCTTATTGGCAACATTTCCTTTTCCACAAGCAGTAGTAAAAAGCATCATGCATGATATTAATAAAATAAAAATCAATCTACTTTTCTTCATTACGTTCCCCACTTCCAAAAACCCGAGTCAATTCTATATACTACTTTCTTCATCAGAAGCCTCTGCACTAACATCTATAGGCTTCTTTTTTTGCACTATTATGGTCTTTATTATATCATTAATTATTTTTTCTACAACTTCTAATAATTCATCCTGTAAATTTTTAGAAATCTTATAATGGAAACCTGTTTCTTTTCCAACAACAAGTCTTAAAGAGCCATTATATCGTTTGAGTAAAGTATCTATTCGATCAGCTTTTACTGGTGCTGATGGCAACACAATAAATCTAAGCTCGTCACCAACATATTTTACATCAGTTAAATATGCTTTATGCGCAAGCGCCTTAATATATGCGACATCAAGAAGTCGATAAAAGGCTCTTGGTGGTTCACCAAATCTATCCTTTACCTCCTCAAGGATGCCATCATTTTCTTCTCTACTCTCACATTTTGAAATACGTTTATAAAGATCAATCTTCATATATTCATTTTTGACATAATTGTCTGGAATATACGCATCAAGTGGAAGCTCAATAGATGTTGTAAATTCAATCTCTTCCTCCTCGCCTGATAATTTCTTAATTGCATCATGGAGCATCTTGCAATACAAATCATAACCAACTGCTTCTATATTACCTGATTGTTCTTGTCCAAGTAAATTACCTGCACCACGAATCTCTAGGTCTTTCATTGAAATTTTATATCCGGAACCTAAGTCTGTAAATTCACGTATTGCCATAAGTCGCTTTTCAGCAACCTCTTTAATCATTTTATCTCTCTTATATAGCAAGAATGCGTAAGCACTTCTATTAGATCTTCCTACACGACCTCTTAACTGATATAACTGAGATAAGCCAAAATTATCAGCATCATGAATGATTATGGTATTTACATTTGGTATATCTAATCCAGTTTCAATAATTGTAGTAGATACTAACACATCTATCTCCTTATTGATAAAGCCATGCATTTTATCTTCTAGCTCTCGTTCATTCATCTTTCCATGCGCAAATTCAATATTAGCACTTGGAAGCACTGCTCTTAGAGAAGCTGTAATATCCTCTATTGTATTAACTCTGTTATATACATAATATACCTGGCCACCGCGATTAAGCTCACGATTAATCGCTTCCTTAACAAATTCTATGTCATACTCCATAACATATGTCTGAATCGGAAGTCTATCAACTGGTGGCTCTTCTAGCAAGCTTATATCCCTCAAGCCTACCATACTCATATGAAGAGTCCTTGGTATAGGTGTTGCAGTAAGTGTAAGCACATCAACATTTTTCTTAATCTGCTTAATCTGTTCTTTATGCTTAACACCGAATCTTTGCTCTTCATCTATAATAAGAAGGCCCAGATTCTTGTAACAAACGTCTTTAGAAAGTAACCTATGTGTACCGATAACAATATCTACCATACCACTTTTTAATCCGTCTAAGGTCTCTTTCTTTTCTTTTGTAGTACAAAAACGTGAAAGCATTCGAATGTTTACAGGATAGTTCTTCATTCTTTCACAGAATGTATTATAATGCTGTTCTGCAAGAATTGTAGTAGGTACCAAATATGTAACCTGCTTATTATCCTGAACAGCCTTAAACGCAGCTCTAATAGCAACCTCGGTCTTACCAAAGCCAACATCACCACAAACAAGTCTGTCCATTATCTTTGTACTTTCCATATCACGTTTTGTATCATCAATAGCCTTTTGTTGATCAAGAGTTTCCTCATACGGAAATAATTCTTCAAATTCCTTCTGCCACTGTGTATCCTCTGAATAAGCAAAGCCTTCTGAAGACTCTCTAATTGCATAAAGCTCTACTAATTCCTTAGCAATGTCAGCCACATGACCCTTTACTCTTTGACGTACCTTCTGCCATTCCTGACCACCTAGTTTGTTAAGCTTAGGCTTAACACCATCCTTGCCTGATAGCTTACCAATAATATCTAACTGTTCCACAGGTATAAACAGCTTACTGCCCTTTGCATACTCAATGCAAATGTAATCCTTCATTCTTCCGTCAGTTTTTACCTTTTCAATACCCCGATATATACCAACTCCATGATTTTGATGAACCACATAATCACCAACAGTTAAATCTGCAAAGCTATTAATTCTATCTCCGCTATATTTTCGCATCTTCTTTTTCTTTTCAAGCTCTTTAGATGTGAAAATATCTCCTTCGCTAATAACAACTAATTTGCTATCTGTAAGCTCAAATCCAAGTTCAATTCTTCCTACAGAAACAACTACTTCACCTTCAACAATAGTTTTTTTATCCTTATCAGTAAATGTAGCTAATATATCATTATCCTGAAGATTTTTAGCAATTCTTCTCGCTCTTGTCCCAGATGGGGAAAAAATTAATATTTTATATTTTTTGTTCTGCCATTTTGATATGTCAGACATAAGATTTTCGAAGCTATTATTATATCTAACAAGCTCCCTAGAAGAAATAGAAACGTTACATTTCTCGCCCCATTCACGTTGTTTAATGTATAATTCAGATAATAAAATAAGTCTTCTGTTAACTAATCGTCCAATTACTTCCTTGCCATCATATAAAACCTTAGCCTGTGTAGGAAGTGCATATCCTCCTAAAAGTCTTCCCTCCATGGATGCAGCAAATTCCTGAGAATAAACTATTGCCTGTCGATATACCTTTTCTGGCGCATCAATAAATATCTCTGTATCCTTTGGAAAATAATCCAAAAATGATACTGTATCATCAAAGAAGTAGCTAACCATACTGTCTAATCCCATTGTAGAATTAAACTCCTTTAGCTCCTCCTTTACGTTCTCAATCATCTTATTTAATCTTGCGTATTGCTCTGTTCTAAATTCTTTTTTTAGACTTTCTGCTTGAAGCTTGTGTTCCTTTTCTATTAAGGAAATACCTTTACTGATTCTATCATCAGACAAAACCATTTCACATGCGGGATATATTGATATTTTTTCTATGTGTTCAATAGATCTTTGTGTTTCTACATCAAAGTTTCTAATTGAATCAACCTCATCTCCCCATAATTCAATACGATATGGGCACTCTTCTGTAAGGGGGTATATATCAACAATTCCACCTCTAACAGAAAACTGCCCTGAAGCTTCTACCATTATTGCTTTTTCATATCCAAGTGTTGTAAGCTTTCTTGAAAATTCATTCAAATCAACAGTGTCACCAACCGAAAGTTCAAATGCATTATCAATAATATGACTAAGGGAAGGTATCTTATCCATTAGTCCTTCTATAGTTGTTACAACTGTTATCCTCTCATTTTGCGCAATTCGTTTAATAATCTCTAATCTGGATTTTACAGTATTGTTACTGTGAATATCCGCATAATAAAACAACGCATCCTTTGCTGGATAAAAGAATACGTTTTTATCGTAGAATTTATAATCATCTACTATCTCTCTAGCACGCTTTTCATCTAACGCAACTACTAATCTAAGATTATTACTTCTGTTTACAGTTTCCATCAAAAGTGGAACTGCTCTTTTGTTCATTCCCCATGCATGCACAGGGAATTTACCACCTTCTATAAAGCGCTCAAGACCTTCAACACCAGGATCATTTTTGAATGCTCCTATTAACGCTTGCATAAAACGCCTCCAAATATAGACAAAAAACTAACTGTTATACTAATTAAATTCATTCATAGCCTTATCAGGACCATTGGAAATAATCATCTCAACTGCTTTGCACGCTCTGTCAACACCTTCTCTAATAACAGGTCTCTCTGCTTCAGAAAATCTACCTAGTACATAATCCGCTAAATCCATCTGCTTTGGCTTTTCACCTACGCCAATCTTTATTCTAGTAAACTCCTGTGTTCCTAAATGAGCAATGATATTCTTTATTCCGTTATGTCCACCTGCGCTACCTTTTGTTCTAATTCTAAGCTTACCTACATCAAGACTAATATCGTCGTAAATTACAATAATGTCGTCTGGATCACACTTATAGTAGTCTACTAATTCTCTAACACTTTCACCACTTAAATTCATATAAGTCATAGGCATAGCAAGAATAACCTTCTCCCCGCCAATTATGCCTTTACCAATCAAAGCCTTATGTTTCTTAGTATCTACTTTAATATCAAATTTATCACTAATATTATATATTGCAGAGAAGCCCACATTATGCCTTGTTCCCTGATATTTTTCTGTAGGATTTCCTAAACCAATAATAATCTTCATAACAAAACTACTTTCTATTTGCCATAATCTCTTCTGCTGCCTTTAACTGTTCTGGAGTATTAACACCAAGTATCTCGTTAACCTTTTCCCCTGTTACAGCCATAGCAGATACTCTTAAGCCAATCTTTTTGATTAATGCAATTGTATCAGTAAGATAATACTCACCCGCCTGATTATCTTTAGTAAGCATATCAAGACTAGTAGATAAAGCTTCAGAATTAAATATATACATTCCTGAATTAACCTCTTTTACCTTAAGCTCTTCCTCTGTTGCATCTTTATGCTCAACGATACACTGAAATTCTCCTGCCTCATCTCTAATAATTCTGCCATAACCAGTAGCATCATCAAGGATAGCCGAAAGTACTGTTACTCCATTAGCTTTCTTTCTGTGTTCATCAACTAATGCCTTTAATGTTTCTCCTGTAATAAGCGGAGTATCACCGCATAATACAATGGTATCTCCATCAGTTCCAATAAAATTTTTCGCGCACTTTACTGCATGTCCTGTTCCAAGCTGCTCATCCTGTTGTGCATACTCTACCACATCAATCATAGAAGCCTTTACCTCGTTAGCCTTATAGCCAACAATAACACAAACATCATCTACATCTGCATCCTTAGCTGCCTTAATAACATAATGAACCATTGTCTGACCATTACATTTATGAACAACCTTTGGAAGGTCTGATTTCATTCTCGTACCCTTACCTGCCGCCAATATAACTGCTTTTAACTTTGCCATAATTATCTAATCTTCTCCTTATACACACGTTCTTTAATCAATCTATCAATAGTAATCATATAGGATTATTTTTTATTACTATTTAGCTGTTTACTCTTTAGCATATTAATCACTTCATTAGCCTCTTCTTTAGTAAACCTTCTATCAATATATAGTCTTCCATCCAAGGCATAATTAACATATAAATTATAAGCAAACTCGTCATCAACATATAATAAAAATTTAGTATTTTCCCCTGTATCACCATATTTCTTTCCAAGTTCACTATTTACATAGCTATCAATTTCCATATAAACATAATATTTCTCATCAATTTTATCTTCTTCTGAAATAGAATCTGTATTAAGCATTAATACGTTTACAGCCTTCGTTTTGTCAATTTTTATTACGTCCTTATTGCCAATTATTTCTTTTTGCATTTCATCATATATAATTATTCCCCTATAGTCAGTTATCTCCTTGCCTTTGTCCTGTAATCTATTAACTGTTTCAATATAAGAGAAAAATTCCTCTCGTTTAAGAGAATAAACTGCTTCAAACAGCTTAATAAAGCTTCTATTAGCAACATTGAGGCCATGACTCGAATATACTTTATCAGTGGTTGTTACTGTTATGGAACGTTCCTCACCTGAAGTCATATCTCTATTTCCTACATCCTCATTCATATTAAAGAAATTGCAGTCAAATACAAGCTGCTTAATTTCCTCAACCTTCTCTTTGGGAATATCTGTAGTAACTACTGGACAGGCTTCCTCACCATACCAATGCTTAAAATCTCCTGCTGAAATAGTTAACTTGCCATTAGTATTAAGTGTTATATATATTGTGTAATCTTTTAACTCATCTACATCTCCAACCTGCTTTGTAGAAATCTTTATAAATTCTCCATCTGCAATAACAGGAGGCTCCTTCTTCTTTCCACATCCACTTAATGCAATAGCAAATACCAATATTACAATATAAAAATAGCATTTCTTAATATATTTCTTCATATATAAATCAACCCTTTTTTACTACTTTATTATTTACGCAATTATCTATATATTATAATCATTTACATTTTTTTTCAAGTATTTTGATTTTTGTTATTTTGGTGCTATTATTATTGCCATTTTAATGCTATTAATATTATTGCTATTTTAGTGCTATTATTATTGCTATTTAACTATGCTTATTGTTTGACTTTTCGCAGGATTTACAGCCATTGCAATTTCCACTGCAGGATATACAGCTGCCATTTTTTCTGCTTATATATATTTTTTTAATTGAAAAAAATACTCCTACTAATATAATAAACACAATCGCTATGTTAATCACCGCTAAATTACCTCCTATTATTTTGATTTTAATAATATATTGTTTTTCTATCATAATCGTCTATTATAGTTTTTTTAGGATAACAAGCGGGAATCCTCGGTAATTCAATTGCCGATGTAGTTCACTTTACTATCATAGTATTTAATAGTATTTAACTGATGTTTTCTATTTTATTTTCTATTATTGTATTTTATTTTAATTTTAATGTTGTTATCTGACAATACCCAAATCAACAAAGTCACATTTTCTTCACATTAACTTTGTATATATCCCACATTAAAGTGGCAACGATATAGCGAAATATCCCCTATCCCATCACATATATTTGTTTGCTTTTTTTCTATATTATATGTTAAAATCATAGGGTCATTAAATGTGCATTTCATTAACACTTTTATGGCCGATATTTTTTGCAAGGATATCACCTATGCTATTTATTTCATAATGGAAAATAACAGTATTCACTAATATATGAAAGTAAATCTTCGATTTGCTTTTATTTTATTAATTTTGTTTTTACGTTCATTGACAAAATCATATTAAAGTGTATACTACCTACCATACGAAAAATACAGCGTTTTGGTCATCTTATCCAAGGCGCTTTTTAATTTGATGATGACATTATTTCTACATATAATAATGCATAATATAATACTATTAGATGCGAAAGGAGTACATATATATGGCAAACATACCTGAGATGTACGGAAGTTTAGTTTTTAACAACAAAGTAATGCGTGATAAGCTCCCTAAGGATATTTACAAAGCCCTTAGAAGGACTATTGACAACAATACTCATCTTGATAAAGATGTTGCTAATGCTGTTGCCCTTGCAATGAAGGAATGGGCAGTCGAAAATGGCGCAACTCATTATACACATTGGTTCCAGCCTATGACTGGTTTTACAGCTGAAAAACATGATAGCTTCATTAACCCTATTGGCGATGGAGAAATTATCATGGAATTTTCTGGCAAGGAATTAATAAAGGGGGAATCTGATGCTTCAAGCTTCCCATCAGGTGGACTTAGAGCAACTTGTGAGGCTAGAGGATACACAGCTTGGGATCCAACTTCCCCAGCCTTTATTAAAGACCGGACTCTTTGTATTCCAACTGCTTTTTGCTCATTTAGTGGTGAAGCTCTTGACAAGAAGACTCCTCTTCTTCGTTCAATGGAAGCTTTAAGCAATATTGCTACTAAGGTTGTTAATCTTCTTGGTAACACAGATGTTACAAGTGTTTCAACTACAGTTGGTGCAGAACAGGAATATTTCCTTGTTGATAAAGATTTATTTGATCAGCGAAAGGATCTTATCTTTACTGGTAGAACTCTTCTTGGTTCTAACCCTCCAAAGGGTCAGGAAATGGATGACCACTATTTTGGTTCATTAAAGCCACGTGTATCTGCTTTTATGCATGATTTAGATGAAGAATTATGGAAGTTTGGTATTCCCGCAAAGACTAAGCACAATGAGGTTGCTCCTGCACAGCACGAGTTAGCTCCAATATTTGAAACTGGAAATGTTGCAGCAGACCATAACCAGCTTATTATGGAGGTTATGAAAAATACTGCATTAAAGCATAATCTTGTTTGTCTTCTCCACGAAAAGCCATTTGAGGGAATAAATGGTTCTGGAAAGCATGACAACTGGTCAATTACTACTAATACAGGGGTAAATCTTCTTGATCCTGGTAAAACACCTGCAGAAAACACTCAGTTTTTAGTAGTACTTTTATCAATTATTAAAGCTGTTGACGAATATGCTGACCTATTAAGACTTTCAGTTGCAAGTGCCAGCAACGACCACAGACTTGGTGCCAACGAAGCACCACCTGCAATCATCTCAATTTTCCTTGGTGATGAACTTTCAGCTATTCTCGAGTCTATTGAAAATGATACGTTCTTCGAGCAGAGCAAACGAATCAAAATGGATACTGGTGCTACAGTCCTTCCTCATTTCACAAAGGATACAACTGATAGAAACAGAACTTCTCCATTTGCATTTACGGGTAACAAGTTTGAATTTAGATCTCTTGGATCTTCAAGCTCAATTTCTTGTCCAAATGTAATATTAAATACTGCTGTTGCAGAAGCCTTTACTCAGTTCTACGAGGAATTCAAGGATGTTCCTTCAAATGAGCTTGATGAGAAGATTCGTAACTGGGCTAAGACAACTCTTGCTAAGCATAAGAGAGTATTATTTAACGGAAACGGATACTCAGATGAGTGGGTTGAAGAAGCAGCTAGACGAGGCTTATTTAACTTTAGATCAACTCCAGATGTTCTTCCAAGATATATTGAGCCAAGGAATATCGAATTATTTACAAAGCATCATATATATACTGAAAGTGAAGTACGCGCTAGATACGAGATTTTACTCGAGAACTACAATAAAACTATTCACATTGAGTCAAAGACTATGGTTAGTATGCTTAACCACCAGTTCTTGCCAGCTCTTAATAACTTTGCTACTTCTCTTGCAAACTCAATTAATGCAAAGATGACAGCAGCTGGAATATCTAGTGTTGCTGAGAATAAATTACTCAAAAAGGCATGTACTGCTTATGATACAATCTACGAAAGAGTTGCTAAATTAGTTAACGATACTACATACGCAGAGTCAATTGAGGATATGCTTGAGGCGGCAAATTATTATCATGATGTAATATTGGCTGATATGGAAAGTGTTCGTTCTGTAGCAGATGCTATTGAGCATCTTATTCCTGAACAATTTCTTCCTTATCCAAGCTATGAAAAGCTATTGTTTTCAGTATAAAATAATATAGAATATCTAAACTCTTTTAATCGGTATTATTAATTCTAATGCTGTATTAAAAGAGTTTTTTTATTGTAAGTTTTATTGCTTGCAAATATAAGATATGCTAAAATTATTGTATGTTAATTAAGTGTTCGAAACATTTCGAATACTACAAAGGAAGCGAGGGAATGTTATGAACGATGACCTTTTTTTGTCTATTCAAAATATAATAGATCATTCTGATAAAATATCATTTTCTATTGACGGAGTTACAGAGTCAATAAAAGATGATCTTGAAAAAATAGCTCAGATATTACATATCGGTTATATCATCTCTGATTTTGCTGTTAAATTCACTGGTGAAGTTCATGTTAAGACTACATTGGTATACGACAGTCACAAAGAATATGACAAAGACAATGCATACGAATATTTATTCATTATTAACCCAGAGGTTAATACTGTTCCATCATATCTTCGTACCTATCCACTAAAGGGATATATATGGACTCCTGAAGAACATGAAATAGTTGCCCGTTTATCAAAACTTATACATATAATTTATTCTAGAACGCATCTTGCATTAAGCCTAAAGCATTCATATATTTATGATGCCATAACAGAAATTCCTAATACATCTGGAATATTTATATACATTAACAATATGAATCCAAGCACTAGAACAAATTATTCTTGCATTTATTCTAATATTATGGATTTTAAGTTAATAAATAAAACAATTACTTCAAAACGAGCTGACTTAGCATTAATCGAATATAGCCACGCATTACTTAATTTTACTAAACAAATTAACGATGGCGTTGTTGGACGATTAGGTGGCGATAATTTCTTTTCAATTATCCCTAACAAGCATCTTAAGGATTACCTTAAATTCATCAAAAATGTAAACATTACAATAAAAGATGATGATATGGCCGTTCCAATGAATTTAACACTAAAAACTCGTTCTGGTATATATTCTATTGGGCCCGATGAAAATCCTAGTGAATACATACATTTGGCTGCTTCTGCTTATAATCATGCAAAACATTTTCTTAAGGAAGAATGTTGTTGGTTTACACCAAGTATGATGAATCGTGAGATATATTTACAGCAAGTTAAACATTCCTTTGATTCTGCTATTGAAAACGAGGAATTTATTGTATATTTCCAACCTAAGATTGATTTATCAAATATGAGTTTATGTGGAAGCGAAGCTTTAGTTCGTTGGAAAAAAGATGATATGATTATCCCTCCAATTGAGTTCATTCCTATACTTGAGGATGATGGCAGAATATGCAAGCTTGATTATTATGTTTTAGACAAGGTTTGCTCTCTAATAAAAAGCTGGGTTTCAAAAGGAAATAATGCAGTTCCAGTATCAGTTAATTTTTCTAAAATGCATTTACAAAATCATAACTTAACATCTGATATTTTAGAAATAATTGATAGACATAATCTAGACCATAGCCTTATTGAAATTGAAGTAACAGAACAATCTGATTATGCAAGCTTTGATACATTAACTTCATTTATCAACTCTATGTATGATAACGGAATAAAAATATCAATAGATGACTTTGGTACTGGTTATTCTTCAATTAATTTGTTAAAGAATTCTCATATATCAACAATTAAACTAGATAAGAGTCTATTAGATGAATTATTCTCTGATAATCAAAACACTGCAATAATAATCAAAAACATAATCCGTATGGCTAACGAGCTTAATATGGATGTAATTGCCGAAGGTGTGGAAAGTAAAGAATATATTGATTTCCTTATTAATGCAAAATGCAATATGGCACAAGGCTACTTATTTGACAAACCTATGTCGGCATCTGACTTCGAATATAGATTATTACATAAAGCATATTAGATATTTTTTGTAGTAAAACAGAAACTACAAGATGTGTATCATATATTATTTTGTGTTCTGACTCATCCAAGCCAGAACACAAAAGCTTCTCAATATATATTTCTTATTATATTTCTTATTTCAAATTAGTTACTTTTTAATAAATGCTCTTACGTTTGTATCGCTTGGAGCTCCTGAATTCTTATCTACAAGAACTATCTGAATTCCTTCAAGTCTCTTTCCCTGACCTACTGTTCCTGATAACTTAATTAAAAACTTCTTTCTCATTTTTTTCTTCCCCATTAAATAATATTTTTTTGTTTTTGTTTTTTGCATTTCCCCTTGTTACAAGCTTATTATGACCAAAAATTTTTTAATAAAACACTAGCTAAATTATTAAGATTTTCTTATGATTTATATAATTGCAAAAAAATAAATCCCAGATTTCGAAAAACTGAGATTTATTAAATCAAAGGGACACTCCTCGTGACAAAAGCAACGTCCCTATTGATATGCTTTAATATATACAAAATTGCCGTTATCCACTTCATAATTGTATTTATCGTTAATGGCCGCCTCAATTATTGCCTTTCCATTATTCTCTACAGGCACCAAATGCATTGATAAAGCTTTTTCTACATCATCTGTAGTATAATCATCCAAAAATACATTTTCGCCCATTCTAAGCATATTACAAGGAATAATAAGGGTATCTCCCATATCTTTGCCTGAATCAATTTGTTCCTTTATCTGCTTGATTAAATCCTGTCCTGTAATAAGTCCAGAAACAGTAATTGACTCTCCAAAGAAATCATTTCTAATACAAACCACATTAATTATAATATTAGAAAATACTTCCATAATCTTTTGGGCAAATGAATAAATTGTAGAATATGCAAGCTTGCCTGTGGCCATAGTAATAGTTCTTTTTGTCACTGGAAGCTTATCTTCTTCTAACAAATTCTTCGCAGAACTAATTCCTTCATCAAACTCTTCCTTTAGAAGTCGCATCATTCCAACGCCATTTTCCAACTGAATGTATCCATCATATCTATCTTCCTCCGGAAAATCTCTCTCTGCCAAAATATACCATTCATCACTTGCATGAATAAAATGAAGTCCAAATTCATCAAAGCATTCCTGCTGATAACGCTCTATTAAATCAATTGTTTCACAAGCCTCTTCCTTTGTAAAAGGCTTTATCTCAAATAAGCCCTCTCTATACTTAGTTACACCTGCTGGTACAACTGAAACACTCTTCATAAAGGGAAGATATTTCTTAAGGTCCTCAATACTTCTTCTAAGTTCATCTTTATCATTAACCCCTTTGCAGCATACTATCTGACCATTCATCTCAACATGACCTTCATATAGCTTATCCAAAAATCTAAGCTTATCTCCTGCAAATCTGTTATTAAGCATCTTACAACGAAGCGTAGGATTAGTAGTTTGGATAGAAATGTTAATTGGAGCAAGCTGCATCTTCACAATTCTGTCCACATCCTTATCTTCCATATTAGTTAAGGTAATATAATTTCCCTGAAGAAACGAAAGTCTTGAATCATCATCCTTAAAATATAGTGTTTCTCTCATTCCTGGAGGCATCTGATCTATAAAACAAAATATACATTTGTTTCTGCAAGAACGATACTCACTCATAAGACTATTCTCAAATTCAATGCCTAAATCATCATCATAGTCTTTCTCGATTTCAAGCTCCCACTCTTCTCCACTTGCCTTTCTAATTAAAACATCAACAAACTCATCCTTAATAAGATATCTATAATCAAATACATCCTCAATAGGCTGTTTGTTAATGGAAAGAAGAAGATCTCCAACCTCTATCTCCATCTCATCAGCAATAGAATAAGGCTCAACATATGAAATTATGTGTTCGTATCTTTTTACTGCCAAATCAAACCCCCACGTACAATGTTATATTATATATTATTACTCTTTTTAGTTAACTGCACCTAAAACCAAAGCTTCGGTACCTCTTGTTTAGAAATTATCTATCATACCTTTAATAAATTCTACCAAAATACTTGCTGTCTTCTCAATTCCAAGCTTGCTATTGTTAATGCAAATATCGTAATGTCTTGAATCTCCCCACTTATAATCAGAATAAGTGTTATGGTAAGACTTTCTTTTAGCATCGTGGCGATTAATCTTAAGAATAGCTCTATCCTCTGAGATATTGTGCTTAGCCATAGTTCTAGCAACCTTATCCTTCATATCTGCGCTAATAAAAATTCTAATAAGACCTGGATAATCCTTAAGCACACTTCCTGCACAACGACCAACTACTACAAATGACTCTCCTTCTGCAGCTCTTTGCTTCAAATAATCAAACTGCATCAAAGCAAGATTTTCTTCAAAGGAGCTTGATTCTCCCATTACACGCTTTGAAAATAATCCCTTTGGCTTCTCATCATACTTCTCTAAATAGTCAGCATCAACGTTCATATTCTCAGACAATTTGTCAAGTAAAGCTCTGTCATATATCTCCATTCCAAGCTGCTCAGCAATCATTCTGGCAATAATATGTCCATCACTTCCAAACTCACGATTAATTGCAATAATAACCTGTTTATCCATGTAAAAAAGCCCCCTTTTCAACAACAAGAACGCCGTAGCGTTCTTGTTAAATTCATCTATTATATTATATCATAAAACTAACAATATCTAAAGAAAATAAATAACATAGATATAGTCACAACAATAATTGTTGCTGGTGCTGCTGACTTACAATATTTACCCCATGTAATATGGTAACCATTTTTAGCTGCAACTGAAGTACCAACAACATTTGCAGAAGCACCGATTGGAGTAGCACTACCACCAATATCAGTACCCATAGAAAGTGCCCATGCAAGAGTTTCAAGATCAACACCTGCTGTAGCAGCCAAGCTCTTAATTACTGGAAGCATTGTAGCTGCAAATGGAATATTATCAACAAAAGCGCTAGCTGTAGCTGATAACCATATAATAATTGCTACCATAAGCTTTAAGTTACCACCACTTATTTTGCCAATAAATGCAGCAATTACCTCAAGAATTCCTGTCTGCTCAAGACCTCCTACTACCATAAATAAACCGATAAAGAAGAAGATTGTCTTGTAATCAACCTTTTTCAATATTGCTATGGATTTCTTACCTGAAGTAAGAAGTGTAATAATCGCTATAAAAATTCCGATAAATGCAACTGTAAGGCCTGTCTTTGCATGTGTAATAAGCATTACAACTGCACATGCAAAAATAATACAGCTTATTACGAAATCCTTCATGTTAGTAATAGCTTCCTTTGGATTAGGAAGGCTAGCTACATCAACCTTTTCGCCTTCTTTTTGAACTAAATCCTTCTTATATACAATGTAGAAGTAAACAATAATTATTACTAAGCATATACCTGCGATTACACCTGTATTAGTAAGGAAATCTTCAAATGAATAGCCTAAGCCTGTTCCAATAATAATATTTGGTGGATCACCGCACATTGTTGCAGAACCACCAAGATTAGCACAGAATATTTCTGCTAAAATCATTGGAACTGGATCTATCTTAAGAAGTTTTGCAAGTTCAACAGTTACTGCTGCTAAGAACAAAATAACTGTAATACTATCAATAAACATTGATAATACTGCTGCCATAATCATAAAAGTAATAAAAAGTGGAACTGGCTTGTAATTTACAAGCTTTGCAAGTCTCATACATAACCATCTGAAAAATCCAGCATTTGCCATGCCTTCAACCATAACCATCATACCGGCAATAAAAATAATTGTTGCCCAGTTGATTCCACTTGAAGATTCCTCAGCTGTACCACTTACAATCCAAAAATCCTTAGTAAAGATGCTACTAACATTAAGAGTTTCTTTAATAGCTTCCATACTTCTCATTGCTGCACCGAATACAAGGCCGATAGTCAAGACACCGCAAGCCATTGTAACGTAATGACGCTCAATCTTATCCAATACAATCATTATAAACATTGTAGCGAATACTAAGACTGCTAAAACTTGAGCTACTGTCATATCTCTTTCCTCCCATGTTTCATATAGTGGACAAATAAACCCACGTGTCCTATCATAGCACTACTTACAAAATAAATACATACTAAATTTAAATTTATTTCATTTTTTACATTTTAAATATTATATTCATCAAAAAGCGTCAAATTCACTAACAATTTTGACGTTCTTTTAACCCGTCCATAAGCGTATTTGCATCCTTTGTCATTCCTAAATAGCCATATTTTTCGGAAAAAAGCACAACGCCTATATCCATTACACCTAATACTCTTCCCCTAATATGTTCATTTATCTTATTAATTATACTTTCTAATACTTCATCATATAAGTCCTGTTCAATAAGCAAATCAAGCATTGCATCAGTATTAACACATTCCATAAGGGCACCCACCAACTCCTTGCTGCCTCCTAAAAGGGCCGCATGAGTAGCAAATATCTCCTGTCTTCCGTCAGCAATTTTAGAATGTGTATTAAAAATCCCCGCTGCAAGCTTTACAAGCTTGCCAATATTACCAACTAATAAAAACTTCTTGAAGCCATAGGATATTGCCAAATCTATAGTGTCACCTATATAATTGCTCGACTTAACGCTGTTTGATAAATCCAGCCCCAAATAATTAGAAGCATACGCCTGCCCATAGTTTCCTGGAGTTACAAGTAACTGCTTTTCGCCACTAGCTGCAAGCTGTTTTATCTCTGTTTCAATAGTTGAAACAATAGCCTGTTCGCTCATAGGTTCAATAATTCCACTTGTTCCAAGAATTGATATTCCTCCTTCAATGCCGAGCTTGCCATTAAAGGTCTTTATTGATAGTTCTCTTCCCTTTGGTACACTTACAGTAATTAAGATAAATCCATCAAAGCCTGCCGCCTCAACAACCTCACCTACTGCTTCAAATATCATCTTACGTGGCACCTTGTTTATTGCTGATTGTCCAATTTGTTGCTCAAGTCCAGGCTTAGTAACTCTTCCTACACCTTCACCACCATCAAGAAATATATTTGAAAACGTATCGCTTTTAAATATCGTATCATTTGATATAAATTTATTGGCTTCCTCGCTACCTATAATAGAAAGACAAACATGTATCTGCTGCTGATTAGTAACATCCGGATCGTCGCCACTATCCTTTATAACATAGTAGCTTGAATGCTTTTCATCTTTTTCACATAAGAAAACAGGAATATCAACACTAATTTTTTTAGGTGTCATTATGGTAACCTTATCAATGTCCTTATTAAGCAAAAGACTTGTAGCACAAGCTGTAGCTGCAGCCGTAGCACATGTACCTGTTGTTATTCCACACCTTAACTTTTTTTGATTTTTTACTACGTATTCATTTACAATTTCCATATTATTATCCTATTTTTCTCTTATATTATGAGCTAGTTTATTTATCGCTTTATAGCCATCCATATTATCTCATATATATCTTTACTTTATTGCTTCATAGCCATCTCTATTATCCAATGTATATCTTTTCTTTATTACTTCGCAGCTATACATATTATTTCATGTATAATTTTTCTTTATTGCTTCATAGCCATCCCACATATATCCTGTAGCATTTTTATTCTATAATGAAATATGCTACAAGCAAAATAGCCAGATAAATTATGCTAAGCCCAGTAAAAACAAGTACATATCTTGCCACATTACTATCCTTGCTTTTAACGTAAAACTTATACGAAATCAAGCTTGCCATAGATGCAATCAAGGTTCCAAGACCTCCAAAATTAGTGCCAATAATTAAATCCTTGTATTTATTTGTAAATCCAGCTAACAAAACAGCTGCAGGAACATTACTTACAAACTGACTTGTTACCGTAGCAATAACACATTCTCTTCCCTTAACAATTCCCGATAAAAATGTGCTAACAGCTTCCATATTCTTCATATTTCCAATGAAAACAAAAAATGCAACAAAGGTAAGCAGCAATATATAATCTGCTTTAAGTACCAAGGATTTATCAATCAACAAAACTGCAAATATAACAAGAGCTAACATGATTCGATAATCTAACACGCCTAACACAGTAAATATACATACAACAAACATTCCAATAAAACAAAGTAATTTTGATTTATTGAGTTTATTTTCTTTTGTATTAATTTTGCCTGCTTCATTAAGAGGTTTCTTCTTTACGAATAAGCTTGTTATTGCAAGCATTGCAAAGGACAATACTGTATAAGGAAGCATAATCTTTAAGAAGCCAAATAACGTATATTTAGAAACGGAATATAAATATAAATTCTGTGGATTACCAATTGGTGTAAACATACTTCCGAGATTAGCAGCCATAGTTTCTAATATAATAATTATTATAGAAAACTTACTGTCCTCTACAACATCAAGCAATATTATAGTAAATGGAACAAATGTTATTAGAGCAACGTCATTTGTAATAAACATACTTGAGAAAAAGCATAGAGTTATCATAAGAAGAGTCATTTGTCTCAAGTCACTAATTCTCTTCATTGACAATTCCACCAGCTTATCAAACAAGCCACAGCTATTTAATCCTTGTACAACAAGCATAAGTGCCAGTAAAAGTGCCAAGGTTTGAAAATTTATGTAGCCAATATATTCCTTAGATGGGGGAACGATAAATGCTGATATAATTGCCAACAACAATGCAATTGAAAACACTATCTCTCTTTTAATAAAACCTACCATCTTCTTACTCATTTTTCTTACTTCCTAAATATTTTATTTTCTTACTGTAAATAATTTGCCTAGAGCTATTCTCTTACTGTAAATAATTTGCCTAGAGCTATTTTTTTCGTCTGTTTAATACTAACACGCGATATAGCATAAATAAAAAGCCTATTATCATTATACATATTGGAACAAGTCCTATTTTTTTGTTAAAGCCAATCATGTATAAACCAATCCAGAATGCTATTTCGCCTATAACATTTATATTGCTAATTTTAAGCTTCTTCAAATCCTTACATATTAATAAAGCAAGACCTACTGCCATAGCAATAACCCCTATAATACTAAATGCAGTATTTTTAGGAACAAAGTACATGTTAAGCTTGTCTATTACTGCCTTAAAACCTTGAACTCGCAAAACAACAGGCGAAATCTGACATAAATATAAAACAGAAAAACATAGCCATGCTATAAGCTTATTTAAAAAAGAAACTTTGCCAGATTTCTTTATATCAGATTTGCTATCTTTTTTCTTCTTTTCTCTTGCCAAGAAACGCTTTAATATTCTTGCACCATATATAATTAATAAAATGCACGATACAAGCTGTGTAATAGACAAATATTTCTTAAACATAACTATAACAGCTACCTCCATAGCTATGGTAGAAAGACCATATCCTAAGCTTCTAAAATAATTGATTTTAGAAAAACCTGTCCCACAACATATTAATGATATAATAAATAATATCAACATTTGTACCGTAAATGTTTCAGCTAATCCCATATTTATCCTCCAAAAATGTATCATCTTATATTCTTTAACCAACTCTCATATAATAAAATATTACTATAAATTAATAATTGCAAGCTTTATATATTACAATACAAAGCTTGCAAAAATATCCTTTGATGCAAATTTTTCTTGTTTGTACGATAACAAATAGGATTTAGTTTCTGCGCTATAATCCTTCATATCATATATAAGCTCATCAATGTTATCCTCAGTTATTGCACCTATATTTGCTAATAGCTTAAAGAATTCTAGCTTATCATTATATTCATCAACAATAAGCTGCCAGCTTTCCTCTGACTCACAGCCCTTCATATGCAAGAGCACATAACCTATAAATTTGTCCTTTGCCGTATCCTTTAGCATATGCTCATTCATAAGTCTAAGCATACAAAGCTTTGCCTTTAGCTTTCTTTTGTCTAATACAAAGCCTTCCACACTTTTTTGTATATCCTCTTCGCCACACAAAATCATATTAGTATAGCCTTCCTCATCATCCTCCTCAAGAAATGATGTAAGACAATTATCCCATTTTGCAAACCATAAATCAGTTCCAATATCATCGCCTGACAATAGATATTCTGCCTTAAGCAAACAAGGAATTGCTCCAATAAGAGTAGATTGTGCATCAACCTCCTCATATCCAAGACAAATGTCCTTAATCTGCTCGCATTCAGAAAATATACCCTTTCCCAGTTTAATATTCTCGTTGAGAAATACTACTTTTTCAAGATTAGGACACTGTGAAAAAGCCCAGTCAAAAATCTCAACAACGGAAGCTGGAACAAGTACACTTTTTACCAGTTTATTTCCAAGAAAGGCCTTTTTACCAATGGCAATAACAGGCATTTCATCATCTCCGCAAGAAATAACAGATGGAAGCTCTATATTACTACTGTTAGACGTATATTCTATAATAGATACACCTGTAACAAAATCGCCATTCTTTAATATCCTGCAAGGCTCATATATAAAGCTAAAGCCCTTGTCATTATATGTTTTTTTATCAAAATTATAATCTAACATAAATCACTACCACAAATTACCAAAACTATAATCTAACATAAATTACTTTCACAAATTATCAAACTACATTAATACTATTAACGTGAACTACTCGGCAATTTAATAACCGAGGCTTCTCGTTTCTTAGCCTAAATCACTATAAAAATATAAATAAACTAATTATTCATAAGCTTTTCAATGTCATTTTTCATTTCAGCTTGTCTTTCGCTAACCATAAGAAGCTTATTATTTTTATGGTAATCCTCACTGCCAAACATAGTGATATATCTTGAACTATACTTATTAACAGTTAACTCTGTTACTAGAATAAGCATCTCATTTCCACCCTCAAAAGCCTTTTCTACGAACTCAAATAAATTGTGCAAACTGCTGCTTGTATTTTCAGCCTTGTCTTTCATCTGTTCAACCTCAAGAGCAAAGAACTTCTTAATATAACGATACGCTTCTTCCTCGTTAATTATATTTTCAGATATAAGACCTTTTTTTGTATTCTCAAGATAAACAATTACCTTCTTAAGCATTTTCTTCTTTGATGCTGAAAGAGAATTAGCTTTTTCAAGCTTAATAATAGTGCTCTTTCTCTTCTCAATTAATTCATTTAACGCTCTAAATGTATCCTTTGCAATCTTGACAGCCTCAAGATCCTTCATAAGCTCTGTCAAATAATCCGAAAATGTAACAACCTCCTTCATATTAGACAAAAGCTTGTCAATAAGCATACCTAACAACGACAATCTCTCATCGAATTCTGCTGCCTTAGCCTTACTTATTGCTGTATCAGTTGCCTTACCAGCAAGAATATCATCAATTCTATAATCATTTTTATATTTGTTATAAAGGTCGTAGTACGCACAGAATTCCTTAACAATAAGCTCATTTCTTAAATACTGACCAACTAATGTCTCATCAACTTTTTTGGAGTCTTCCTCATACATTGAAATTATTTCAGACAAATCCTCCCAGCCTCTTGCAGTAACATAAGAACGACCACTTGCAGTAGTTTCCATGTGATAGAAATAGTCCTTCTTAAGCTCTAAGAAATTAAGTATTGCATTATGAAGTCCTTTTTCTACACCATATTCCTTCCAAGTCTTATAATCTGGCTCAACATTTATAACCTTTAATCTATCAAGTGTGACAACATCAAATTCTCTAACAGATTTATTATATTCTGGTGGATTACCCGCTGTAACAATAATCCATCCTTCAGGTATCTTATGCTTTCCAAATACCTTATACTGTAAGAATAAAAGCATAGAAGGGGCTAGTGTTTCAGATACACAGTTAATCTCATCCAAGAATAAAATACCTTCACTAACGCCACTTTCTTCCATTGTCTCGTATATAGACGCAATTATCTCACTCATTGTATACTCTGAAATATCATAGGATTCATCCTTATATTTCTTTGTCTTAATATATGGGAGACCAAGAGCAGACTGTCTTGTATGGTGTGTCATAGAATAAGACACTAATGCTATTCCAAGCTCCTCTGCAATCTGTTCCATAATGGCAGTCTTGCCAATACCAGGTGCTCCAATCAAAAAAATTGGTCTTTGTCTTACTACTGGTATTCTATAATCTCCAAATTCATCCTTTTTAAGATAAATGTTTATTGAATCTTTTATATATTCCTTAGCTTGTAAAATATTCATTTAGTTCATCCTCCAATACTACTTTAATTGCCCAATTAGGAATCTTTTGTCGATTCTCATCTTCATTTAAGAAGGCAAAAATAACATCATAATCCGGCATATCCATAGGATACGTTCCATACCCATCTGTAAAATATATAAGTCCCTTTAGGTTCTCAAATTCGCCCTTTTTTCTTAGCTCCTCCACGTAAGAAAATACTGGTCTAAAATCTGTGGAACCAAAGCCTGTTATTTTCCCATTTTCTATAAAATCATCAAAATCCTTCACATCACATATCTTGTAATCCGACCGAACCTCAGAATCACACTGAATAATGTGAACATTTATATGATTAAAGAAATTCTCAGTGTTCTTAAGAATATGATAGGTTTTAGTAATAAAAGCCTTCACAATCTCGCCTCTACATGATGCAGACGTATCAATAGCAATAACAAATTCCTTAATCTTATTAGTTTCTCTATATTCAAGAGGTTCAATAAGTGGCATGTTACCGTAGGTTGATAATCCATAAGTATAATATACATAATCAAATTCTTCGTCATTTACAGTAACCTCTTCTCCAGAAACTGTAAATCTTTCAAGAATCTTTTTATAATCATATCTTTCTTTAACTGCCTCGTCTAAATTATTCTCTAAACTCTCCGACGACGTTTTATTCTTAGAAAAGGACTTTAAATCAGCCCTAATTCTTCTACTAATCTCTTCCCACTGCTTTTCACTGATTACATATTCTTCTTTGCTACTCTTTTTTAGCAATTCATGATTATCAATAAAAAATGTTTGCTTAAGCTCTCTAAAATACTCCTTACTTGGTTCATGTAAAAGAAACTCCTTGTAAATATATTCCGCCGTAAGCTTAGGAACATTCTTATTAAGTCTTCTTATATGATCTTCAATCTCATTGTCCTTGCCAAGCTTAGCTTGTTCAAAGCCAAGCTCTAATATGGTATTTTCAACAGCAATATCTGCCGCCAAATTCCAATATTGTTCATTCTTCTTATCTATTCGATTATAATGTCTGAATACACAGTGTAGTAGCACATGAAGAAAAACCCTTACTGCCACATTAGGCTCCTCCAAATATAACTTAAGCAGCATATTAGGATCGTAGTAAAGAACCTCTCCGTCGCAGGCAAAATCTCCAATTTTCTTTTTAGGAACAAGCTTTAGCTTAGCAAGAGCCGCATCAAAGAATCTAAACTTCACAGTAATAGTATCCTTTGCAAGCCCCATAACCTTTGCTGCATATTCTTCTATCATTTCATTTTTTGCATTATTCATACAATCAAAACTTCCTTATATAACATATAAATATAACATAAAAATGTATTAGTTTCGTAAATTTATAAACTCTATCTAAACCATTTGTGTTGTTTATTTCAGTCGGATAAAACTCCCAATTCTATAAATGGTAAATTTATAGAAACTTGTATTAGTGAAAATTCAGTATTCACCTGATACAAAAGCTAAAGCCTTTATATTTCTTCATTAAAATAATCTATTACCTTAAAGAAATCTTCTCTTATAGTACAGGCAATATTCTTCATTTCATCATCAGGCTTTATAATATCTGGAACCATAATAGGTCTCATACCTGCCGCCTTTAATGCTCTCATACCATTGAAGGAATCTTCTATTCCGTATGTTTTCTCTGGTATTGCTAAAAGCTTTTCACAGGCTGCCAAAAATATATCAGGGTTAGGCTTACTTCTTGACACCTGATCTCCGCCTACTATTATATCAAAATAATCAACTAGTCCTGCCTCCGTTAACTCTTTAATTACAGTAGCAGTCTTTGTTGAAGACGCAATAGACATCTTTACCTGATTTTCCTTCAAGAAAGAAAGCAATTCTTTTGCTCCTTTTTTTACTGGGATCCCTTTAGCAAATATTTTCTTAAATTCACTACTCATCTCTAAACTATACTCATCATAGGGAAAATCTTCTCCATAATTTTTTAGAACAATTCGTCTTGTCTCATTAGAATTGGTTCCTATACAAGCTATGCAAACCTCTTCTATATTAGAAATGTTATGCTTTTCTGCAACTACTTTCCAAGCATCTATACAGGCTCTTTCTGTATCAAATATTACGCCATCCATATCAAACACAATGGATTTAATGCCCTCCACTCTCTTCATTTCTTGTCAACCTCTCTATGGCAGCATGGAATACTCAAGCATCTCATAACTAAGCATACTTTTCTCCTCAATTTCAGCTGGAAGAAGTGCTCTTGCCACGCACTTTTCATCCTGTCCAAACGAACCATCTGATTCCTGCTTACACAAATAAGCATAATCTCCATCCAATCTATTCACTACGTAAATAACTTTATCAAACATACCAATACCTCGCTTCTAATATTCTTCCACTAATGGCTTGCCAAATTCATCTAATATAATTATTTTATTCCCGTACAGTTTCAATTTCTTTTATGTGTGCTAAAAAGACATCTACTAAATCTCCATCAAACTGTGTGAAACGACCTTCTTTTATGATATTGCAGGATTTTTCAACATCGAAGGCTTCTTTATAATGTCTTCTCGAACGTAATGCATCATAAACATCTGCAATTGCCATGATTCTGGCAGAAAGTGGTATTTCTTCACCCTTTAGACCCTTAGGATATCCCTTGCCATCCCATCTTTCATGATGGCTATACGCCATATCCTTGGCAATTTCCAAATATTCATCCTTTTCAAGATTGCTAAGTGCAAGCTTAATAATATTTGCACCTTCAGTTGGGTGTTTTTTAATTATCTCATATTCCTCAGGTGTAAGTTTACCTGGCTTTTGTAGCACCTGATCTGGAACAGATATTTTTCCAATGTCATGAAGAGCAGCTGCATCCATAACCATTTGCCCATACTCATCATTTATAATGCTCTTATATCGTTCCTCCTGCTGAAGTGCTTTTACTAAAACAGCAACATAGTTACTTGTATTTTTTATGTGCATACCGGTAATTCCATCTCTAGCCTCTATCATTGTGGCAAAACTACTAATTACTGTTCTTTGCATGTAAACTACCTGCTTTGTTTTTTCATTTACAGCATTCTCAAGTCGTTCTGTATAGTTATAGCTATCTGTTACATCTAACAGTAAATACATTTTGCATTTCTGTCCCTTAATTGTCTCCACATAATCCTTTGAAAATTGGTAGGCATTTTCTCCAATAGCCTTGATTTTTTTGTCTTTGATTACTTCCTCGATATAATCAACAAATGCAATATCGTCACAACCTAGCTTATGTTTTATATTCCTAGCCAAATTGTTCTCATACACTATATCATCATCATAATCTAGCAATACTATTCCGTCATTAAACTGATTCATTGCATAGTCCTTTGCAGTAGCAACCATATCAAGCATACTATAATTTGACAAACAATAACTCATTAAAAATGTTGAAATGAGAAGTGACGGAAGTGTTGTATCGTATCCATTAGTTACTCTAAGTAAAAACAGTCCATATCCTGTACAGCATATCAAATCAACCAAAATAAGAACCGCTGAATTCTTCTTAATATACTTATTATTTGATGTTCTAAATCTTCTTATGGCAACAACAAAAATTGCCACAAAATATGCTACCATTAACAATGCGAATAATTTATAAACTATTCCATGACCTAGCTTCAAATGCGGAAATAAGCCCTCATCTACAAATTCAATCTTATTGTAATATAATGTATTTTTTTCACAAAACAATACCAAACACGATATACCAGTATGGATCAATATCAAAATTGTCTTCATAATATTTGACATATTAACCTTGCAATATCCCATTACAAAAAACAGCATAGAAAATATAATTACTGGCTTTCCGACATATATTATTTTAACCGCCATAAGGGCCTGCTCCATACTCTTTGAAGTCATCTCAAACAAGTATCCAACAAAATTGATAATCATTCCCACCATGCAAAGAATCAATCTTAACTGCGCCCTTGAAGTTTCCTTCTTAACAACATAAACCAGTTCAAGCATAAGAGCAACAATGCCAATATATTGAATTGCAATACATACCTCATACATAATTATATCCCCTTTGCATAGCTCATAAAATAAGATGTGTTTGCTATTTATTACAAAATGATATTACCTGTTTCATTGTACCATAAAAAAACAAAAAACTACAGTACCAATGTATGCGGCACTGTAGTTTTTTGTGTTATATATACTGTATTATAATTTTGTATTATTAATTTATATGGCTCTTAAAAATTAATCATTTACAGCTTCGAATTCTTTAACTATGCTTTCATCTGGTGCCTTAGTAATAAGACTTACAACAATAATTAACACTAATGACACAATGAAGGCTGGTAATAATTCATAGATGTCCCATGCACCACCTAATGGACGTACCTTGTATTTCCAAGCAAATACTGTAATACCTCCTGCAATCATACCAGAAAGTGCTCCTGCCAAATTACATCTCTTCCAGAATAAGGCACAAAGTACAACTGCGCCGAAGGCGCCACCAAATCCTGCCCAAGCAAATGATACAATCTTGAATACACTTGCATTAGGGTCTCTTGCAAGGAATACACTTATTATTGCTACAGAAATAACAGTAAGTCTTGCAGCGATAAGTCCTGCCTTCTCGCTCATCTTTATCTTGAAACCATTCTGAAGTATATCCTGTGAAAAGCTTGAAGCAGCGCTAAGCATCTGGCTATCTGCTGTTGACATTGTTGCAGCTAATTTACCTGCCATAATAATTCCTGCAACTAAAGCTGCTATTACACCATTTTCACTAATTTTCTGTGAAATTGCGATAATAACTGTTTCAGGGTCGTTTAACATTGACATGAAACCATTGTTGCAAAGTGCAAGTCCAATTGTTCCAATAAATAATGCAATACCCATTGAAATTGTTACCCAAACAATAGCTATTCTACGGGAAGTAACAAGCTTCTTCTCATCTTCGATAGACATAAATCTTACTAATACATGAGGTACACCAAAATATCCAAGTCCCCAGGCCATTGTAGATATTATTGTAAGTAATCCGTAAGGCTTTGCTACATTACTTGCAGCATCAAATGTATTATTCATTGAAAAATAACCTGGTAAATCCTTAGCATTATCAATAACAGCGCTAAATCCACCTGCATTGCTAATACCGTAAACAACTATAACAACTAATGCAAGTGTCATTACAAAACTCTGAATAAGGTCTGTAATACATACAGCACCAAATCCACCCATAATTGTATATCCAACGATAACTACAGCTGAAACCACCATAGCAACTGTATAATCTACATCAAACAACGCATTAAACAGCTTGCCACAAGCAGCAAAACCTGATGCAGTATATGGAATGAAAAATATAATAATAATTGCAGCTGCAGCCATACCAATTATATTTTTCTTATCATGGAATCTCTTTGCAAAGAAATCTGGAATTGTAATAGCATCAATTTTGTGTGAATATCTTCTTAATCTTCTTGATACTAATAACCAGTTAAGATATGTTCCTATTGCTAAACCAATTGCTGTCCAAGCTGCGTCGCAAACACCACTTAAAAATGCTACTCCTGGTAATCCCATCAAAAGCCAGCTTGACATATCACTTGCTTCTGCACTCATAGCAACAACCAACGGTCCCATCTTACGACCACCAAGATAGAAATCTTCTGAACTACTGTTGTTCTTGCTCTTTGCAAATCCTATAATAAGCATTCCCAAAAGATATATTGCAATTGCAACAATAATCAAAATACTAGATGTACTCATATAAATCCTCCCTCTTTTATGCCTGACAACCTCCGTGAATAAATTGACACAGGCAAATATATATCCATAACAGACACAATTAATTGTTAGGTTATCATATATACGCTATTCAGTCAATAAAAAGCCCTAGTCCTGTGCGCAAAAAGCCCTAGCCCTATATGGAAAAAAACTAATCTTATACGAAACACCTAGTCTTATACGAAAAAAACCTAGTCTTATCTATAATATACTCTTGTTTTCGTAACAAAAGTCCTATTACGATAATACTAGGTTTTTTACTATATAATCCACTGATATAGCACACCATATATTTCTCTTAAAAAATACGCTGGCATAAATGGTTTTGCAGTCTGAGCACTTATGGCACTTGTTTCTATTCCATATTCTTTTCCTATTATGCTTGCTCTGTATTGATGAAAATCAGATGTAGCAACAGCCAGCTTCATTTCAAGACCTTTTTTCTCCATTAGTTTTTTGGAGTATTCAAAATTCTCCTGTGTAGATTTTGATTTATCTTCTACAATTATTCTCTCTTTGCTAATTCCATGCTCTATAAGGTAGTTTTCCATACAAGCCGCTTCGCTTATGTCCTCATCATCACCTTTACCACCTGATACTATTACATATGCGCCCTCATTTTCTTCAAGATAGTCAATAGCAACATCCATTCTAGTCTGTAATATGGCACTTGGTCTAGTTCCGTATACTCTACATCCAAGAATTATGACAGTAGTATTGGTATCTGGCTTTTTATTTGCTGCAGAAATGATCAGATACGACTCAACACCAACTAGAACTATACCTGAACAAACTCCCACAATACAAAACGAAAGAAAAGCCTTTCCAATTTTTTTTTTCCAAAGCTTCTTAACAAATGCGTTAATATAATCTAGAAATAATCCATAAACAACTATTATTATACCAAGTAATGTTCCAGTTGCAATGCCAATATTCATAGAACAATTAAGCCCTAATGGAAAAGAAAATATAAATATAAATAATACACCTATTATATAAAGCAAAATATTTAGTAGTCTAACTCTTATCTTCATCATTGTCTCTCCTTTTCAGAACTATCAAAATTAGTAATTTCTTATTTTCCTATTTTGATAAAAGTACCATAATTAAAAATGCACCCGAAACAGCAGACATTAAATAAGAGCCAATCATTATTAAAATAATAATCACCTCTGCCATAGATGCAACTATCCTCTGCCAAGCAATTGTTGAATTGCAGTATTTGTCAAATATACCGTTTTTACGAAGAAGCACAAATAAAACAGTTGAAATAATTGCTGCAAATAGGCTACCTAACGCACCTAACACAACAATCAAAAATCCCAAAAATATTGGCACAGCAATTAATGCCAACAAAACAAAAAAACATCCCATCAAAAAATCCTCCACATATAAATTAAATAATATTTCAAATGATTTACAAATCTCTATGATCAATTACACGTTTTGCCTTCTTCTGAGTTCTTGGGAGAGTTCCAACAGGAACAACAGTAACCTTTGGTGTAATACTTATCTTAGACTTAAACATTTCTCTAATTATATTAGCAGTTGTCTCAAAGTTTACTCTACCTTCTGCCTCTGCAGTAAGAAGCATAACATCCTTATTCTTCTCCTCATCATGAGCAATATTAATCTGGTATTCACTTGAAACACCATCAACATGCTGAAGTAATTCTTCAACCTGACTAGGGAACATATTTACTCCATGAACCTTGAACATATCATCACTTCTACCCTTGATTACATCCAAACGAGGATGCTTACAACCACAAGGACACTCACCTGGCACAATACGAGATATATCATGAGTTCTAAATCTAATTAAAGGTGCCCCCTCCTTAACAAGAGTAGTGATTACAATTTCACCCTCCTCGCCATCAGGTACATTCTCACCAGTTTTTGAATCAATTATCTCAATATATACATAGTCATCCCAGTAGTGCATTGCTCTTTGACCTTTACAGTTAATTCCTATACCCGGACCATAAATTTCAGTTAACCCATAAATGTCATACAAATCTATGTCAAGCTCCCTCTCAATGTAAGCACGCATTTTATCGCTCCATCTTTCAGAGCCAAATATACCCTTTTTAAGATGAATCTGATCTCTAATTCCACGTCTATTAATCTCTTCTGCCAACAAAAGAGCGTATGATGATGTTGCAGTTAATACAGTTGATTTTAAATCTATCATCATCTGAAGCTGCTTATCTGTATTACCAGGTCCCATAGGAACTGCCATAGCGCCAAGCTTTTCGCATCCAGCCTGGAAGCCTATTCCAGCTGTCCATAAACCATATCCTGGTGTAATCTGAATTCTGTCATTCTTCGTTACTCCAGCTGTCTCATAGCATCTTGCAAACATAATTGCCCAGTCGTCAACATCCTTTTTAGTATAAGGAATAATTACTGGACGTCCTGTTGTACCTGATGAAGAATGAATTCTAACAATCTCCTCATCTGGTGGAACCTGTATTCCAAGTGGATATGCATTTCTTAAATCATCCTTACTTGAAAATGGAATCTTCTCGAAATCCTCCTGGCTATTAACCCCTGTAACACCAGCTTCTTTGAAAATCTTTCCATAGTAGCTGTCTGAAGCAAGTATCCTCTTAACCTGCTTATCAACCTGCTCTAATTGAACACTGTTTAATTTCATACTACTCTCCTTTTTCCCTGTCCCCAATTTCGTAACCAGCCATAAATGCCTGCTTGTTTGTTTCTATAAATTTAGCTGGAACTCTAGCTTCGATTTCAGCCATTACAACTTCCTTTGAAAGGCCTAATTTTTTAGTTCCAACAGCAACACCAAGAATCGCAACATTAAAATATCTAGATGAACCAAATGGCTCACATAACTTCTCTGCATCAACTACAATAGTATTGCATTTTTTCTTAAGAAATCCAATCATTTCTGTTCCATCATAGCCTGTTTCCTGTAAAGATTCAGTTGTTGGCTTAACTGGAACACTATTAACAATTACTATTCCATCCTTGTTAAGATAATTTAAGTTTCTTACTGCCTCTGATGGTTCAAAAGCTAACATTACATCTGCTCCACCATTAGGAATAAGAGGTGAAAATGCTCTGTCTCCTATTCTTACGTGGCTAGTTACCGAACCACCTCTTTGTGCCATTCCTATTGTTTCTGCTGAATGAACAGTATCTCCTTGTTGCATAGCAGCTGATGCAATTAATTTTGAAGCTAAAACAGTACCCTGTCCGCCTACTCCACAGATTAAAATATCTTTATTCATTGCATTCACCTCCAATTGCATTTACAGGACAAACCTTACTGCAAAGTCCGCAGCCTGTACATAGATTCTTATCTATACAAACCTTACCATCCTCAACTATAATAGCCGGACAGCCTATTTCTCTAATACATTTCTTACAGTTAATACATTTGTCATTAATTGTTATTGACTTGTTTGGCTTAGTAATAGCTATACATGGTGACTTGAATATGATTGCTTTAACTCCCCTTTGCTCAGCACATTCCTTTACAGTCTCAACTGCCTTCTCCAAATCAAGTGGATTAACAGTTACAACAGTCTTTACGCCAATACCTCTTAATACATTCTCAATGCTAACCTTGTCAACTACATTGCCCATCATGTTAATTCCTGTACCTGGATGTGGCTGATGTCCAGTCATTGCAGTTGTGGAGTTATCTAACACGCAAAGCACCATATCTGCTTCATTGTAAACTGCATTAACAACACCAGTCATTCCTGAAGCAAAGAATGTAGAATCACCTACAAATGCAAAGCATTTTCCTTCTTTATCTGTCCAATGGAAGCCCTGTGCCATTGTGATTCCTGCCCCCATACAAAGACATGTATCTACCATATCAAGTGGCATAGCATTTCCAAGTGTATAGCAACCTATATCTCCGCAAAAATAGCTTCTCTTGCCCTTCATAGCCTGTTTAACAGCATAAAATGATGCTCTATGAGGGCATCCCGCACATAATACTGGTGGTCTTACTGGAAGCTTAGGTGCATCTGTTACATCAAGCATTGACTCACTAAGAGGTAGTCCTAAAAATGTGCTCAAAATCTTAGCCACATTATTAGTATTGTTCTCTCCACTTGCAGGTACATGTTCAGTCAACTTACCATATACCTTTATATTAAGCTGATATTTGCCAATTACTCTAAGTAATTCCTTCTCTATGTATGGACTAAGCTCCTCAACACACATAATCTCTTCAACACCCTTAAGAGCCTCAACAACAAAAGCCTCTGGAAATGGATGTGGAGTTCCAATTTTACAAAGCTTAGTTTCCGGATAATCTTTTAAGTATTCCTTTGCATATGCATAGCTTATTCCTGATGCAAAAACAGCCTTTTTATTATCTTTATTTCCTTCAACTGTATTAAATCTATATGAAGAAAAATCATCACCAAGTTGAACATTTCTCTTTTCAAGCATTGCATGATTTGCAAATGAAAGACGTGGAAATATAACCCATTTCTTAGAATCCTTAACAAAACCTTCATATGCCTTTGCACACATATCTTCCTTCGTCTCAATGCTTGCATATGCATGGCACACACGTGTTGTAGGTCTAAATAATACAGGAGTATTATATTTTTCTGAATAGTCAAATGCATCCTGAATCATCTGATATGCTTCCTCAGGTGAAGAAGGATCAAACACTGGAATTCGTGCAAAATCTGCAAATGCTCTTGTATCTTGCTCTGTTTGTGAAGATATTGGACCTGGATCATCTGCTGATACAATTACCATTCCACCCTTAACCCCTACATAGGCCAGTGACATAAGTGGATCTGAAGCCACATTAAGTCCTACCTGCTTCATTGTTACAAGGGTTCTTGCCCCTGAATATGCTGCGCTTGCAGCAACCTCTAAGGCTGCCTTTTCATTAACCGACCACTCCACATGCACATTATCATGTGGATACTTTGCTATTGTTTCTATAATTTCAGAAGATGGTGTTCCTGGATATCCTGATACTAAATTAACACCCGCTGCAAGTGCTCCAAGAGCAATCGCACCATTTCCCATTACATACTCTCTTTTCATTATATAACTCCTTTGTTTCATTGATTAAAACCCTATTGCCAAACCGATTAGTCTTACCAAAAATGCCACAAACCAAGCTAATATACACTGATGTAAAACTATTACAATCGCCCATTTTCCACCAAGCTCTCGCTTTACTGAAGAAACAGCCGCAACACATGGTGTATATAATAGGGTAAATGTTAAAAATACTACTGCAGTAAGCGGCGTAAACATTTCTTTTAATAATGCATTTCCACCCACAAGCACAGACAATGTACTAACAACGCTCTCCTTTGCAGTAAATCCAGTAATAAGCGCTGTTGATACTCGCCAGTCACCAAATCCAAGTGGCTTAAATATTGGAGCAATTGCTCCACCAATCATAGCCAGCATACTATCCTTAGAATCCTCAACAAGATTAATCTTTAAATCAAAATTCTGTAAAAACCATATAACAATAGCTGCTACAAATATTATGGTAAATGCCTTCGTTAAAAAGTCCTTTGCCTTTTCCCACATAAGCTTTCCAACATTTTTAGCACCTGGCATTCTATAATTAGGAAGCTCCATTACAAATGGTACCGGTTCTCCCTTAAATACTGTCTTATCTAAAATAAATCCATAAATTACTGCAACCAATATTCCAAAAAAATACAAGCTTGTAATAACAAGTGCATTTTTGCCTTTGAAGAATACTGCCGCAAACAAGGCATATATTGGAAGCTTAGCAGAACAGCTCATAAATGGAGTAAGCATTATTGTCATCTTTCTGTCTCGCTCTGAAGGAAGTGTTCTCGTTGCCATAATCGCAGGAACGGAACATCCAAATCCAACTAACATTGGTACAAAGCTTCGTCCCGAAAGACCAATTTTACGAAGTAGCTTATCCATAACAAATGCAATTCTCGCCATATATCCACTATCCTCTAATATAGACAGGAAGAAGAATAATATAACAATAATTGGCAAAAAGCTTAGCACACTTCCAACACCAGCAAATATTCCATCAACGACAAGAGAATGTAGGACTTCATTTACTCCTGCTTTTGTCATAGCTTTATCACATAAATCTGTAAATTTCTCGATACCAAGCTCCATTAGATCGGAAAGCCACGCTCCCACTGATCCAAATGTCATCCAGAATATAAATGCCATTATTGCAATAAAGCTTGGAATGGCTAAATATTTGCCCGTTACAATTTTGTCTATTTTAACACTTCTTTGATGTTCAATGCTCTCCTTTGGTTTAACAACTGTTGCATCACATACCTTCTTGATAAATGAAAATCTCATTTTAGCAAGAGCTGCACATCTATCCAATCCGCTTTCCTTCTCCATCTGCAAAATAATATGCTCAAGCATATCCTTTTCATTATCATCAAGAGAAAGTCTATTAAGTATATCCTGATCTCCTTCAATTAACTTACTAGCTGCAAATCTTACAGGCATTTTATATTTATTTGCATGGTCTTCAATTAAGTGCATTATTGAATGAATACATCTATGTATCGCTCCACCATCATTACCATTTGCATCACAAAAATCCTGTCTTCCAGGTCTCTCACGATATTTTGCAACATGATATGCATGATCAACTAACTCATTTATACCTTCATTTCTAGCTGCGGAAATAGGTACAACAGGAACTCCTAATACTTCTTCAAGCTTATTAACGTTTATTGTTCCGCCATTCTTATGCACCTCATCCATCATATTCAGTGCAACAACCATAGGAATGTCTAACTCAATAAGCTGCATTGTAAGGTACATATTTCTCTCTATATTAGTAGCATCAATAATATTAATAATTCCCTTAGGTCTGTCATCTAACAAAAATTCCCTTGTCACTATCTCCTCACTTGTATAAGGGGAAAGGGAATAGATTCCCGGAAGGTCAGTCACAAGAGTATTCTTTTTGTCTCTTATGGCGCCGTCCTTTCTATCAACTGTAACTCCCGGAAAATTGCCCACATGCTGATTAGAGCCTGTAAGCTGATTAAACAATGTGGTTTTTCCGCAGTTTTGGTTTCCTGAAAGTCCAAAGGTAATAAGTTCATCTTCATCCAGTTTTTGTCCCTTTTGATTTACATGGAAAATGCCCATCTCACCAAGTCCAGGGTGCTTTGCATTACTGTTATCTCCCTTAGCCTTGTCCTTTTCGTTTAAAGCATCATCTTCTTCAATTAGCTCTATATCAATCTTTAGGGCATCATCTTTTCGAAGGGTCAACTCATATCCCCAAAGCTGGTACTGAATAGGGTCTCCCATTGGTGCTGTTTTCATATATTTGATTGTTGTACCAGGAATTATACCCATATCAAGAAAATGTTGTCTAAGAGCACCCTCTCCTCCAACACTTTTTATTCTTCCAATATGGTTGTTTCCAAGTTCTGTTAAATTCATATCATCACCAAAATTTCTATTTGTTATTTTCCTCTGTATCTACGCCACGTATACTATCAACTACGGCATCAATTGCATTTTCGGATTCAAAATCGACTTCATAAAATAATCTTTCTGGATCAGAAAGAGTCAATCTATAAACCATCTTTTTCTTAAAAAATCTGCCAATTTGAATCTCATTTTTAGACATATACTTTATATCATCAAGCTTAATTACATCTGTCTTAGTAAGATAATTAACAATCATATAATCATCAGTAACATAAATGCTGTCTTTTTTAAATAATAGTCTGTTATATAACTGATTATCAATTTCTCTAATCTCCTCATTAATTTCTCCATACTCTTCAATCTGCTTAGCCTGTGAATGATACATTGGATTAAAGAAAATAACGATTGTATATAGAATAATTAATACACATGCGATAATAGGCACAATAAAGCATACCCAAATCATAATAATATACGCATATGGATAGTCTAACTCACTTAAAACATATTCTGTGCAATAACTTTCTAAAAGGCCTTCATCAATCTGTTTGGTGTCTAGAAACTGCTTGATTATATGTTCTGTTGAAATGCTATCCTTAATTATTCTTCCCTTAAGTACGACTTCATCAATAAACATAACTGGCTTTTCAGTTTTAACAAGGAACATGATTATTTTGTTCCCATTAAAAACATAGTAATATGCACCTTTAATCTTGCCATCAACATAGTAGTCAAAGCCTGTATAATTCAAATTCTTTGCTACATATTTTACATTGCGCGCATCAGTCTTATAAAGAGTCTCTAGCTTCTGGGCTACATTTTCAATATTGCCTATCTTAACGCATTCAACCTGTTCAAACACTGGATACTTTATAAACATAAATAGCAACACACAAAATACCAGCAAAGCAGGTACTGTATATGCCAATGTATTCTTAAGCAGCATCATCTCGAACTTTTTCTTATTCATATTAATTTGCTCCATCTAAATAATGTGAATTCTAGTAAAGAACTATCTAGTAGTTTACATCTAAATAATGTGAATTCTAGTAAAGAAACTATCTAGTAGTTTACATTTTTATAATATAAGACTTACTCACACATTTACTTAATATCGAGTTTATTAATCAACAAAACTACACGTATATTAGATAATATCACAAAACAACACCAGATAAAATATTTTTTGAAAATTAATTAGCAGATTAATCAAAAAATAATTGCCACATTAATCAAAAAATAATTAACAAATTAATTTCTTATGCATAAGATAAAGCATAAGAAAAAATAGGAGTAAAAAATATATGAGCGATTTATCAGCAACTCAGTGTGGATGTGGTTATTCAAATATGTTTGGTGGAGGAAATAACTGTTCATGCATTTGGATTATAATCTTACTTTTATTATGCAACGGAAATAATGGCGGTGGATTATTTGGTGATGGCTGCGGCTGCGGTGGAAATGACTGTCTCTGGATTATCTTAATTCTTCTCTTCTGTTGTGGATCTGGTAGCAACTCATTCGGTGGATGTGGTTGTGGAAGCTGCGGTTGTGGAAACAGCTGTGGAAGCTGTGGCTGCTAACAGCTATATAAGTCTTTGTTGTGGCAATAGCTATAAAAGCTACAGCTGCTAATATTAGGTGCTTTAGCACATGTCAATAGGAAAGTATATTATAAGCTTTCTATAAAACAAATAAAAAGACGCTGAACTAATGTGTACCCACCTTCAAAATAGATTATAAAATCTATATTGCAAAGGCAATGGATTACAATATCAGCGTCTTTTATCATATATTGATTTAATAAAACATATATTAAAACAAACTATTCGGAGCGCAAGGCAATATGGAAAGACCACATCCTCTAGACAAACTCATACGTGACGACTCACTGTGCATTATGGAAACACTTGTACCATTTATTGATTATCCATACAAGCGTCTTTTTATCCTCTTTATTAAGTATCGTGAAATAACTTCAATACTAGAATGTCTCGAGGACAAAAAATATATTACAAATTGTGGTTTCGACTGTCATCCAAAAACCACCGAGGAAATGATTGAAAACATATGCAGCCATATGCCTTCAGACATCACCTCCAAGCTTAACCAAATGAAACAAATGCTAAAATCCTTTGAACTCGTAAACCAACTAAACCAAACCAAAACACAAAATACTGCTTCAAATGCTACCCCTACCAGCCTAGACTCTACTTCAAACACTATGCAAGCTAATCAAAACTCTACTTCAAATACTACCCCTACCAGCCTAGACTCTACTTCAAACTCAGCAGTAACTAACCAAAACTCTGCTTCAAATACCTCACAACCTAGTTCAAAAAATAATCTATATACTTCAGTATTGAACATCTTAAACGAAAGCTAAATAATTTAACAGTCAAATACCACAAATACTACACATCAAAAATTATCAAATCAGAAAAAAATAAACATTTCGCAAAAATATAAATATATAAATATATAAATATAAGAAAGAAGGAAAATAATGATTGAAAATCTCGGTAGCAATCCTATGTTAAAAAACATTAATCCTACAAAGCTTCGCATAATTAACGAAATCAGCGAGCAAAGCAAACATCACAGCCTAGAGGAGCTTCTGCCCCAAATAATGCAGATTAATAACGAACTAAACAAACGAAATATGAATTTTACTAAAGAAGAATCTAATCTTTTAATGAAGGTATTAGAGGATTCCTTAGATCCAGAAGAAAAAGCAAAATTTAATATGATAAAAAGCTTTCTATAGAAAATGGCAAAATAATACCCCTTTCGTTAGACTATTTTTATCTAACAAAAGGGGCTTACTTTATAAATTCATCATATAAAAATATAAATTCAATAAGTAATAATTACTTGATTCACTACCCAAAAGCTAAAGCCTTGTTTTTTTCTTAAAAACTTTTATATGATTTTATACAAATTTGTTTAATTCTTCACTATATTCATAACCTATAGTTTTAAGCTTATCCATTATCTCGTTACTAGAAACACCGAATTGTGCACAAAAATCCTCAAGCACAATCTTTTCGTCTCTAAGTCTTGTATTAACAAAGCTTAAAAGCATCATTGAATCTTTAGGTAATTCATTAATAGCCACTACATTACCTCCCCAGTAATAAGCCATGGTGATGGTTGCGTTACAAATACACTATTTTTATCTGTCTTTGAAACACTAATCTGAGTAATCTCCATATTGCTGATATTGTATTTCTCAAATATGCCCTTAATTGAAGATAAAATGTTAAGCTCTAATGTATAAATAACAAACTGCATATTAGGATTTTTCTTAAGAAGTCTGGCAATGTCCTCCTCAAGATGCTTGTTTGCAACAATAAATGATAATCTTGGTACAGGAATGCTATCCATTGACTCCTGATCTAAGTCTGGAATTATCTTTACATTGTGAACACCAAACTGTTTAACATTATCCTCCATTGTTTCCTTTGCACCCTTGTCATTTTCAACACAAATTATTGTTCCATCGCCTGCAACAAATGCAGCCTCAATAGCAATACTTTCTGCATCAACAAGACAAATTGTATCCTGAGAACCAACTCCAAGCATACTCATTATTACAGCACGAATCTCGTTACCTACATATTTGATAGGTCCCTTAGAGAACATCTCATTCTTCATGCCTATTCTATAAGCTTCTCTAGTATTCTCATTAAGAATAAATACAATTGTTGGACCTTCAATTTTCTTATGGATTACATCTTTAATCTTAACCTTTTTAATTTCTGCATTCGCTTCAGTTCCTTTTCCGTACCACATATCATACTCACCAAAGCCTGCTTCCCAGAAATCATAGAATAAATCTTCATGTAATTCATCTGCAAATAAAAGCACCCTCTTATGAGTTTCCACGAAAGGAATAACATTCTTCTCCTTCCCACAGATATCAAGAAGCTTAATCTTCTCTGGAGCAACTTCCATAATATCTGCGAAGTAACCCATCCATCTTAGTACCATCTCATTTGAATAACATCCTCTTGCCATACTAACCTCCATTTCTGTAGAACGCTGGTCTGCGTCATATTAAGCTTAATCAACATATTATAATCCAGCTTAAACACAAGCAAAAATCAAAATATATTAGTACAAATAGCCTATATGAACTACCGTAAATTCTACAATACCTCGCTAATTTCTAGTTTAGTATTTATTATTTATTTAAGCAGCAAATTATGCTGTCTTATTCATCCTTAGATGTTTTTGCATTCTCTGAAGCATCTCTATTGTGTGATTTTTTCTTAAGTGCTTTAAGATATTTATTTTTATTTCTCTTCTTTTGTTTAATTGTCTTTCTAGCCTCATGGAATTCTCTATATATCGGCTCTCCTGTTTCTTCATCAAATCCCTTCAGTAGCAGATAATCATTAGTCGCTGATGACATAGCCTTATCTCTAAGTCCATCCCTAAGTCTAACTGCGCAAAATGCATAAATACATGCAAATACAGGAACTCCCAACATCATTCCTACTACTCCAAATAAATCTCCACCTACAAGGATAGCAATAAGAACCCATACACCTGAAATACCAGTTGAATCACCTAAAATAAGTGGTCCTAAAATATTACCATCAAACTGCTGTAATACCACAATCCATATTACAAATATTAATAGCATTATTGGGTCGTCCATAAGGGCAAGTAAAGCCCCTGGAACAGCACCGATAAATGGTCCAAAGAACGGAATAATATTAGTTATTCCAACAATTACACTTATCAATACTGCATACTGCATTCCAACTGCAGATGTGAATATGAAGCATATAATTCCAATAATTACAGAATCAATAATCTTACCGTTAATAAATCCAC
The DNA here is from genome assembly GCA_029338675.1 of Lachnospiraceae bacterium. Classification (GTDB taxonomy): domain Bacteria; phylum Bacillota; class Clostridia; order Lachnospirales; family Lachnospiraceae; genus Coprococcus_C. Next base: position 99,695 of record JAQYAV010000041.1, read on the forward strand.
CAAATACTGAATTTGCATATGAAAGACCATCAAGAATTCTATTTCCAGCCTTCTTAGAGAAAATACAATATATTATCTTCTTACCCTGAGCAAGGAGTTCATCCTTGCTAGCAAGTAAATAAACTGCAACAATAATTCCAACAAGGAAATTAAAGAGCATCTTAACACCTATTATAACACCACTTGAAATCTTTACAGCAATAGTATCCAGATTAGGCATTATCTTGTCCTTAAATAACGTAAGCACATTATCCTCAATATATGAAACTACATTTGTTAATTTGCCTTCCAGAATCTCATTTTTGGCAAATATCTTCTTAATCCACTTCTCAACATCCTTAAGATATTCTGGCATCTTCTCACCTAAATCCACAAGACTTACATAAACCTGCGGAATGATTGTCCAAAGAAATGCTGCCAATATTCCTAAAAATAAAATGACTGTAATAATCATTGATGGAATCTTTGACTTATTATATGCTGTTTCATAATCCATCTTCTTAAGCTTCTTCTCAAAAAGCCATACAAAGAACTTTCTAATGTACATCATAATTGGATTAAGCAAAAACGCCATCACAATTCCCATAATAACAGGTGTAAGCGCTGATATAAACTTGCCAACTACTGCAAGAATACTACTCCATCCCTGAATTACTTCGCCAAATACAATACAAACACATATCGAAACGGTAAGAGTTATACCAAATCTAATATAGTTTTTATTCCAATTCCCACTTCCCATATAAACAATTCCTCTTAATTACATAATTTATTCTATAGATTAATTATAGCATTAATTATGAACATCAATTATGAACATACTACTAATAGCACAATTAACCATATAATCAAATATGTATAATTATAACATTATGTAAAAAATCAAACAACCTTCTCACACAATTATCACAATTTTTTTTCAAATATCTATTTATTCTTGTTACATATTATATTTTATTATAAAATATTAGTATTGATACGTAATATTTAACTCGATGTATTTTTGGAGGTGGCTCATGTTTAGAAATGTAATAAATGATTTATCAATATGGTACGAAGAACCCAAAAGAAAAATTTTAAGTGTAAAGGGTGCTCTTGGTGTTGGAAAAACCTGGACAGTAAAGGATTTTACATTTGCATATTTTGATACACAAAATTACATTGATTGTGCCGCTGATACTTCATACGCTACAACTATATCCAAAATCGAAAATACTTCTGAAGAAAACTATCAATTACTTATAGCAGAAATGGATCAGCTATTAGAAAAACAATTTGGTGAAAGTGATTTTTCTAATGGCATTCTCATATTTGATAACACTGAAAATATTAAGGGTATAGCTAGATTCTTCTATGAGTATGCCAAAAAGCACAGAAAATATACTATATGTTTAATTGAATCTTCAATGAAAATTGACGAATTTGAATACTCACATCCAGATGTGTTTAGAATTATTCGTATGAGACCTATGACATTTGAAGAATATATGATTGCCAATAAGGCAAAGCCTTTCCTTGCTGCAATAGAAAACAACAAAAGAAGTCCACTTTCGCCTCTTGAAGCAAAAGCTATCTCTAATATGTTAAAAGAGTATATGCTAATAGGTGGTATGCCTGCTGCCGTCAAGGAATTCATACATTCAAAGGACTATTCTAAGGTACGTCAGATTCAAAATGATATAATCGATTCATATTTCAAGGTAATAAAGAAAAGCTTTCCTGAAGCCTTGGCTGGAAAATGTCGTAGAATCTGGAGCAATATTCCAGTCCAGCTAACTAATGCCAATAAGAAATTCATGTACAAAAGCGTTGATTCAAATGCCCGTGCAAGAGAATATTCTGACGCAGTTCAAGCCCTATGTGATTTAGGTATTACTCGTAAGCTGCCTAGATTAGTAAACAGCAACTATCCTTTAGAGGACAATGTAGATTATAAATCTTTTGAGTTATTTTATATTGATCATGGTATTTTACGTGCAAGCTATAAGCTTCCAATGAGCGATGAATTATTATTGCAGGACATTTTCCTTGAGAAAAACTGTGCCGTTGCAGAACAGTATATATTCCAGGAATTAAGCAACAAGCTTGGCAACGTATACTATTGGACTTCTGGAGCTACTGCCAGAGTTCCTTTTGTTTACGAAGCAGAAAACAGTGCTGTTCCTGTAGATTTTAGATTAGAGGAAAATAATAAAGCACAGAATATAAAAACATTCTGTGCTAAAAATGACAATATTAATATTGCAATTCGAATATCTCTAGACCAGGTATATCTAAACAATAATGTTCTTAATATCCCTGCTTACGGTTTATGGAATATGTAATTATTCCTGAACCGTAAAGGAATTAACCGTTATCTCTAATGGTCCAACTCCTGTTTCTCCCTGAATCATACCACTTAAGTCTTTAACCTTCTGTGAAGGTGAATAATTCTCTGTTCCAAACAAATATAAATGCAATGCAGATACGTTAGTCTCTAATGTACCAGGAACAATAATTGATCCCTTCTCTGCACTATCTGCAAGAGTCATACCAAATGGGAAGCCTGCTGTATCTTTTAAGTTATACTTCATTAATCCCTTAATGATATCATACATCTCATCTTTGGTAATATTAGTTGCTACATTCTCAAAAACATCATCTACAACAGCATCAAGAGTTGCTATATCAGCCTTTTTTGCCTTAGATATCATCTTAGAAACTACTTCTCTCTGACGCTCAGTTCTTGTAATATCACCCTGATCTGTACTTCTAATTCGCGCATATGCAGTAGCCTGTGTACCATTCACATCATAATGTCCTGCTGAAAAAATTCCGTCTGAATAAATGCCTGTTACATTAATCTGCTCACTTATACATGCATTAAGCATAGGAATCTCATCATCATCAATATCAAGTTCAATTCCACCTAATCCATCAATAGCCATTGACAAAGCCTTAAAGTTTACAGTTACAAACTGAGTAATCTCTAAGTCTAGGTTAGCATTCAAAGTCATCATTGCAAGCTCAGGTCCACCATATGCGTAAGCATGTGTAACCTTTGTAGTAACATCATTACCTGGTACATATAACAAAGTATCTCTAAATAACGAAACAATCTTTACATCCTTTGTTTCATTATTGATACTAGCAATCATAATTGAATCGCTTCGGTTACCCTCTGCCATAGAATACGAATCTCTTGCATCAATACCGAACAGTGCTATAGTAGTATACCCCTTCTGGGCTTCATTTGCACCTTCATTAATACTTTCGTTAACCTCTTCTTCGTTAACCTTTACAACCTGTATCTTTTCAAATTTCTGATCAACCCATACCTTTGCATAAACAACACCCATTATCACTAAAATTAATATTTCAACTACGAGTGCAATTCCCCATTTTGCATTGGTACCTAGCCCCTTTTTACTTTTATTACTACTCATTAGCCAATTACCTCACAAATATAATCTATTTTTTGATGAAAAATCCCCTATATCATACTCCAAAAAAACAAAAAAAACAACCTTTATTATATTTATCAATCCCAATTTTGTGAAGCCTTATTATAATACTCCATCAATACAGGCTTAGTTAATCGATTAATCTCAACATTAGTATCAACTTCATCTTTACCAAATTTGAATAATGCAATCACATTATCCTCTGATAAATATTTTGTATCAACCTTAAAGCTAATATTCTCACTTAGTTTCTTTTTACTCGCCATATTAAAGCCCCAATCGCCAAATGCAGGCACCTGCAAATGATATGGTTTTACATTGAAGCCTTCACTTTCTATAGTTTTATTAATGCACCAATACGCTTTTTTCGCATAATAGGGACTTGTTGATTGAACGACTATTACACCATCTTCCGTAAGACAGCCACCGCACATTCTATAAAATACATTTGAATATAATTTATTAAGTGATTCTGTGTTTGGGTCAGGTAAATCAACAATAATAACATTATATTTTTTGTCTGTTTTCTCTAAATATTCATAAGCATCCTGATTGTAAACAGTAAGCTTGTCTGACAAAAGACTATCTTGATTTATTTTTGTAATATTAGGATTTGTACTACAAATTTTAATCATTTCTTTGTCTAAGTCAACTAAATCAATCTGACTAACATCATCATATTTAAGAATTTCTCTTACTGCCAGACCATCTCCGCCACCTAAAACCAAAATGTTTTTTCTCTCAGTTACCTCATTCATAGGGACATGAACCAACGCTTCATGGTATCTATATTCATCGGCTGTTGAAAACTGACAATTACCATCAATATAAAGTCTTACATCATCTTTGTGTTTAGTGACAACTATCTTCTGATAGGGAGTCTGTTCTAGAAAAATTATCTGATCTCTATATAAACCGCCCTCAATTCCCATGGAAATATTATCTGCAAATACCATTCCAAGAGCCATAAATAAAGCAATTACTATTGCAATAAATCTATAAATATCTATTTTTTCTACTCTTTCCTTAAAACGCCACATTATTAAAAGTGCAGAAAATATATTAAGCAAACCACATAAAAATGATGTAGCAAAGAAACCAAGCTGTGGCAATAATAAAAGTGGAAACGCAATTGATCCCACTAAACCACCAATATAATCAAAACTGAATATAGAAGATAATGTAACTGACAAATTATTTTCGTCAGATTCTATTATTCTTGTCATTATCGGAATTTCTGCTCCTGCAAGAGTTCCAATTAATATAATCTCAAAATACATTACAATAGCATAATTCGCTATATATATATTGGCTAAAAATAGTATTAACGAGCTGATTCCACCAATAATTCCAATGCTAAGCTCAATTGTAACAAATACATTAAAAAGCTTTTTATTGAAAAACTTGGATATATATGAACCTAAACCTAAAGCTGCCATATATAATCCAATTGTTACGGAATATTGCAATGTGCTATTGCCAAGTAAGTACGAGCTAACCGCGCTTATTATAAGCTCATAGCACATTGAACATCCCGATATTATTAATGTAGTCAGCATTAAAAGTCTGTATTTCTTACTCATAATGCCAATCCTTTACTTAATTATTGAATTACACCACTTACTAAGAAAGCAATTCCCATAAATATACCAAAAATCATAATTCCAGTTGCTTCGTTCTTCTCTTTAAGTGCTTCGTTAAAGTTAAATTTCTTGTTTACAATATCAATTGCAAAATATGCAATAATAAATGAAACAATGCCTACTACTGCAAAAACTGCTGTATCAATTGCACCCTCTAACATATCAAGTTCTTCTGCTATATTGTTTGAAATAATTGCAGAACGAAGAACAAACCCAAGACCTGCATATATTCCTGCTGATACAAAACCTACTGCCTTGTTGCCATCGTGAATTTCCTTAGGAAAATCAAGTGGAATACATAAATCAATAATCCAATGTCCTAAAAGCATCATCACAAGACCTAAACTAAGATAAACAACTGTTTCTAATAAAATAGTTACCATATCGTATTCCTCCATAATAAAAAATATATTCTGCTGTTAATTTTGCTGATTATCTTGCACCGACAAACATTAATATGCAGCATAGCACCTTATTATACTTCATAAATTCATATTCATCTCTAGCTAATTAACCTGTTACAATGTGCTATTTTCCACCACTTATACCACCACCTGATGACGTTCTTTTATTTACGCTACTTTGTCTAACAGAGTTAGAATATGAATCAAAATATCCATTACCTATATTGTGAATTGTCTCACCTTGATACGACTTGTAAGATGATGAATACTTTTTGTATTTTACTGAATCTCTAGAATAGCTTGAACTATAGTAATGACTTCTGTACCATCTAGCACTTCTTGCCGAGCATCTATATGGATCGTTATTTGATGTATAGTTATATTTTCTAGAAGAAATCTGTATATATACCTTCGAAGGATCATCCTCTGGGTGATATATCAAGCAGTATTCAGATTTTGTAACAATAGCAATATCTTGATCAGTAAGATTATCGTTTTGTGTTACTGATTCTGTGTTGCCGTCTATTCCCTTAATAATATTTTCTGCAACATAATCAGTAGTTGTATTAATTTTGTATTCAAATACCTTTGCCTTTTGCTTTTCATTTCCAGTTATTGATGTAACATAGGAATAGTTTGATGAATTATCAAGATACTTTTCAATTCCTTTGTTTGAACCAGACATAACTACACCAAAAAAGCAAAATAATATTGAACTAAACATAAAAAGATACACAAGCGTCATTATACGCTTATTTTTTGAGTCGTCTGGCTTAACATATTCTACAAATTGAATATCATTCCTATCTATGTACATTCCTCTTGAAAACTCTGTTCCATCGCTCCACATTTCCATAGATAAAATGTTATCTTCACTCGCATCCTCGTATTCAATAAATTGTGCTTTTTCTCCTGGATCCACATCCACATATCCAAAATACTCTTTCACTACAGCCGTACCGCGATCTACTTCATGCCATTCTGGTCCAATATATCCATTTACGGAATTATCTGCCCATGATATAGAATACTCTCTGTATGTATCATCAATAGACAGCCAACGTTCTCCGTATGGTGTATTCATACGATATTCTTCCCAAGTATTATAGTTATCATCAGAATTGCAGTATCTTATTCCACCAATTATTTCACACCTAACACCTTTAATATTAAGAATGGTGCCCTTTTGATAAATCACACTTAGCCTCCCCCTTTCTATACTTCAGTTAAAATTCAAACGTCAGTTTAAACTATCATATAGTCTAGATTCACGTACTTATATTTTGTTTATTTCTCTATCTATAGTCCTTAGTAATACTTTTTTTGCACCAAATAGTTGTTTTAATTTATCTGCAATTCCATCGCAAACCTTATCCTCACAGGAGAATATATCTATTGCTGCATAGCCATATTCTGGCCATGTGTGAACTGAAAAATGCGAAGTTGAAATAACTGCAAAGTATGTAACTCCAATAGGACTAAATTCATGAATACACTCTTCAACAATAGTGGCTCCTACATATTCAATTGCCTCTTGGGCAGCAGCCTTTATCGCATTAGCGTCATTAATCATATCTGTGCACCCATATAAATCTGCAACCAGTTGCTTTGCCATAATTTTGCTCCTATTGTTTCTTTCCAAATAACTTACCAGTTAATTTGTGTAATAAACCATAATCCTTTGTTGCTTCTTCTTTGTTAGAACCGCATTTAGTGCATACTGTATTATTAAAATTATTATACGAACCACAATAATCACATAACCAGTCTGCTCTTCTCGAAATCTTATTAGCTGCCTCCTGGCTAAGAGTAGCTGCCTCCTTATTAGCTGGCAGGTAAAATATCGTTTCAATTCCTCTTCCTTTGCCACAATAAGGACAGGCATCATATCTGGCTTTTATTTCCTTTTGATTACAGTAAACGCAATCCCATAACCCTTCGATGACATGATTATCCATTAAGCAATTCCTCCTAAATAATATCAAATATATTATTCTACAAACCCTTTAAAGCCTTTTTCTACTGTTTTTCTAGGAACCATAACCATATGCCCACACTGATTGCATTTTAGTCTAAAATCCATTCCCACTCTCTGAATTAACCAGCTATTGCCTCCACAAGGATGCGGTTTCTTCATCTTTATGTTTTGACCTATTTCAAAATTCATGGACACCTCATTCTTACAATAAATATTCTACCAAATCCTTTGCAGTATCTACTATAGCATCTGCTCCAGCCTTCTCAAATTCCTCTTGATTACCATATCCATATAACACACCAACACTATCAATTCCTACTGTTTTAGCGCCTTCAATGTCATACATTCTATCACCTACCATAACAGTAGCTGCCAAATCGTTATCAGTAATATTTTGTTTAGCAAATAAATAATTAATTACATCTGCTTTTGTATCTCTTCCAGCAGATGCATCGCTACCTGCAATATAATCAAAATAACAAGCAACATTAAGATGCTCTAAAATTCGAACCGCAAATGGCTCATATTTACTAGTTGCAATATAAAGCTTAAGTCCAGCATTTTTCAAAGTCTTAAGTGCATCTGCTATTCCTGGCATTAAATCATTTTCCAAAACACCCTTTGTACTATAATACTCTCTATATTTCGCAACTATAGCATGGTTTTCTTCACCCTCAAAGCCAAAAGTCTTAAATGTTTCACTAAGAGGAGGACCAATAAACTTATATAACGAAGTAATATCATCAACCTTTATCCCATAATGCCCTAATGCATATATTAAACCATTAGTAATTCCAACTGCCGGTTCAGTTATTGTGCCATCTAAATCAAAGATTATGTTGTTATATTTCATATGTAAATAATCCTTCCAAATCTATCCATTTCAAATAATATATTCAAATATGCAAATAAGTAGTGAATAGAATCCACTACTTATTCAAATATTGAATGACAGCTTTTCTAGTAATTATGCCAATAAAACAATTTCGGTCATCAATTACAGACAGAAAATTTCTATCGAGAATTTTCTCGAAGATTTCTTCTGTAGACGTTGTGTTAAGCACGAAGCCTTCATCATTTTTGTGTACTATATCCTCGACCTTGAAATTCTTTAGGTTGTATCTCCCATGTTCCATTACAATCTTAAGAAAATCTCCTTCACTTACAGTTCCCACAAATTGACCTTTGTCATCAACAACAGGAACCGCAGTATAACTAGATGCCATAATAAAATCTACCGCACACTCTAAGGAATCATTTGAATTAAGATAAGTCAATACATGCTTTGGTATTAAAATACTAAATATGTTCATTAATACACTCCTTTATAATATAGGCACAAGCTGTCAACAATTATGTATTCTTTTGTAAATTGTCTTATAACTGTTCAGCCATCTCAAGTAAAAGTCTCTCAGACTTCTCCCAGCCAAGACAAGGATCTGTTATGGATTTGCCATAGCATCCTGCACCTATTGGCTGATTACCATCTTCGATATAGCTTTCTATCATTACACCCTTAACAAGCTTCTTAACCTCATCAGAATGTCTCATACTGTGAAGAATCTCATTAACAATTCTTGGCTGCTCATCCCACTTCTTGCCTGAGTTATTGTGATTAGCATCTACTATGCAGGCAGGATTAACCAAATTAAACTTCTGGTACATGTCATATAAGAATTTAAGATCTTCGTAATGATAATTAGCAAGTGATCGACCACTCTTACTTAATGAGCCTCTTAAAATGCAATGAGCAAGAGGATTACCGTCTGTCTTAGTCTCATAACCTGAGAATAAGAATGTATGCTTAGCCTGTGCAGCAACACAAGAATTAAGCATAACATTAAAATCGCCACTAGTTGGATTCTTCATTCCAACTGGTACATCAATACCACTTGCAGTTAATCTATGCGCTTGATTTTCAACACTTCTTGCACCAACTGCTACATAAGATAAAATATCCTCAAGATATGGCCAGTTATCAGTATAAAGCATCTCATCTGCAGCTGTAAGTCCTGTATACTCAATTGCCTTTATATGCATCTTTCTAATTGCCTTTACACCTTCAATAAAGTCTGACTTTTTCTCTGGATCTGGCTGATGTAACATCCCCTTATAGCCTGAGCCATTAGTTCTTGGTTTATTAGTATATATTCTTGGAATAACAATAATTTTATCCTTGATTTTTTCCTGAACCTTAGCAAGTCTTGACAAATAATCTAATACCGAATCCTCATAGTCTGCTGAACAAGGTCCAATTATTGCTAAAAATTTATTAGATTCTCCAGTGAAAACCTTTTTGATTTCCTCGTCTCTATCCTTCTTAATCTTCTTTAATTCCTCACTCATTGGATGACTATCTCTAATCTCCTCTGGTGTAGGAACACTTTTAATCATATGCAATGCCATTGATGTATCCTCCAAAAAAACTATAATTCTATATATTTTAACAAAAACCACCTTGTTTATTATAGCCTTAATAAAAAGGTTGTCAAGAAAAAACAGGATAATACATCAACGCAAATATTAAGAGCCACTATTTTTACAATGTGCATAATCTGCATTATCTTTTGTTATTGCGTTATATAATTCCTCAGAATAATTAAGATCAATCCAATCGTCTATGTCAATAAAGCCAATATACTCGCCTGTAGCATAACTAAGACCAACGTTTCTTGCTCCACCTTGTTTTAGATTATTTTCATAAGTAATAACAAGTATATTATTAGGATATTTTTTCTCCCATTCAATTAATTTGTCATGCTCCTTATTACATTAAACATATACGATATTATATCAAATTAAAGCCTTTATACGCAACAAAAGATTTGTATATTATTGCAATAATACAAATCTTTTTGTCGATATATTGCTCACATAGAAATCAGAACCACCGGCTTAGCCGGTGGTTTGTTCAAGCCCTATAAGGGCTTATTACCGGCTCTGGAGTCTAAAGACTCATTGAAAAGGTTCGCCAGCCGCAACATCATTTACTCACCGAGCCCTAAAGGGCTCTATTTATT
>JAQYAV010000042.1 GCA_029338675.1 Lachnospiraceae bacterium
GGCGGTTGCTGTTTTGATTTTCTCTATTTCTGTGATTTTGTCCTATACTGATACAAGTTACCAGAATACTGATTACTGTCACAGCAATGCTGACAATACCCACAATCGTATCGAATATCATATGTACCGAAGTACCCTTTCGTAGATTTTCCATAGGCAAAACCTCCTTCAATGGAAGTTCTCAGATGTAAATCCGGCGAAAGGTGAACCGCTTACCCGTTTTGGATACCACTACATGGTTTCATCATACCATCTTTTTTATACGTATTCAATATAATTTATTAATTATTGTTATTTCGTTTACATAGTCTTTGATGTACTCTCAAATAAACTAATTATATATTGTTTTTTCATTATTTCTGGAATAAATCTTACACCTAATATTTCTCTCAATTCACCCCAAACCCAAACCACACGGGCTACAATTTACTCCTCTCCTCCTCCCTCCTCCCTCATTTTATACTCACATCTATAACCCAATTGTAATCCTCAAACTCAATCTGTTATTATCGCCAAAAAATAATAATTTATTGATAATCGATAAATATTTGTTGACATTCATTTTATTCGGTGTTATTGTATGCTTAACACATAACACAGGAAAGGTTTGGTTACTATTATGAAAGACAAACTTACTTTATTTACCAAGTATCTGTTAGACTTTATGTTTTACATGGGAATTGTGGTAATTGTAACGCTTCCGCTCAGTATTAAATTTTACGGTCATTACAATACATATTTTGCGGAGAATTACTATTCCCTTTGCGTGATTTTTTTCCTGTCCGGTATCTTTGCCGTACTGATCCTCAGGGAGCTTCGCAAAATGTTCCGCTCTGTATTGAATGATGACTGCTTCATCAGAGAAAATGTCATAAGCCTGGAACGCATGAGTATTTACAGCTTCTTTATTGCTGTGATTACTGCATGTCGCTTATTCCTGTATCTGACACCGGCGGTTCTGGTTGTAATTTTGGTATTTGTCATTGCCGGATTATTCAGCAAAGTACTCGCCCGTGTTTTTGACAAAGCAGTTACCTATAAGCTGGAAAATGATCTGACAATTTAATTTACAAGAAATAAAAGGAGGCAACTCATGGCTATCGTAATTAATCTGGACGTCATGATGGCAATGCGCAAAAAAGGACTGACCGAACTGGCAGGCGAAATTGATATTACTCTTGCGAATCTGTCCATCTTAAAAAATAACAAAGCAAAAGCAATTCGTCTTTCTACCCTTAATGAAATCTGCAAGGCACTGAACTGTCAGCCCGGAGATATCTTACAATATGTAGAAGATGAAGACGAAGAAGTTTCCGAATAGAAAGGAGTTAGTTATGGAATCTGTAAATCAATTAAACAATCAACCAATTTATCCAAATAACATTTATCAAAACCAGCCATATCCCGGACAGCCGGTTATGACAGCAAAAAAGGATTCTGATACAATCTTTACCAAAAGGCTTAAGGAGAATTTTTCTTTCTTTGGTATCGGCAGCCTGCTTTATGGTATTTTCTATGCTTTCTGTCTGTACCACAATACCTCAGGAATTACCTATCCTTTTTTCGTCATAGGAACCCTTTGCTATTTCTTCTTCTCTGTACAAAAGTTAGGGGTTCCATACAAAAAAAACAGCATTTTCTACGTAATTAGTCTGGTATTACTGGGCATTTCCAACTGCCTCACTACTTCACCACAATTACTGTTTATGAACAAATGCGGTATCTTTCTGCTTTCCTTTATCCTGATGCTGCATACCATGTACAATGACAGAGAGTGGAATCTGCCAAAATACTTTGTTGCCTTTTTTGAAACAATCGGTACCTGTTTTGCCTGCATTTTCCGTCCCTTTAATGACATGATCTCTTATTTTTATGCCCAAAAACAGGATAAAACGGGCAAAAAAAGCTATTTTCTTCCTGTTTTAATCGGCGTAGCAATCACCTTTCCTCTGCTTGCTATCATAACAGCACTATTGTCCAGTGCAGATATTGTCTTTGCTAAGATGATTGACCGGATATTCGCTTCCTTCAATTTTATAACTATATTTGAATTATTCTTTCTTATCCTGTTTGTTTTCTTCTGCTCCTATGCGGTTTATGCTGCATTATGCATGAAAAATGTGCAGGAAGAGGTCAAAGAA
>JAQYAV010000043.1 GCA_029338675.1 Lachnospiraceae bacterium
ACAGACTGGGTGATTTAATACGGTGCAATGCCACAGATCCTGCCAAGTGTAAGTGGCTTACGGTTACTTACAAAGATGTAATGACAGATGGCAAACAGGCCTTTCAGGATGCAAAGCAGTTTTTACGAAAACTCAAGAGATGTCTTTTGCAGAAACATATGATGTTGCGGCAACAAGAACATTAAGTGAAGGAATAACAGGATACGAGGCTGAACCAATATACTCATACGGTATGGTAAGAGGTCTTGATTATGGTAAGCTCTATATTGACGTAGATACAAACGCTCATTGTGTCAAGAGCTTGACTGGTAAGACAGAAGATGAAACAGAATACATGATTAATAGTGGCATAAACAGCTCTATTAACGAAAGTCTTGTATGGGAAGAGATAACTGGAGAGCAAAGTATATCAACAATGTCAATTCTAGAAACTGCTGAGGAGCAGGGAATAGAAATTGAAATGATAGCGCCAAGAAATCTTGATGAAAAAGTAGCTTTATTAAATGTTGATGAAGCTGTAAAAGATAGTATAATTAGAAATGTACAGGCTGGAAACATTGTTACAATTCCAAGAGAAAATGTATTAATCGGAGAATGGTATGGTACAGGATATATCTCACTTAATCCAGAAACTGGAGAGGGAGAGTATATAATCAGTGGCGGATTAAGTGGTGGCTCGTCTAATAGAATAGTAGAAATTAATGCATTACTTAGTTATGGATTAGCATTATATGATATAATTGAATCTGTAATAGCTATTGTAAATACAGTCAATTTGATGACTATGGCAATAGCAACTGAAACCATAGCAGGTGGCGTTATAGCAGCTGGTTTAATTGCTTTATCAATGGTATCATTAGCAAGTTCTTTCACTGCAGTTATGAAAACAAGTCAGTTAGTAATTGCGTATGCTGAGGGAGATGATGAAGCAGCTTATAAATTAATTAAAGAAGTATTCTTTAACCTTGAAATGGCTGTAGGAGCAACAATATTAAATGGTATAATAAAGGGAGTTATTAAGCCATTAATCCAAAGTAAGTGGCTGAAAAAAATTGAGCAAGCACTTCTTGATAAGTTAGTAAAAAAATTCAATGGATTACCAGCGTTAGAAAGTTTTGTAGAGAAATTAACAAAAAAAGGTTTTTCTGACGAAATATTAACATTATATGCAGATACATACAGCAAAGAAGGACTGGAATTATTAGATAGCTTGACAAAAGCAGATATAGGTGATGAAGCCTTAGAGAAATTCCTAGAATCAACAAAGAGCTTTGCAAAGGATGCAAACGAAATTCCGGAGGGATTAATAAATTACTATGCAAAGAATGCAGATAAAGCAGATGACATTGTTAATTTAATAAATAAACATGGTAAAAAAGGTGCAGATTATATTGTTAAGTATGGTGACGATGCAGTAGAATTATTGGATAAATACGGCATAAAGGCTGTTGAGTATGCCGATGAATTTGGTGGCTATACAGTATATATGCTAAAGGTATTTGGTGATGATACTGCAAAGTTACTTACTGACTTCGGTGAAAAGGCAGTAGATGTTGTTAAGAAATTTGATGATGATATAGCAACCATATATAAACAATTTGGATATAGTGGTGTTGAGGCAGTAATAAACTCTGGTGATGATGCTTCTGTTGCCATTAACATTGTAATTGAATATGGTGATGAAGCCTTAGAAGAAATTCAAAAAGACAGAGATTTAAATGAATTAATTGATGAATTCTGTTTATCACATCCTAGTTCAAAGAAGTTAAGAAAGAATATGCTTGATGCTGGTAAAAGTGAGCCAGAATATAAAAATGCAGCTCATCATATTGTAGCTGGTAGTTCACCTAAAGCAAATGAAGCAAGGGCTATTTTGCAGAGATTTGGTGTAGATATAAACGATGCAGCAAATGGAGTGTTTTTACCAACGCAAAGAGGAGTTTCTAATAGGGCATATCATCCAAGTTTACATACGAATGAATATTATGATAAAGTTAACAAACTATTAAGTGATGCAACTTGCAAAGAAGATGTTATTGATATTTTAGAATTTATTAGTGACGAATTGATTGATGGAACATTTTTGCAATAGGAGAAAATGTATATGAAAATATGGCAACTAAATTTCGAACTAGATACATATGACAATTTAATACCAATAAGAGATTTTACAGTTGAGGAAATTCAATCTTTTGACGGTAGAAGTCATTTAAGTAATTGGAAACCTATTAAGGTCAAAAGAATGGAACCAAAGAAAGGGCTTGCGTTAAGTGATGCACCTGGATTTATAATTCCAGTATTTAGTAAAAGAGCCGTGAACTGTATAGGTCCACTGATAAGCAAAAATGTGGAAATATTACCATTAGATTTCAATGAAAGAGAATATTTTTGCATTAATGTTATTACTGTTTTGAATGCTATAGATTATGAAAAATCTTTATATAAAACATATAGAGATGGAAAAAGAATTATGGCTTTTAAAAAATATGTTTTTATTCCAAATATAATTGAGAATGTTTCGATATTCAAAATTTCAGACGAAAAAACTAGATATGCATTTGTTTCAGATGAGTTTAAACAAACAGTTGAGAAAAATAAATTATTAGGTTTTAAATTTAAATTGATTTGGGATAGCGAACAGGAATAATAACATACTGGTTAATTGAATTTGATTCCCCAATTCTACCAGAATGAATGGCGCAGATTTCTAAACTTTAATTTAGTACTGTGCCATTTTCTAAAATAAAACAGTATTTAAATCAATAGCAAAAAGTAAATTAATATCCTCGAAAAATATGCATATGCAAACAAAAAAGCAGGTCTAGAAGCGTTAGAGAAGATATATAAAAGTGGTTTTGGAAAAGATACTGCTGAAAGTCTTCTTAAATATGCAAAAAATTCTAAATCAGGATGGAATAAGATTCCAGATATACTTGATGTGCTAAAGGCAAATAGTAGTAGAGCTGACGATGTAATGGATCTAGTACTAAAGCATGGAGATGATGCATTAGACGTTGTAAGAAAGTATGGAGATGA
>JAQYAV010000044.1 GCA_029338675.1 Lachnospiraceae bacterium
GAATCGGCAAGTCTACCATCTGTGAGGAGTTCGGAAAAAAAGAATACGAAAGTTATATTCTAATTGACTTCGCAAAAAAAGATAAGGAAATTGAAATGTATTTTGAAACATATTTGAATGACCTTGATACTTTTTTTATGTTGTTGCAAACTCATTTTGGAAAAAAACTTACGGAAAGAAAATCACTTATTATTTTTGATGAGGTACAGATATTTCCACAGGCACGAGCTGCTATAAAATATCTGGTGGCAGATGGAAGATATGATTATATAGAAACAGGGTCTCTCATATCCATCAAAGAGAATGTAAAGGATATTGTAATACCATCCGAGGAACGGCACATCAATATGTATCCATTGGATTTCGAAGAGTTTTCTATTGCACTGGGCGAGGAATTACTCGTAGATTATATCAAAAATTGTTTCGAGAAGAAGGAACCGTTGGAGAGAGGGATGCACAATAAGGCGATGTTGCTGTTTCATCAGTATATGCTTGTAGGGGGAATGCCGAAGCCAGTTGTTGCATTTGTCGAGAATAAAAAGGATTTCACAGAGGCAGATAAGGAAAAGAGAGACATCCTTAGATTGTATCGAGAAGATATTATGAAGATAGATGCGAGATACAGAAGCAAGGTGCTTTCGATTTATGACCAGATTCCGAACTTTCTTTCACGGCATGAAAAACGAATTGTATTTAAACAGTTGCAAGAGGGTAGTTATGCAGAGCAATACGAAGCAACTTTCTTTTGGCTAGCAGATTCTATGATATCTAATGAATGCTTCTTGTGTAATGATCCAAATGTAGGATTGTCATTAAACGAAACGAGAAGTTATGTTAAGTGTTATTTGGGTGATACCGGACTCCTGGTGAGTCATGCATTTGATGAAAATGAATTGCTTGAGGATGAGGTGTATAAGCAAATATTGGCAGGAAAATTGGAAATTAATGAAGGAATGTTTTATGAAAATGCCATAGCACAGATGTTGGTTGCAAATGGACATAAGTTGTATTTCTATATGCATTACAATGAATATAAGCACAGAAATGATATGGAAATCGATTTTATTATCTCAAATAACAGCAAATTGAAATACAAGATGTATCCGATTGAAGTGAAATCAGGGAAGCAGTATAAAACAACATCATTGAATAAGTTTAGAGAAAAATATAGGAATCGTATCGGAGAGAGTTACATTATTCATCCTAGAAATTTGATTATCAAAGATGGAATTATTTGCATTCCTCCATATATGACAATGATGTTATAAAGATAAAAGTGAAATTTGAAGTTGCAGAATTGTTAAATTCATATTTTCATTACAATGGAGGAAGAGATTATATGATAAAAAATGTGGCTCTTGTTAGTCTATCAGCAGGAACAATAGGTGAAGACTTTGTAAAGCATGAAGTAAATATAGGACTTAAAAGGCTAGAAGAATTTGGCCTAAATGTAAAAGTTATGCCACATGCAATGAAAGAAATGAGTATGTAAAGAATCATCCAAAAGAGAGAGCTGATGATTTGCTTTTGGCAATGAGGGATAAGGATGTTGACATGATTCTCTGTGCAATCGGTGGAGATGATACATATCGATTACTTCCATATTTGTTTGATAATAATGAACTAAAAGAGGCTATTGATGTAGCAGGAAAGGGGAAATTATTTCTTGGATTTTCGGACACTACAATGAATCATCTTATGCTACACAAGCTTGGATTTAATACATTTTATGGCCAGTCATTCCTAGCAGATATATGCGAAATGGAAGATGATATGTTGCATTGCTTTGATTATCTTAGCAAATACGATATGTAAGAAAAAAGATTAAGAAAATGGTAATTAAGATACTATATTTCGATTTTGTGATTGTTCAACTAATGGTAGAATTTTTGTCTCAAGCTAAACAGACAAGTTATTGGAACGGATTTCTATTCGAAGTAAAATTTGTTTATGGAGGTAGAAACAATGAATATAGGAAACGTTATTATGACAAAAAGAAAAGAACTTGGATTGACACAGCAAGTCTTAGCAGATAAGCTTCATGTATCATTCCAGGCAGTATCAAAATGGGAAAATGGAACGAGTTATCCCGAAATTGATTTATTACCTGCAATTGCTAGTATTTTACAGACATCATCGGATACACTGCTTGGTTATGAATATAAAACACATGGGTATTACGATGAACGTTATAAAAAAGAAGAATTTTTTTGGGGTTTACAACCAAATGAAACTTGTTTTGAAATAATGAAAATGAAACCGCCAATAAAGTCACTGAAGGTATTGGATATTGGATGCGGTGAAGGAAAAGATGCAGTATTTTTTGCACGTAATGGATACCAAGTAACAGCTTTTGATTTATCGAAGGATGGAATTGAAAAAGGTAAACGATTAGCTGAACAATGTGGAGTGTACGTAGATTTCTTTCAAGCAGACTTAAATGATTATCGGTTGGTAGATAAGTATGATATTATTTTTAGTAGTGGTGTTTTTGATTATATGAAGCCTGATTTAAGGATTGACATTACAGAACACTTAAAAGAACACACAAATGATGATGGACTGAATGCTATAAAAGTATTTGTAGAAAAACCTTTTATTGAAGTGGATGATAAAAAGAAAAAAGCGTATCGTTATTCGTGGAAATCAGGAGAGCTCTTTACATACTATTATGATTGGGAAATTTCAACTATGAAAGAAGTGATTTATGATTGTAATAGTGGGGGAGTTCCACATAAGCATTGTATAGATATTATGATTGCAAACAAATATAATAAAGAATATTAGTTAGATATGCTATGTTACAACAGTAAAAAATCAAATTTTGATAATATGGTGTAGTAGATTTTCATTTTTTATCATGCAGAAAGGAAATATATAGTATGCAATATAGAAAGATTACAGAAAATGATTATAAAGGTTTAGCAAATGCAATGGCTAGTGCATATTCTGAAGAGCCTTGGAACGAAAATTGGAGTGAAGAGAGAGCTATTAGAAGAGTAAAAGCAATAATGAGTAACTATGAGGCAATTGGATTGGCGGCGATAGATGACGGAATTATCAAAGGGGGATTATTAGGTTTTGTTGATCCATATGCTGAAGAAGATTTCTTTTATGTTTCTGAAATATTTGTTATGCCTGAGAACAAAAAGACAGGTATTGGCAGGAAATTAATTAATGAATTGGAGAGTATTTTGCGTGAGAAAAGAATCTCTGTTGTACAGTTAATGTCAATTGAGCCAAATGAAGTATTCTATGGCAAATGTGGACTTAGTAAAGATGATGTTTCGGTTCTTTTTAAGCGTTGCTAAAATGTTAATCCTGCGAAGGATATAATTTTGATCATTCGGGCTAACGTAAATTCTAATTTTTCAATTCTTTAAATAGTGATCTAAAAGTTTGTGAAAAAGTTAGATTTAGACCACTAATTCTTGACTAGGGTTCGAATTTTGGATATTATAAGGATATGAATAATCTAATTGGAAGAGAAAAGGAATGCGAGAGACTTGAAAAATGCATGAAGGCAACAACAGCACAGCTTGTTGTTGTTTATGGAAGAAGACGAGTTGGAAAAACATTTCTAGTTAATCAATTTTTTAAAAACAAGCTTGAATTTAAAGTCACTGGCGCGTTTGGTCAGCCAAAAAAAGTACAGTTAAGAAATTTTGCTGACGAATTGAATAGAAGGTCTAAAAAGGAGTGGACTAATCCAAAAGACTGGATTCAGGCATTTAACTATCTTAGAGAATATGTTGAAGAATTATCGAACGATGAAAAACATGTGTTTTTCATAGATGAGATGCCATGGTTAGATACACATAAGTCAGGTTTTTTACCAGCGTTTGAATATTTCTGGAATGATTATGGTTCAAGTAAAGATAATCTTGTATTTGTTATTTGTGGTTCGGCTACATCTTGGATGGTAGATAATATTGCAAATAATAAGGGTGGTTTGTTTAATAGGCAAACGTGTAGATTGTATTTAGAACCATTTACGTTATCTCAAACAAAAGAATATTTGCAAACTCAGGGTATATCATGGTCGGAATATAATATTACGGAATGTTATATGATAATGGGTGGAATACCGTACTATCTAAGTTTGTTAGATAGTAATATGTCGTATGTCCAAAACATAGACAATCTTTTCTTTAGAAAAAAGGCAGAACTGTGGGATGAGTTTGAACATCTATACCGAACATTATTTACTAGTAGTGATAAGTATGTAATGGTTATGGAATGTCTTGCAGAGAAAAGAAGTGGTTATACAAGAAATGAGATTGCCAATATGACGGGACTTGCAGCTAATGGCAAACTCACTAAGATTCTTGAAAACTTGATTAATTCAGGATTTGTCAGAGCATCATCGTTTTATGGTAATAAGAAGAAAGACACATTATACCAATCATCTGATTATTACACCAATTTCTATTTTAAATTTCTTAAAAATAACCATGGGAAAGATGAGCATTACTGGAGCAAGGCACTAGATGTTCCGTCAAGAAGAAGTTGGGCGGGGCTCACATTTGAACAAGTGTGCAAAGACCATGTTAATCAAATTAAGAAAAAAATTGGGATTTCTGGTGTGTTATCTGAAGAATATATATGGTTCACAAGAGGTGATGAAGATCTGGGAATATCAGGTGCTCAGATCGACTTGGTAATTGAAAGAAGAGACCGCGTGATTAATATTTGTGAGATTAAATTTGCCTCTGATGAATACATTATTGATAAAGAGTATGATCTAAAGTTACGTAATAAAATCGAAGCTTTTAGGAGAAGTACGCGAACTAAGTATGGACTTCAGCTTACTATGATTACCACATATGGTGTTAAAGATAACAAATACAGCAGTATAGTCGGAAACCAAGTGTCGATGGAAGATTTATTTGATGATTAAAATAGGAGGTCTAAATGTGTAAACTATAGTCGCATTTAGAACTTTAATATTTGTTGTCGATGTGCTTCAAGACATTCCTCGGAGAAGATAAAGGATTGAATGGATTGTAGGATAGTTTTGCAGATGTTGATTTTATTCATGTAGATACCTCCAAAATGTTTATGATTTGTATCCCCGCTACAACGGGAATATCTTTATTAATCAAAGGTCGCGAAGCGACCGCATTTTTGGAGGTATTTGTCAATAGTAAAATGTAATTTTTTTTATAAATTTTTGAAGATAAAAATAGCGCAAGCCCTTGTATTTCAACGGTTTGCGCTAATTATGAACATCTTAAGTTGACCACATTGGTGTCTGACACCGTGAAATATTGGTCACGGGGTCAGGCACCAATATTTGTTTTACTAAATATGGTCAGTTTCAAAAACTTGATGGTAGCAATAAGATGCGTTCAATGGAATACGAAGGAGAAATTAATAGCTTTTAATTTGAATTAAGGACGCTCAACTTTCAGTTTTTCTGTTCTAAAGGATAAAAAATAAAGGAAAATAGAGTATCAGACATATTTGTCTAGCTAAAATACATCATTTTCTCACTTTATGACGTGGTATTTAAGAGACAATTACATGATAATCGGCAGTGAAAGGAGGAAACTAAATGATAGATCAGGTGAAGATAGGAAACTTCTTAAAGGAGTTACGAAAAGAAAATGGTAAGACGCAGGAAGAAATTGCAGAAATGTTTGGCGTATCTTCACGAAGTGTTTCACGCTGGGAAAACGGAAATACGATGCCAGATTTGGGAATTCTTGTCGAACTAGCTGATTTTTATAATGTGGAAATCAGAGAAATAATTGATGGCGAAAGGAAAAGTGAGATTATGGAAAAAGAAGAAAAAGAAACATTGTTAAAAATAGCAGATTATGTGGATAAGCAGAAAAAACAATCAATATTTAGAGCGGTAATTTTATTTTCGTTAGAACTGATATGTTGTGGTTATACTATTGCAATTATGATATTCAGTTTGCAGAGCGAGAATAAAATGAGTATTTGGTATGTAATAATACCTTTTGTTATTACAGTTTTTTATTCTCTATTATTAGTTTTAAATGCGAAGAATTATGTTAGTAGGATACAAAAGCAGTAGTACTTATTACTCGCCACGCCGACAAAGGCCATTCGCAGAATGCTTAGCATTCTTGCTCATGTCGTTTGTCGCCCTATGAGTCTTTGTGTGAATATGTCCGATTGTGAGCAAGCTCCCATCGGCCAAATCACACAAATCCTCGCATGGCTCGTTAGAGCGTCAAATTGATATTTCGTGAGGTTAGGGGGGGCTAGTAGGTGGATAGATTAAAAATTCCAGCACACATATGTAAAGGTGATGCAGTTGCTTTTATTTCACTTTCCGGAGGGCGTGCAGGAGATCCGGATATGCTTCCAAGATATGAACTGGCAAAAGCCAGATTTGAAAATGAATATGGAGTGAAAGTAGTGGAAACGCCGAATGCTCTTAAAGGAAATGAGTTTTTATATACGCATCCGGAGTTAAGATGGGCAGATTTGGAATGGGCATTAACCAATCCTGAGATTAAGGCAATTGTATGCAATCAGGGAGGTGATGATTCGTATCGGGTGCTTCCATATGTTGATACTAATATCATTTATGACAATCCGAAAATACTGATGGGATATTCAGATGTAAATACATGGATGGCTGTGTTCGCAAATGCAGGTGTAAGAGCGTATTATGGTCCGAATGTACTTACGCCAATCGGACAACCGGGTAAATTTGATGATTACTCCAAAGAAGCAATTCGAAAAGCTTTATTTTCAAATGAAATAATTGGAGAGATTATGCCTCCGGAAGCCTATACAAAGATTGAATGGAATGACAAGATAAATCCAAAGAAAATAAAGTGGGAAAAGCATGAAGGTTATTCCATTGTTCAGGGCACAGGAATGGTATCCGGGCGCCTGTTTGTGATGATGCCTGGACCAATGAATCAAATAATGGGTACGAAGTATTATCCTTCAAAAGAGTATCTTGATGGTGCCATATTAGCCATTGAACATGGGAAACCTTATGGAGATGCATTGGCAGGATTTCATAATCTTAGAGCATTTGCGGCGTCCGGTATTTTTGATAAGGCATCAGCAATTGTTACGGGTAAACTTGATGATCTTTCCAGATATTATTTACAGAAAGTAATTAATGAAGAAGTACATAGGGAGGATATGGTTATTCTTGAAAATGTTGACTTTGTTCATCACACACCAATGACTGTTTTTCCTATAGGTGCATTGTGCGAAATAGATTGCGATAGAAAGTCATTTTCAATTCTTGAATCAGGAACAAGATAAAATGCAAATTCATTTGATGCATTGAAAGAAAAATTCATACGCGAACAACCGGGCTCAGGTCATAAAAAAACAGCTACCGATTATCGATAACTGTAATTATGACCTGCAGACCGGTTTTCGTCAATTAAACTAAGTCGCGTCACTTAGTCAGTAACTGTGGAATTTCAATCT